>JBDONA010001144.1:0-28536 GCA_039831575.1 Fuerstiella sp. | reverse complement strand
CATATTCTGGTCAAGGGCGATGGCTTCGGCATTCTTGCGTGGTACGTCGGACAACAGACCCTTCACGTAAATCTGTAACAATGCTCGCCCCGCAGGCCGAGCAAAACAACAGGCGAAACTTGCCAGAAACTGAGCAAGCAATTTCCCCAGCTTTGCGATATCCTGAACAGACATGAGATGACCTTCCGTGGTTTCCGAGTGAAACGCCTTATCACGCGCAGGGTCGTCTCTTTTCCGTCGCCATGTCAAGATCCATAAAACCAAACCACATCACGACTTAAACACACAACACAAAAAGACTTGGCGCTGTCCAGCTAGGCTGCTCGGGCCTTCCTGTCGCCATGGCAAAGTTTTCGCTGATCCTCGCCGGCCGTCTCGTCGATTGTTCTTCGGCTGAGGATAGGTGTGCAGACGCCGCTGGTGTCAAGCCGTGATCCGTGCCACTGTTTGCTTGCAAACAGTGAGGACGTCGACACATCACCTGAGGAAACAGACTCGCTGGTCGTCGTGCCGCTGTTGTCTCAGCTGGACGGTTTATGCCGTTCACGGAGGCAGCACTGCTTCTGCTCAGCAGTGGCACAACGAAGCAGAGCTTCCGTCCCGGACGCCAGAGCCTGCACGCTTGTTTTCCTGCTGCTGCACCTGTGGTTTCCCCGCTGTGCTCAGTCCACGCCGTCCAACGATCCGAAAGCGTAATCTGTGAGTGCACCCTTCTTGCGCTTCGCAGGATCGGAAACGTGACGGAAGGTTCTTTCGGTTACCATTTCGAAATCCTCTGCCTTCTCCGTCTCCCGGGCCCCGTCGCTTCCCGCCATGATTTGGTGATTCGCATGCGGGCCGTTATCGTTTGCCACAGCAACCTGCCCTTTCGCCCCGTCACCGGTTGAGGACGCCCGATGAAACATCGAATTGTGGAAGAACTTCACGGCGTTGCGATCTTCGTTGCGATCGTCTGGGCCGTGTTCATTCTGGACACATTTCTACCTGGCGAATTCAACAACTTTGGGCTTTCACCACATTCGGTGACCGGGCTCACAGGTATCCTGACGATGCCATTTCTGCATGGTGGCTGGGACCACCTGCTGGGCAACACTGTTCCGTTGGTTGTGCTGTTGTGTCTGCTGGCCGGGTCACGAGCCAATACCTACACGATCGTTCCGCAAATTGTCGTGCTGGGAGGAATTCTCCTGTGGGTATTCGGTACACCAAATACAGTGCATGTCGGTGCCAGTGGATTGATCTATGGACTGATTGCGTTCCTCATCGTGGCAGGTTTTCGAGAAGGACGATTGGGTGCGCTGGCGATTGCCCTCTTTGTAGGCTTCACATACGGTGCCACATTGATCGGTGGAGTCCTGCCGACGGTCGGTCCAGGAATCTCGTGGGACGGACATTTGATGGGTGCCATCGCTGGCGCCATCGTCGCTCGCATAGCCGTAACCCCGGACCGCACAGCGGTCAAAAGCTGATTGCCAACGCCACCCTGCCTGCCCGCTCGTTCTTCAACGCTGTTGTATTCATTACAATGGTCGTGTCGCCTGGCGACTTGTACTTCCGTCCCGTGCCGAGTCTCATAGTTTGTCCGCACGACTGTATCGGGTCGCTGATGATCCGGTTGTCGATGTGTTGCCACCCGATTATCATGGAGATCCATTGATGCTGAACGTTCTGTGTACGTCTCTCAGTGGCGAAGAAGGCCCTCATTTTGAGTTGCTGAAAGACGCCGGGTTCGAATGCCGTGTCGTCAGCCGAGACGTGGATCTTAGGAACGAAACTTCGTTCGCCGCAGTGCTGCAGGGATGTCACGCTGTGATCGCAGGAGCGGAACCGTACACACCGGAGCTTCTTTCCAGCTGTCCCAATCTGCGCGTGATTTCCCGAACGGGTGTGGGATTCGACGCGATTGACCTTGCCGCATGTGATCGCCACGGCGTCGCCGTCACCATCACTCCTGGTGTGAATCATGATGCTGTTGCAGAACACGCGATCGCCCTGCTGATGGGGATCGCCCGAGGGTTTCCATTCGCCGACCAGTGCGTGCGCGACTGTGCGTGGAGTCGACAGGCTCGTCCGCGTGTCATGGGCAGCACACTCGGGATCGTGGGGCTGGGCCGGATCGGCCAGGCGATGGCCACTCGGGGCATCGGACTCGGCATGAACGTCATTGCATCCGACCCGTATGCCTGCGTCGAATTTGCACAGCAACACGGCGTCGAATTGCTGTCGCTTGATCAACTATATGCCTGGTCAGACTACATTAGTCTGCACGCTCCCGTGACTGACGAAACGAACGGAATGATCAACGCCCGGACGATTGCAAAAATGAAGGATTCGGCAGTGCTGATCAATACGGCGCGGGGTCAGCTTGTCAATGAAACCGATCTTTGCGCAGCGCTGGCGTCAGGAAAACTCCGCGGCGCCGGATTGGATGTGTTTGAGGTGGAACCGTTACCGGCAGACAGCCAGCTGTTGAAGACAGAAAATGTCCTGTTGAGCAATCACATCGCCGGACTGGACCGCGAGTCCTTCCATGACATGTTCTCAATGGCGGCTGACACAATCATCTCGCTGCACGGCGGACGTTGGCCCGCCGATCGAATTGTGAATCTGAAGGGCCAGACGGATTGGAGTTGGCGTTGAGTTCGTAGCATGCCGGGGCGTTTTCTGTATAGTGTGACATAGTTCACACGGCTACGGGTCTTGAATCTGACGATGCGAGCTGTAACTCGCACCGTCGGCGACGTCCCGTAGTCTGAGACAATCCGATTACTCCGATGAAGCAGAAGGATGAAACAAATGTTAAACGACTGGACTCGAAAGATATCCGTTGCCATGTTCGCCGTCGTCATGGCAGTCGCCGGCGTTGGATGTGGCGACGGCTCAGATTCGGCAGCTGCACCTGCCGACGGAGAAAGTAGCGACACCGATAGTGGCAGCGATTCTGAATAACCAGGCGCACCCTCAGGCAGTCGACATGAGAGTCCCGGTCTTTGCCAAAGACCGGGACTCTTTTTTTTGCGACTGCCGACCGAGTCAGTCAGCGGTGTCAGGAAGCAAATCGCTTATCGGTTCCTGACACCGTTGCCTCTTCGGGTATCCGGGCCTCTGCACCACTCTTCCTCCATTCCTGCAAACGTAGTGCAGCAGCCTGAAAACCACCGGGACAAGCCCGGAGTGGGGACCCCCAAGTCGGCCATCGCTGACACTTTTGTCTGTTCGCTTTGACTCTAACTCAGGTGCTCTTCCCACGCGCGCAGCCACAGCTCACCACGATCAATCATCCGCTTTGTCACCGTCTTTGATCACGAAGCGGGCCTTCAGTCTGGCAACTTCCGTTGCCAGGCCGGCGGACTTGACTGAGCGCAGGACTTCGTCGAAATCCTTGTAGGCTGCCGGTGCTTCATCCCTGGGGTAGATTCGGCAGTTCGTCATGATGTCGGCGTCGTCGAAGGACTTGTCGACTGTGGCCTGATCCAGCTCCCGGAACGCGCGCTTGCGCCCCAGCGCACGTCCGGCGCCGTGGTTGACGCTGTAGCAGCTGGCTGCCGCTCCTTCGTCTGCCACCATTACGCAGGATCCTGCCTGAGGATTTCCCGGCAACAGAATCGGATGCCCTGTCGTTTCGTACATTGTGCCTTTCAGCGCATGATGTCCCGCCGGAAACGCGCGAGTCGCCCCCTTACGATGCACCCACTCCATCGTCGATCGTTTCTTCGAGCGACCGCTCGGATCACTCGCAGCGTTCGTTGACACGCAGTCACCCACGATTTCTTTTCGGGCAATGTTGTGGCTGATGAAGTACACCAGCTTCCCCTGCACTCCTGGAATCACTTCCTGAAATGCCTCCAGTACCAGGGCGTTGATCAACAGGTGGTTGACGGTTGCAAAGTTGGCTCCCAGCGACATGTCGTCAATGTAGGCATCTGCCTCCGGTGTTCCCAGAGGCGCGTACACCAGCTGACGGTCGCGGCCGGGCAAAGGAATGTTCCACTTTTCGAAGTGACGCTGCAACGTCTTGAACTGACCGGACGCAAGGTCATGACCAATGCCTCGGGAACCGCAGTGAGACAGAAACGCCACACGGCCATTCTTCAGGCCGAATCGATCTGCCACCCGGCGAGCTCGATCGTTGTCGCACACGTCCACGACTTCACATTCTCCGAAGTGGTTGCCGCCTCCGTAGGATCCCAGTTGCTGCATCTTATTGCTGAACCGCTTGCTGAAGTTTTCCTCATGCAGGTGCTTGTCCAGTCGCAGAGCCAGCGCAACGGCCGTTTCATCGTGTCCGACGTGGAACGAGTCTTCGCAGTGCCGAGTCCAGTCGTATGAAATTCCCAACTGTTGACAGACGTCCTTTGATGCGCCGTCGATCAGAAGCTGACGTCCCAGTCCTTCACCCACGTACCGTGACTTCTTCACGTGTCGCTGACCCCGACCGGCTCCTGTTGGCGTACGCTCGCAGACAGCATTGATGAGGGCCCGCCGAGTTGGCCGATCGATGATTTGGTCAGCGGGCAGATCCAGCTGCAGCAGGCTCATCGAACACTTGATATCGACGCCGACGGGACCCGGATAGATGTGAGTTGGTGACGTCATCACACATCCAATCGGCGCACCGTAACCGCAGTGTGCGTCCGGGTTCAGCACCAGATCCGTCACTCCGGGAGCCATTCGCGAATTCACCGCCTGCTGCAGGCACAGATCGTCGAAAGTGCTGCGTATCGCTTCGGTACCGATGATGGTAATCGGCTTCGTCGCGGAGCCAGGTGTTGGCAGGATCGCTGTTGCTTCGCCAGTGGGTACGATTTCGTGTGTCATGGTTTGTTGCTCCTGGATGTCTTCAAATGAGTTGATCCGTCCGCAAATGACACCGTGCCGCGCAAACAAGTTCAGGGTCTGGCGAATTCTGAGCCTTTTTTTCGGGTGATGCGTCTGCGGTGTTCCATGCACAGGACGACGAGCAGCGGGATATATTCCAGCCAAACGACGACAAAGTTGAAGAATGATTTTCCGTCATACGTCGTTCCCGGAATCAATTGTGCGCCCCAGGTGTTCTGGAACCAGAATCGCGAGTAGTAGATGGTGACACAGCCGGACATGAACAACCAGCTGCGCAGTCGAGCAAACGGCAGCAGCGGCATCGCCCAGATCCAGTACCACGGATTGAGCGTTGGCAACAACAGCCAGAACCAGGCCACTGACAGAAACACAAGACCCGGCAGTTGACGTAAATTCGCACGCCATGCGGCTGCCGCCAGCCACGCTGTGATAAGAACGTGAATGACAGCTGTGATCGCGCGCGAAACCCAGAATGCGGCCTGCTCTGCTGACTGATTTCTCCACTCGGTGACCGGCACAATGAAATGACGTTTTGTGGTGTCAGGCAGAATTGCAAACCATGCTGCGGAGCCAGGTTTCAGGTTTTCGTTGACGATCAGGAAGAACAGGTCGTTCATCTTCCACGTACTCATAAACGCGGACAGCCCCTGACTGGTCGCTTGTTGTGTTGGTTTTGGAGCAACTGCGGATAGAGAGTCCCGGTCTTTTGAAAAGACCGGGACTCTGGGCAGCTGCTCGGTGCCTGCAACGTTCGTGACTTCGTCGAAATCAGCGGGCAGCGGTGGGTCGTGAATGTTTGTAAGAGTGACAGCGTTGGACGCCGCGGCAGATTCCACGGCTGGCAATTGAATTTTCGTTGCCAGCATTGGCCATAGTGTGATGGTAGAAACAGCAGTCACCAAAGCACCACTCACAACGAACTGTCGAAAACCAAAATGTCGCAGGACGCTGACCGCGATCACGGGCACGGCCACGACGGGCGAAAGCTTTGCCCCGATACCTAACCCAAGTAAGACGGCGGCGGCAGACAACAGCCTTGCCGAGTTTTGCCGCAGTGCCCGTGACCAGAACACCACGGCCCACACGGTGAATCCCACCGCGATAGCGTCCAGATGTCCACTGTTGGCGAACTCCTTCAGAATGAGCGGTGACCACGCGTAACAGATCAGCCAGCCGGTTGGTTTGCGAAAGTGCTGCAACAACGCCAGCAGCCCAAACATGGCAAGTACATCGAACAGTACGATGAAGAATTTGGTGACGAACCGTCGGACTTCCACGTACGTGCTCAGTGGCGTTGCGGTCGCCGCTGCGGCAAAGACCGCCTGACTGACAGGTGGATAGATGGTCGTCAGGTGGGCAAAGTGCACGCGACTCAACGTCGTGGCGATGGCGTCGGAGGAATCACGAATCCTCACCAACTCTTCGATTTCCGGGCCACAGTCCTGCGTGTCTGCGTACAGGATGTCGCGAGGGCTGAAGCGATACGGATTCTGCCCGTCAGCTGCCACCAACCCGTCCCACATGTAGCGATAGATGTCAACTTCCTGAATGGGATGTGACGGCAGCAGCAGAAGCCGATAGCCCAGTCCAAACAGAATTATCCACCGCAGCGCGGTTCGGTCCCTCTTCAATCCGATCGCAATCTTCAAGGCCCACAGATGCAGTACGAATGCCCCTGTCATCAGAATCAAAAACGCCCATACCGGACGCCCTGCCAGTGGACTGTGCCATGCGAACCACTGAGACAGCACGGTCAGGCAAAGGATCGTTGCGCACAACACCCACCCAATGGAAATCAGGCGGCGCAGTTCTGTGCGCTCGGGCGGAAGCGACACGGAATCAACCTGGCTCATCAACCGACTCCACGACCTGACGATCCAGCAGGCCGTACTTCGCGATCAGATACAGAATTTTGTACCCCGCCTTGAACGTACCGGACACCGTGCCGCTGATTTTGCTGACGCCCACTCGTCTTCGATACGATACCGGCACCTCGACGGTACGTAGTTTCTGTCTGGCTGCCTTGATCTGCATTTCGACTGTCCAGCCGAAATTGCGGTCCACCATGTTCAGCTTCCTGAGAGCGTCGTAGCGAATCGCTCGGAATGGTCCCAGATCCGTGTACTTTACGCGAAACAGCAGCCACATCAAAAAACAGGCCAGCTTGTTTCCGTAGACGCTTTGCGGTGGCATGGCACCTTTTTGACGATGGCCAGTCAGTCGCGAGCCAACCACAAAATCAACTCGATCCTGACGAATGGGATCAAGAACCAGTGGAAGTTCATCCGGATAGTCGCTGTAGTCAGCATCGATGAACACCACGATCTTCGCTTCGATCGATCCATGTGCCACCAGTTCGGCAAGTTGCTGAAGTCCGCAAAGACAGGCAGCTCCATAACCGCGATTCGGTTCCTCCGCCACGATGGCGCCGCCGTCTGCCGCCACCGCGGCTGTGCGGTCGTGCGATCCGTTGTCTACCACAATGACAGCAGCAACATGCGGCAGGTCGCGAA
The DNA here is from genome assembly GCA_039831575.1 of Fuerstiella sp. Taxonomy (GTDB): domain Bacteria; phylum Planctomycetota; class Planctomycetia; order Planctomycetales; family Planctomycetaceae; genus Fuerstiella. The sequence goes on along the minus strand of JBDONA010001144.1, from coordinate 21,184 downwards.
GCACCAGCGGCAACGATTTTTCTTCGTTCAACGCCGGGATGATTACGACTACGTCGTCAAACTCTCGCGGCGGAGTCATAGCGACGGTTTCACGTGTCATCGGGTTTCCGTTGCGGTGGCGGTAACGTGCCTGGTCAGACGACGCCACAGGCTCAACTGAGGCACAGGCCTCGTTGGATTGTGATTCAAAGCATTTCCCGCGGAACTTCCCCGGCAGGGACAAGGTGCACAGGGCGATTCGACAGATCAGTGATGGTGTCGTCGACTTTCAGGCCAAGGCTGTGGTAGACGATGGCACAGAAATCCTCGACACCGATCTTTCGCGACGTGGGATGTTCCGCCTTGTCGTTCGTGCTGCCAATCACCTGGCCGTGCCGGTAGCCGCCACCGGCAAACAGGATGCTCTGAGCTCCTGGCCAGTGGTCTCGGCCGGCGTTGCCGTTGATTTTCGGTGTGCGACCAAATTCTCCCGCCGTCACCACCAGAACATCATCCAACATGCCTCGTTCGTGCAGGTCCTGAATCAACACGCCAACCGCGCGATCGTGGCGAGGCAGTTTGTCGTCCAGACGCCCCTTGATATTGCTATGGTCGTCCCAGTAGCCGGTGTTCAAAGACACGAAGCGAACTCCCGCTTCCACCAGACGACGGGCAATCAACGCCTGTTCTCCCCAGCTGTCGCCGTATCGCAGCCGTGTCTTTTTATCCTCGTTTTCCAGATTGAATGCTTCGCGAGCCTTGCCCGACAGCAGGATTTCCATCGCCTGCTGATCGATGTCGTCCATGTTGTTGAAGACGCCCTGTTGATCGACTTCACGACGCATCTGGTCCAGCTGCTTCTGCAGCGAGCCACGGTTCATCACTCGATCTGTCGTCAGTCCATCGACCAGTGAAAAACTGCGGGCATCAGCTGTCGGCAACCGTCCAGCCTCGTTGCCGTAACTGTCTTCACCAATTCGCATCGGGTTGTGAGCAACACCCAGCCATGCAGCGCCGTGATAGCCAAAGCCTCCATCGTTCATATTGATCGTTGCCGGTACACCTTTGCGACGTGGTCCCAGCAGATGCGACGCCACAGCGCCCATGGACGGCTGTCGCGGCCTGCGGTCAGACCCCGTCGATCCCAGCCTCCCGGTCAGCATCCAATGAGCCGCCGCCCAGTGGTCCCCATTACCGTGGGAATAGCTGCGGATGACCGTGCACTTGTCCATCACTTTGGCGTGCTCGGGCATCAGGTTGCACACGTCCAGTCCGGGCAGGATGCTGCTGATAGGCGTGTACGGACCTCGGTATTCAGACGGAGCCGTCGGTTTCATGTCGAACGTGTCCAGCTGCGACGGGCCGCCGTGCTGCCAGATCATGATGACGGAACGAGGCGAACTCTTTCGATAGGGCGTTGTCGCCGCCTGTACGGTTTCGTTTCGCAGCAGATGAGACAATGACAGACCAAAGGCGCTGAGAGAACCGATTTCGATGCAGCGGCGACGACTGATGCCGTCGCAGAATCTTCGGTGTGATGAACTTTCGATATTAAGCATGCTGGATCCAGGTAGTGGCTCTTCGAGGCTTGATTATGGGGCTGGAAGTTTGCTTTCGGACTTCGTTTGGCACCACGAATCGTCGCTCCAACCCCGATTCTTAGACTGGACTTCGAAGTAGGTAGACTCTCCCGAGTCGAGTCCTTGTGGCAATGAACTGTGAGTGCTGTCTGACTTTGCCGAGTCAGGTTACACTTCGTGCAGAGGTTCTCCTGAGTCCAGAAGATACTGCGGCCGGCCCTGAGGATCGTCGACCGTGATCTGACGGGCATCCAGCCCCAGGTTTCGATACAACGTGGCGACGACGTCCTGGTAGTGAACTGGTCGTGAGACCGCTGCGCCGGCGATTCGGTCCGTCGCACCGATCACCTGCCCGGTCTGCATGCCGCCGCCAGCCATCAAAGCCGGGCCGACTCGTGGCCAATGATCTCGTCCTCCCCCTTTGCTGTTAATCCTCGGCGTGCGACCAAATTCGCCCCACGCCACAATTGTCACGTCGTCGAGCATGCCGCGTTCCTGCAGATCCGTGACCAGCGCGTGCAGTCCGTGATCCACGATTGGCATCAGATGACGCAGCCGATCAAAGTTGGAAGAGTGTGTGTCGAAGTCGCTGATCGATACGCTGACACAACGCACGCCTGCTTCGATCAATCTTCGGGCCAACAGGAACTTCTGAACACTGTTCGCTCCTTCGCTGGTCGTCGATTGTGTCCCTCGTTGGGCGGTGGGACCGGTATACTTAGCAAGCGTGGCGGGATCTTCACGACCTAGATCCATGGCATCGGCAAATTCGCCGGACGTCAGGATGCCGACGGCCTGCTGCTGAAAGCGATCCATGGCGTCCATCATGCCGGACGCATCGACATCCCGTTTGATCTGATCAAGGGCTGCCAACAACGTACGTCGATCGTCGAGTCGGTTGTGCGATAATGATGGGTTGAGTTTCAGACTGACCGTCTGATCTTTCCCCAGACGCGCCAGTTCGTTTTTCATGCCGGCTTCCAGTTCGCGTGGAAACGTTTTTGACATGTCGGGACGGAAAGGCTGAAAAGACGGACCAAGAAACCCCGGCCGCGCGGAATTGCGCACGAGCGGTCGGCCCTGCATCAGGTCGACAAACGCGGGAGTCGCGTCATCCGGCGATCCCAGCAGTTTGGAAATGACGGAGCCCATTGCCGGGCGACCGCCAAGGGCCTGCAGCGCCTTTTCGTCAAAACCGGATTGGCACTGAAAGGCATGATGTCGACCCGCGGAACCGACAAGACTTCGAATGAAGACAAACTGATCGGCCAGGCCGGCGACCTGTGGCATCAGTTCACTGATCTGTACGCCGGGCAAGGTCGTCTGAATCGGATGAAACTCACCGCGGACTTCCGACGGAGCTTCGGGCTTGGGATCAATGGTGTCCAGTTGTGATGGCCCACCGTCCAGATGAATGTTGATCACAGCCTTTCGCGACGTCCGGATTCCCACCGTCTGTTCCGCGCGCAGCAGGTCTGACAGGCCAAGGCCGCCAAAGCCAAGTGCACCGGCGGTCAGAAACGACCGGCGGGCAATTCCATCACAGTGTCGGAAGGTCTGACCAGCCACTGATAACATCACTGTCTGCCTTCGGAAGGAGTTGTCTGCAGAGCGGCGGGAGGGGGAGCCGCATGGGGTGGGGAGGACTTACGTTACGAGTACTGCGTTCTATTCTGATCGACAAATGTTGTGATGGCCAATGATTGTATTCCGCAGCGGCAGTTTTTGCCGAAGTCCGCGCCTGAATTAAGGGGGAAAACCGCGTCTGGGACGGAAACGTCTAAAGGAATTACAACAGCCGAAGCCGCAAACGTCTAGACTGTCTGCCCTTCCTGGCCATTCTCCGGTCGAATTCCCTCCGCTTCTGATGTTACGACTGCGCGTCCATGGGTCTTAATCCTCGCCAGACTATTCTGCTGACCGTCCTGTTAGTCGCCGCAGGTTGCGGTACGACTCAAATGCGCTCGGGCACCGAACAACTGCTGCTGTCCGATTCAGTCGACCGCACTGTGGATAAATTGGATTTCGCCGTACTGGCCGGAAGAAAAGTGTTTCTGGACACGACGTATATCAAGCCTGTGAAGGGTGTGGTGTTTGTCAATTCCGATTACATCATCAGCGCGTTGCGACATAAACTCACGACATCCGGTTGCCTGATTCAGGAAAGCAAAGCTGCGGCTGACTACGTTCTGGAAGCGCGAGTGGGCGCGTTGGGAACGGACTCGTTGGAGGTCACGTACGGGCTGCCAGCCAGCACTGCGATCAGCCAGGCGGCGTCGATCGTGTCCAGTCTGCCAGTGCCCGCCATTCCGGAGATCAGCGTCGGCAAACGAAACTCGGCGCTGTCCACATCAAAGATCGTGGTGTTTGCGTATCACCGGGAAACCGGGACGCCGGTCTGGCAATCCGGTTCCGCGATTTCAAAAAGCGATGCCAAGGATACGTGGATAATGGGTGCCGGACCTTTGCAACGAGGCTCAATCTACGACAGCGTTCGGTTTGCCGACCATAGAGTGCCGTTCTTCAAGAGTCGTCGGCAGAAGCGTCTTGACTCCCAGCCGACGCCGTTGACCATGGCCGACTCGCATCAATTCACCCATCCGGCCGTGCTGGAACGACAACTGGCCGATGCTCAGGCAGAAGCAGAACTGAAAGTCGTTCCTGCGTCGCATGAGGAAGCGATAAAAGAGTGACGAGCCAGCGGTGAACATTATCGTTCGCGTGCCAGCAATACCGGCCCGGGCGCAGCCCTTCGGTGTGTTCACCGATTGCTATGGACCCGCGGCCCACTGCAAGCCGTTGATGACGACGTCCAGAAACACTTTGTCTTCGAAGGTCTCGTTGGCATGACCATAGGTTGTGCCGAAGACTCTCGACTTGCCATATTCGTTCGCCCAGATCACCGGGTGCAGGACGCCCGTTTTTTCACTCACAGAAGTTGCCAGGACGACAGTGTTCGGCCAGACTTTTTCGATCACGTACAGTTCGTCGTTCGGGGTTGTCCATTCTTTTGGGAAGTCCTTCATAGCCGGATGATCGGGCCTGGCGTTCTTCACCAGGTAATTGCTTTTGTGCTCGTGGCGACGACTTGTTACGCCCAGCATTTGTCGCCAGTCATCAATCTTCGCATCCCGGTAAGTGTGCATCGCACAGTGGATCACGACCGCGTTAGTACCTTCGAAGTGAGGCTTCGTGATGCTGCGCACGTAGTCTTCATCGGTCGTTCTTGCGAAGCATTCGTTGTGGATCACCACATCGAAGCCTTTGGCCCAGTTGCTGTCTTTGTACAAGTCAATCTGTGCTGAAGTGCCGTTGCCGCCCGCGTTGACAATCGTCCAATCGACCCTGACATTTCGTGCTTTCGCCGCATCCTGCAGCGCTTTCGACTGAAAGGGATAGTCGTGACAGCATCCTCCCGTAACAATCAGCACTTTTAGCGTTCTTGCAGAGGATGGGTCATCGGCAACTGTGATCGCGCTCGGAAACACGACGAATAGACACAGGAAAAACGTCTGAAGGAAGTTGAAATTCATTGGGCAGGGTGCTCGCAGGAGATCAGAGGAATCTAGAGGATGTCGAGGATAACGTCAGCATCAAAGAATGCCAGTTTGGTGGATGCACGATTGAAACAATCGCCGCGGAATGGCACATTCGGGTTCAACCGCTACTGCAGGCGCGGTCATATCCGGAGCTCTGAAGAAGTCTGACCTGCGACAACCGGGGGAAACAACTCTACGCCAGTTCCGCGTTGAGGTCCGTCCGGTCGTTGATGGCCGCGGCATCCCTTTCATTCAGTCCGACTGCCAGGCCGGCGGCGAGTTCCGGCAGCAGGCCGTTGTACCATCGACTGAACGTCAATTTCGCATCAGTCGCACCACGAAACTGAATGCAGTTGGTGATGAATCCGCTGCTGATTTCGGCAGAGCACACGTCGTCGGCAAATTCCAGTACGAGATCGCCGCGAAACACTCGTTCGTGTGTCAGAGTCCAGCCGGCATCGGTTCTCGCCAGTTTGCAACGAGTGCGAGCTGAAAGTGGCCCGATCTTCGACACAGGAAAGACAATGAGTCGTTTCTGCGACACTGCTTTTGGCGGAGCGCAAAAGGCCCACACGGTGTCCAGCAGAATGGTTCGGAAAAAAATCTGGCGGCGATATGCCCAGCCAAAGATCACCAGCGCGACTGCAAACATGGCCAGGTTGATCACCGTTGCCAGTGTCGGACTGAAACCGTAAATAACCATCAACGCTGCGCACACAGTCTTGTTGGCGACTTCGAATATCGCGTCAGCTGTCGGGATCGGAGTGATCCAGATCAACGTCTCAAAAAAGAATTTCACTGTATTGATCACCACAATATTGATTGTTGCAGCGATCATCAGCAGTGAGTTGGTGCTGACTGACGCGAAGCCCATGTGCATGACGGCCATTTCTGCAACGTCTGGCGCGTCGGCAGTGATCATAAGCCTTAAAGTCAACATCGTGATGATGCCAGCCCAGGTCTCGATCTGATCAATCGCCTGCGCAAACGGTTTGCTGACCTTGGTCAGACGGGGAATGGACGTGATCAACGTCAGGATCAGAAACGCCCAGAAGACATAGGGATTGTGGAGCGGTGATCCTTCGCCCAGAAACGCATTGTCCGCGGAAATCCAGCCCTGGCCATACAGAGCCATTCCTGAAAGGCAGGCGATACCAAAGTAGGGAGACAATGCGACCGGCGCCAGTGGGCCCAGCCAGTCGGCAATGCTGAGCGTTTCACCAAACTGCTGAGCGGCGACAACGTCTGCCGCAGAGAATTTTGGTGCAGACTGCGTAGACGGGGCTTCGGCGGTGGGCAATTCCTGAGCGTTGGAAGACATCGCCGTGGCCAGCACGACGAACCCACAGGCGATCAAGCTGAGTAACGTGTGGCGAGACTGCGATGGCATGATTTGATGCTTCTGTGGATCACGCTTCTGGTGGCAGGACGGAACCGGATCTTACAGCGTTTCACGCTGACTTGTGGCCGCGAAGATCGCTTTTCAATAGCAGTTTCGTTACTCCCACGAGCCAGTATCGTTCACGACAATAAGTAAACTGCTCTGGACCAATAGCTTAGCGTGCTGAAACGACACGTTGTGGATGCGAGTTGGCATTACTCGAAATCTCCGCTGGGAACCGGCAGCAGGAATGCGTGGTTCTCGAACATCGCTTTGGGGCCGGCTTCACTGATCAGCGGGACCGCAAACAGAATCAGGCCGTACAGTCCCAGCAGCGGAACCATGAACACTTTTGCCGGCCAGCGGATCAGCCGAGAGGCGCGATGTTCCTTGTGTATGCCGGTTCCATAGACCCAGCCGATCAGCAGCCGTGTGGGATAAATGACCAGAATGAACAGTGGCGTGAACAGCCAGTATGCGTCAGCAGGCGGCAGCACAACTTTTGAAAGGTACAACGGTATCGCCAACGCGTACAACAGAATGGTGGCGATCGCCCAACGAACCGGGACCCGGCAGATGATCTCACGCACGACACGCACTTCGAAGATGGCCTTAAAACGACCAGTTGTGGCCTGGTGGACCTGCAACAGTGGCAGCCACGCGGCGACGGGAATCATCAATACTCCGCCGACGAAGGAAAGGATTCCCGGGAACCCGGGATTCTCGTGCGGCGACGTGGACGACATGCCCAGCAACACCGTGGGAATCGTCAACCAACACAAGGCGCCAATGACGGCTTTAACGGCCAGCAGAAAGTGATGCCATGGTTGAGAGATCGTCGCCAGACGTTCCGTCCACAGGTTCACCGCAGGAGCAAAGTCATTCGACCGAACACGTTTGAGCAATCGTCGAATATTGCGAATCGGCCTGAGAAAACATGCGAACGAACCACCGTTTGCGATCGCCAGCAAAAGGTGTACAGAAATGATGACCTGCAGAACCACAGTTAAGGTGCTAAAACCGTTCTGCGAAACTCCGGACAGCTGAGTCACGACCTGCTGACCGCCAGCTATTGACGACGTCATGATGATGGGAACCAGAAACAGTCCGATCATGAATCCAATCGTGCCGATTCGTGTGGAGATCGGCAACAACGGAAACCCGTCTCTCAATCGGCCACTCTGTGCCACCTGGGCCTGAGCCGCCAGCATGACGCCCAGAGCCAACAGGCTGAGTCCTGGAATTGCCGCCAATCCCGCCATCAGTGGCAGCAGAAATCCTATTCCCAGAAGAACATGAAACAGCCACCACAGACTGCGGAACGGTTTGCGAAGGCCGGGAAACTCGCCAGGACCCAGTGGAATTGTCGAGCCATCGTCGTCGACGACTTCATCGGCCATCGGAACGTCGGCAGCATCAACATCGATTTTCAACGAATCGTTGATCTCCGGCGCTAAGGTGTCCATTGGACGATCTTTCGACAACGTGGAAATATGAACGTGGCGGACACGGGATTGATGTAACGGTCGGACGAACAGAGCACGATATGGGAAAACGCTGCACGCTCCAAACCTGGAATATTTACCGAGGGCGTTCGCTGTAATGTGACGAATCCTGGAAACAGTCGCCAGGAAACCTTCGTTTGCAGCGAATTTCGGGCGGATTCCACGGAATCGTGGCCTGCGAGAGGTGGCGATAAAGTATTCTTAGAGTCTTCCTGTTGTGGTGTCGTCCAACAATGAGGCACGTTTCGATGAAGCCGTTTGCCGTCGTATTCTGTATTGTCGCTGTCGGTGCTCTGATGTTGCTGGTCATCAAAGCCGGAGAAATCGCACCGCTTACGTCGCTTCCTCCGACTCTGGCTTCAACAGAGCGGATCGACGACTCTGTGTCATCCGTCAATCAATGGTTGCGCAAGCATTGGAGCGACGAGGGACTCGAACCCGCGGAAATGGCAGATGATCTGGCCGTCTATCGACGGCTTTCTCTGGCGTTGCACGGCACCATCCCTTCCTTGGAAGAAGTCACCGCTTTCAAGGCGGACACTTCGACGGATCGAATCGAACGCTGGTTGCTGCGGATGCTGGACGACCCGAGATTTCCGACGTATTTCGCGGACCGGATCGAACGAGTTCTGACTGGAGTCGACGACGGACAGTTCATCATATTTCGGCGAGATCGGCTGCGAGACTGGTTGAATGATCAATTGACCATGGACCGTCCGTGGCAGGAAATGACAGCCGATCTCATTGCCGCGGACGGATTGTGGACCAGTCAGGCTGCATCCAACTTCATCACCGCCGCCTTTATCGATGGCGAAGGTCTGGACGAAAATGAACTGGCGGGTCGCACGGTGCGAGCCTTTCTGGGGCAGCGCATCGATTGTGCCCAATGCCACGATCATCCTTTTGACCACTGGCTGCGGCAGGACTTTGAAGGTTTGGCGGCCTTTTTCGGTCAGGCTCGAGTGACCCCCGGGGGTGTTATCGATCGGCCGATGGAACAAGGGGAGCCGACGGTCTACAAAGTTGTTGATCCGGGCGAAGAGGATGGACGTGTGGTTGAACCACGCGTGCCATTTCACGAAGAGTGGTCTGATGTCGAAGGATCTCGTCGTCAGAAGTTGGCGGCCTGGATCGTCCACCCGGACAACCGACGTTTTGAACGAGCGATCAGTAACCGAATCTGGGGGTTGATGTTTGGCCGGGCATGGCACGATCCCGTCGACGATCTGGGACACCCGAACGACGACACTGACGGTCAGCCCGACGATCCGGGACATCCGGGCGAAGACACTGACGATCTGCTGGACGTCCTTGGTCGGGAATTTCGTCGGCACAACGGCAGCCTGAAGTTTCTGATTCGAACGATTGCTCTGTCCGATGCCTTTCGGATGAGGTCTGACGTTGCTTGGGCAGACGAAGATCTGTACTCACAGATGAGCCGTGAGTGGGCCGTGTTTCCACTGGTTCGTCTGCGCCCTGAACAAATGATCGGATCGATGTATCAGGCAGGGCGCATTCGCACGACTGATCAACAGTCCCACCTGTTCGTTCGTTTTGGAAAGTTGACAAACGAGGGCGACTTTCTGAAGGAATACGGTGATGCGACAGATGACGAACTTCTTCAGCAAAGTGGAACAATTCCTCAGGCTCTGCTGCGAATGAATGGCAAGTTCACCCGCGGCTTGACGGAAACCGGGGCGTTTTCGGCAGCCGGGCAGATCATGCGGTTTTCCGGCGACGATGAATCAGTCGTGCAGAACTGTTTTCTGGCGTGTCTGACGCGAATGCCGAATGCCGAAGAACGTGATTTCTTTGTGCAACAACTACGGGAAACCGAATCGTCGGTGGAGAATCCGGAACAGACTCCTGAGGGCGGCGAAGATACGTCCGATGAGCAAAAAACTTCCCGCCATCAGATCGTGCGCGATTTGTACTGGGTACTGTTCAACAGCCCGGATTTTTCGTGGAACAAATGATGCGGTTGCACGACATGGCGGTGTTCGTTCCGCATGGAGATTGCAGGTTTGAGACTGTCTGACTTTGAGAGACCGGCTGGATATTGGATCAGAGGTCGCCGATTCAATATTGTGAAGCACAATCAGAATATCTGGAAAGACGAATCAATGAACAATCGCAATGGGCACGCTTTCAGTCGTCGAGATGCACTCGGAACGATGGCCGCCTGCGGCCTGTCGCTGTCTCTGCCCGGCATGTCTGCGCGAGCTGCCGCCAAACGCAGTACGGAACGTCCCAAATCGCTCATCACGCTGTGGATGAACGGCGGAATGAGTCAGCTGGAAACGTGGGATCCGCATCCCGGATCCCCCACGGGCGGTCTGGTGAAGTCAATTCCCACCAGTCACAAGGGCCTGGAGATATCCGAGTTCCTGCCACAGTCGGCGGAACAGATGCACAGCGTCACGCTGATTCGGTCTATGACGTCACTGGAAGGAGACCACTCACGCGCAGCGGCCTACGTCAAGACGGGATACCGTCTTGAGCCAACCCTGGTCTACCCGTCACTGGGTGCGATTGTGGCTCATGAGTTGCCCGATGCAAGGGTCGAAATCCCACAGCACGTTTCTCTGGGTGGCGACAACTTCTTTCCTCGCGGCGGTTACCTGGGAAACCAATGGGATGCCTTCCGTGTCTTCGATCCGGGCCGGTCACTTACAAATCTGAAGGCTGGCATTTCTGAATCCCGGTTGGCTCAGCGCAAAACAGGTCTGGACCTGTTGTTGCGACAGTTCACAAAAGGACGGCCGACGGCGGAAAAGGAAACGCTGCACAAGGACAATATTCAGCGAGCATTGAAGATGATGTCGTCGGAACAGATAAAGGCCTTCGAACTGGACGACGAACCGACTGCCGTTCAGAAAGCATACGGCGATTCACGTTTTGGTCGAGGCTGTCTGATTGCACGACGTCTGGCAGAAGGTGGCGTGCGTGCCATTGAAGTGTGCCTTAACGGCTTCGATACTCACGTTAACAATCACGAAGGCCAGAAGACTCAGGCTGCCATCCTGGACCCGGCCTTTGCAACTCTGATAACCGAACTGCGGGAGCGGGACTTGCTGGAATCAACCATTGTGCTGTGTATCTCAGAGTTCGGCAGAGATCCTCGCATTAACGGTGGTGGTGGACGAGATCACTGGCCCAGTTGGTTTTCGTGCGTCGTGGCCGGTGGCGGATTTCAGAACGGACTTGTCATCGGTGAAACGGCCAGTCATGTGAGCGACGATAAGGGTAAGAAGGCAAAGCTGAAGCCCACGGACCCAATCACTGTGCCGCAGTTATATGCAACAATCATGCATGCGATGGGGATCGGCTGGGACGAAGAAATCATTACCCCCATCGGTCGACCAATCAGATTCGCAGATGAAGCCCCGGTGGCCGGACTGCTGAATGCACAACTGGCTGCCACGATTCCGTCCTGAAACTACCGGACACTGAGCGGCAGGAAATGACCGTCTCACGCTGACGTTTGAAGCCCAGCGGCCATTGCCTGCGACGCCACCGTTTGCGAGCGACTGTGCTGCAGCCTATCATGACTGCCATGGCGCAGGTTTCTAAGAAATTTGAAGACAGAGTGATCATTGTCGGTGTGGGGCTGATTGGTGGTTCCATTGCAGCGGCGATTCGTCAGCGACATCCCGAGTGTCGGGTGACGGGCGTCGGTCGGTCCGAACAACGGCTCGCTGCGGCACAGGAAGCCGGATTGCTGGACGACTGGGCGACTGCGGTGACTGCCGACATGCTGCAACGGCCGAGTGTCGTTGTTGTCTGTCTGCCCGTAAACATGATTGCTTCTCAGGTCTGTGAAATTGCTGCGATGGCGACCGAAGATGTCCTGATCACTGATGCCGGCAGCGTAAAATCGGATATTTGTGACCAGGTCAGCATGGACCAGAAAATCGCCCGACTCTTCGTGGGTGCCCATCCGATCGCAGGCGGGGAATCAGGCGGATTCGAAAATGCAGACGCGGATCTGTTCGACAACCGTGTGTGTGTGATTACGCCGCCTGAGCGACGGGAAGCCGCCGACCGCAGAATTGCACGAACCATTGATTTCTGGTCCGGCATTGGGTGCACCGTTGCACAAATGACGCCACGTGAACATGACCGAATTCTTGCCCTGACCAGCCACCTGCCACATGTTATGGCAGCCGTGACGACATCGGTTGTCGGACCCGAGAATCTGGCGCTGACCGGGTCCGGATTCCGCGACGCCACCCGCATTGCGGCGGGCAGCCCTGCATTGTGGAAAGAAATCCTGGCCGGAAACCGGGAACAGGTGATTGACGCAGTTCAGTCCGCAGAACAAAGGCTCGCAGACTTTCGCACAGCACTGATACAGCGAGATGATTCCCGGATCGAAGCAATGTTGAGCAAAGCTGCGGCGTGCCGCACGTCACTGGACTCGTAGATTCTGTGTGTACCGCAGAATCTGTTCGCTAAATGCCACGTACACGAAAACGGCTGAAGCCAAACTTCTCCAGCAAAGTCAGCAGGTTCGAAACGCGTTGATCGACGCACCGGCCTTCGGCCACACCTGCAGCCAATGTTCCCGCTGTGATTGCAGCAACCTCACACACGGAGATGGGGAGCCTGAATTCCGCCAGATCCGCATAAAACTCTTCCCGTCCACAGATTTCGCCGAACTTCAGGCCCTGATATGTCAGTTCGACGCCTCGTAAATCCAGGCTCCATTGGTAATCAAACGGACCAAAACAACGCCCACGGGTGGCCACCCAGAATGCCGTATCGTCGATTAATATTTTGTCGGCCGTGGACTTCATGCGTTAACTTCGAAATCTGTCATATCCCCGTCAGAAGCAGCTGAATCATTGACCCTACTGTTTCGAGGCATCTGCGGAAATAAGATTCCGGATTCCCGTGCTTATCGTGCCGAGAACTTCTGTCAAATGATTCACAACATTTCCCCTGAACGAAACCCAGCAAGGGGTTGACAAGAGATTGGCGCTCCGATTATCAATCCGATTTCAATGGAACCCAATTCATCCAACGGGACTCGATCGAGGGCAGGAATAATGTTGTTGGAAATAATGCTTGAATCAATGGCTGACCTGAAGGCGAAGCCGTTGCGCCGTCAGCTTTGTGCAGCAGGTGTTCATAGTTGGCAGTCTGGCCCCCTACTGCTTGACGACGATGAATTGGACGACGACGACGAATTAGACGACGATGACGCCGATGCCGACGCCGACGAACTGGACGACGACATCGACAGCGATCTGGACGACGATGATGATGATGATGACGACTTCGACGACGACTTCGACGATGATGATGACGACGACGATGACGACGATGATGACGATGATGACGATGATGACGATGATGACGATGATGACGATGATGACGATGATGACGATGATGACGATGATGACGATGATGACGATGATGACGATGATGACGACTTCTGATCTGTGAAGAGATCGGAAAGCACAACGATCGCCCCGTCGTTGATCAAGTGTTTGCTTCCGGGACGTCCCTGATCAGGGACGTCTTTTCTTTTTGAACTGTCAGCCCACGCAAAGACATTTTACGATGCAGCACATTCGCCAGCAGGCTTCCGAGGCAGTCGAAAGAATACGTCAGGACTGGCCAGAAATGCCAGCCGTTGGAATGATCCTGGGAACAGGCCTCGGCGGCCTTACCGAACAGATCGAGGTGGCGTGTCGAATACCGTACGATGAGATACCTCACTTTCCCAGGTCAACGGCGCCGTCTCATGCAGGTCAGTTGGTGTGTGGCAGTCTGCATGGAATCCCACTGGTGGCGATGGATGGACGTTGTCACTACTACGAAGGCTATTCATTGCAGCAGGTGACGTTTCCTGTTCGCGTGATGAAAGCCCTTGGCGCGGAGACTCTGGTCGTCACGAGTGCAGTTGGTGGGATGAACCCTCAGTATCAACTTGCGGACATTGTGATTCTGGAAGATCATATTAATCTGTTGCCTGACAACCCGCTTCGCGGAGTCAACGATGACGAACTGGGTCCGCGTTTTCCGGACATGAGCGAGCCCTACAGCCGCGATCTGATCGAAATCGCCCGGCAGGCAGCATTGGATCTGTCAATCTCAGCTCATAAGGGTGTACTAATTGTTGTTCCAGGTCCGAATCTGGAAACGCGGGCCGAATATCGAATGTTGCGACTGATGGGAGCCGACATCGTGGGCATGTCGACGGTACCCGAGATAATTGTGGCCAATCACGCCGGGATGAAAACGGTTGGGTTTTCCATCGTCACTGACATGTGCCTGCCCGATGCGTTGGAGCCTGCTGACATTGACTCGATTCTGAAGGTCGCGGCTGACGGGGGCGCAAGACTGGAACGCCTGATCTCCGAGATGTTTCCACAACTGGCACCGGCATAGCGGTGGGCGGCAGCGGCGCTCCGGCAGCTGAGCTGTCACATCGATCGACGTGCAGTGACAGAAAACTTGAGCCCCGACATCAGGGTTGATGCCGCTGGCTTGAGGAGTTTCACCTGGTGTATTCCAAACAGCCACGCACAGTGGAGAAAGCCAACGGAATATCAGGTAGATTAGGCGACGGTGCAGCAGGACCACATGCCTGAGGATGTTTCGCGGATCTTGCGTACTGGCGACACGAAAATTCGAAAGCAAACGCACTACGTTGCCGAATCCGAGTCGATTGTCGCCTTTTACCCCATGTCCCAGACAAAGGCCGTCGTGTGAGAATCACCACATGGAACGTCAATGGTTTTCGTGCAGCGTTGCGAAAGGGTTTTGCCGACCATTTGAAACAGATCAATCCGGACATCCTGTTGCTGCAGGAAATTCGAGTCCTGCCGGAGCAACTGGATGAAGAGTGGCGCAATCCGCCCGGGTGGCACGTCGTCTGGCATCCAGCTGGGCGAAAAGGCTATTCCGGCACTGCGATCTGGTCTCGCACTCCGTTCGACGTCGCGACCACTGGTGCCTCCGAGTCAGATGCGGACGACGAAGGTCGTCTTATTACTGTCCGTGTCGAAGGCCTGACCGTGTCCAGCGTATACCTTCCGTCCGGTTCGTCAAAGCCGGAGCGACAGACATTTAAGGAGGAGTGGATGGCCCGATTTCGACCATGGGCGGATACGTCCGTCAATTCGACGCCAGTCATCTTTGGTGGTGATCTGAATATCGCTCATACAGAGCAGGACATTTTCTATGCTAAGGCGAACCAGAAAACGTCCGGGTTTCTGCCGCACGAACGAGAATGGTTCGGCGAACTGCTCAATTCCGGCTGGCACGATCTCGCCCGCGAACACTTCGGTGAGGTTCAGGGGCCCTATTCCTGGTGGTCCAACCGAGGTCGTGCAAGAGAACTCGATCGCGGCTGGCGGATTGATTATCTGCTGGCCAATGCTGCCGCCCGTGAACGTTTTACCTCCGCAACGATTCACCGGGAAGGCGGTCTGACGGTCAGTGACCATGCCCCCGTGTCCGTAGATCTTAACGACTGAGGTCAGACAGTCCCGGTTTGCCTGATTGGTCTTGCGAAACGGATTGTGGCGCAACGATGTTCGATTGGATTCACGTTGCCGCTGGCGGTGGCGCGATTAGGGGAAGTTGTCAGGCTTGACCGCACGTAGTGCAGACTGGCTGAATAGGATGTGGTCCTTCCCTTTCAATACCTCACAACACTCTGCAGATCAGCATCTTCAGATACTCGGTTTCTGCACACGTCGCGGACACCGGGTGATCGCAAGGCTGAGAGTGTTGTTCCAGAATCTGGATCGGTCGTTCGGATGTCTGGGCCACACCGCTGATCATCGCGTGAAAGTCTTCCCCTGATACCAATCCTGAGCAACTGCAGGTGACCAGAATTCCACCTGGGCGTAGCACGCCCAACGCCGCAAGGTTAAGCCGGCTATAACCTTTCAAAGCGCGACCGACGCCGCCTCGAGTTCTGGCCATACGCGGCGGATCCAGAATAACTGCGTCGAATGTCGTGCCCTGCTCTTTCAGGGATTCCAGTTCTACCCGCACGTCTCCGCGACGAAATTCACAGTGTTCGGCGACGCTATTCAACTCAGCATTCGCTGTTGCCAGTTTTAGTGCGGATTCGGAAGAGTCGATTCCCAGAACGGTTGTCGCTCCGCCCAGCTTTAGGGCTGTGATCCCGAATCCGCCGGAAAAGCAGAATCCGTCCAGGATCCGGCGCCCCGTCATAAATCGAGATGCTGCCAGTCGGTTGTCGCGCTGATCCAGATAAAACCCCGTCTTTTGGCCCTGCACCACGTCGATACCGTATTGAATGCCATGGGCATCGATAAACAGAGGCCGAGGTGGTTCTTCACCGGCAATGAGACCATCGACTGCTTCGAGTCCCTCTGCTTCGCGCATTCCCTTTTCTGTTCGCAGCCAGATTCCTTTGGGGGCAAGTTCGCGAGCAAGAATGCCAACGATGACTTCGCGCTGCAGGTACAGGGCCAGACTTGTGAACTGCACCAACAGGTAGCCGCCGTAGAAATCGACGATCAGCCCCGAGAGATTGTCAGCTTCACTGAATATGAGCCGACAGCCGGTGCGCTCATTCTGCAAATCGAATATCGGACTTCGCAGATTCACGGCCTCACGTATACGAGCGGTGAGAAAGTCTTCATCGATGAATTCGGACTGTTGCCACGAATACAATCGCACCCGAATATTGCTGGCCGAATTCCACAGACCGTGCGCAATGAATCGCCCTTCGGCGGACCAAAGCTGCACGGCCGTGCCGGCTTCCGGCTCTTCGCCCGTGCTCGACTCAACACCATCGATGGCACTTTCGAAAACCCACGGATGCCGTCCGAAGAATGGTTGAGCCCGACGTGGCTTGACGATTACCCGCACAACGTCGCTTGTGTCAGTCAGATCTGAGTCGTTGGACATCTAAAAATAAGTCTTTCGGGAAAACAACGATCCATTTGCACGCTTCTTTGCAGCGACCGGGGAGAGCGGACGCTGGTTTCCGAGCGGTAACTCGATATTGCGTGCGGTCATACCACGTTCAGAAAATCGTGGCATCAAGTTTCAGCAGCAGACGCTTGCAACTCCGGGCACTCGAACACGTACGTTGAACGTGCGGATGCCGTCGCACAATATGCCGATTTTCAGTCAGTTTCTCGTCTGCAGTATCTGCTGTTCCATTTCTTCAATGTATGCCAGCAAGCGGTCCCGCTCATTCGACAGGTGACGGACGCGCAACAGTGATCGCACGCGAGTTTTTAACTCCAGCTGATTGACGGGCTTTGTCAGATAATCATCGCACCCGGCATGGACCGCCTTCTCGATGTCTCCCTGTTCGTTCAACGCCGTGACCATCAACACCGGAATGCTTCGTTTCTCCGGATCAGCTTTGAGCCGTTCACAGACTTCGTAGCCACTCATCCGGGGCATCATAATGTCCAGCAGAATCAGGTCCGGCTGGTGAGCATCGACCTGCTCCATTGTCTTGCGGCCATCGTTCGCCATCAGAATCTGATAGTCCTCGTCAGCCAGATAGGCATCCAGAAGTTCGCGATTCTGCTCGTTGTCGTCGGCGATCAGGATTCGAGAACCGGAAAGATCGATTTCGTCACCAGACATAAATATGCCTTTTCTTCAATGGTCATGCCGTCGTCGACGGGAGTGCTGCGGATTTCAGGCAGCTATTATAGGCGAACGTCCGTGATTGAACAGCAGGCATGCGATGCCGGAAATGGCGGTTTGTTCTACCCGGTGTAGAGCCCCGGTATTTTGAAACGACCGGGGCTCTGGCTCTGCACCGTCACATCCAAACCCACGGCGTATGAAGTCTGGGATGTTTTCCACATGTCGAACATACAAGGGCGATTGAAAATCGAAGCGCGAATGTCTGGTTGGGGTTAATCAACGTTCTTCGGGCCTGATTGCCCGACTCTCCCGCAATCGGGAGAGTACAGGCATAAACCGAACTATCTGAGCGCCGGCTCAATCGTTGACCATCGCTCGCGAATGGCCTCCATTGTTGCCGGGCACTCTGCTGCTTCGGAACCGTCCTGCGATTGCAGCGCGATCAACGTGCCAAGGTTTTCGACTAAGTCGATGTCATACCAGAGTTGCAGCAGGGTGACAGACCGCTTTGCTTCTTTTGCAGCCCGCACAGTGTCCAGCAGAGTTGTGGCCGCGCTCCAGTTCACCTGTGCAAACATGCCGGGCGAAAAACTGCGCAGGCCAATCAAAACGTAGCCTCCGTCTGCCGCAGGTGAGAGCACAACGTCGAATTGATCCAGTTCACGGAAGGCTTTGTTAACGATCGCTGGTGGCAGGTCCGGACTATCGGAACCGATCAGCACGACTTTGTTAAATCGTTTTTCGAAAGCTTGTCGAAAAAACCATTCGATACGGTCGCCCAGGTCTCCATCCGGCTGAAATTCGACAGACGTGGAATCTGCAGCGCGGGATCTGAACCATGATGCTGTTAGATCATCGTGCGGAGTTGCCGCAACCACAAACTGGTCGCCCATGGGCTCGCAGCGGCAGATCAGATCTTCGACGAAGGCTGCGTACACGGCAGCAGCTGCATCGTTGCCGATGGATTTCGCCAGGCGGGTTTTCGTTTTCCCGGGTTCGGGTCGCCGCGCAAACATTCCCAGCAGATTCATTCGTTAACCTGCCCTGCCCCGTCCGGACTCACGGATTCCGATCGCTGTCGATCCTCCCGAGCAAGGATCATGCGTTCCAGCAACGTTGAGTTCACAATTCCTCGGAAATAGACTCTTCCATCGATTTCAACCACGGGGATACAGTCGCGATGCAGGTCCTGCAGCTCCGGATCGTCGTCAATGTTGACCACATTGATGGTGGGCAGCCGGTCTGCAAAGCGATTTAGTATGCCCATTGCTTTGTCGCACAGTTCGCAACCAGGTCGCGTGTACAACGTTACAGAATTGAACATCGGGGCAACCGAGCTTTGTTGCTCGGACTCACGACTGTTGCGAAGCGCCATCCAACCAGCGACGTACAGGCCAACGCACATTAATACGTGGAAACTCCGTGTCTGGTACCAGAAATCGGGGAGTCTGAGGAGGGACGTGCACCGATCGGCGAACACCAACGCCGAGAACACGCCAGCGAAAATCCAGCAGGCAGTCCCGATCGCAGCGTTCAGCTTTTTTTCAACATCGCTTTCCGTCACTGGAAATGTCTCGTAAATGGAATCAAGGGGCGCGGAGACGATCCGGATATTTAACCAGACGGATTTGCACCTATCCATCTGGTGGGGAATGGCGGCCGCATTTTTCCGATATAATTCATCTTCAGGTGTCGGCCTACCCCACAAACGATGCTTTTCAGGAACCCTTAACCGAATGATTTGCTGAGCGAACAGATCCTTTGTGAACTGTTGCACGACCATCCGAAGGTCACGGCGGCGCCGGCAAAGTTCGCCGACTTTTCTGTCGAAGATGATGTGCTGATAGAGTGATAAGCTCTGATTTTGCATGCACCAGCGGAACGGAAATTCGTTCACTGCAGGAGAACCCCAAGCCAGTTGAGATTTGTTTCCTGGCGGATGAGATGTTGAAGCCCGTTCCTGCCCGCCGCTGCGTTTTGTCTGCGCGACATAGGGGGTGGCAGCTGCCGTGTCCATCGATGTGTTGTGGCTGCGGTGACGACGGCATGGGTCCTGGTCGTGTTGGCATTTGCTGCCGTCGCCGTGGAACTACCTGATTTCTTCGCGCAGGTGGCCGGTCGCGACGTAAGTTGGGGGTACCCTTTCACAGCTCCCGGATTAGTCGTACTACGCAAAACACTACACATGCTGATCCGAGATTGATGCAACCGTTACAACCTGACCACCGACGTCCCGCCGTGACTGTCAACGAACTCAAGCGGTATTCGTTGAGATCCCCAACGTGGCTGTGCGTGGCAGTGCTCTGCTGCCTGATTAACGCTCCTGTGTTTGCAGGCGGTGGCCTCATTCGTGTTAGTGATGGGAAGACCGTTCACGAGGGTAAGATTGTCGGACTGAGTCGCACAACGTGTTCATTGATGGATCGACAGGGGCAATTGACTCATCTTTCGGTCGCGGCACTGAAAGACTTCGAGAAAATATCGGCTCGCTACAAGCCGTTCCCCGTGACCACGTTCCGAGAAGAACTACTCAAGGAATTTTCCGGTAGGTACGAAGTCGTTGGAACCACCCACTATCTCGTGTGTGCGCCGTCGGGCCGGGCCGATCGATATGCTCAGCTGTTCGAATCGATTTTTCGCGATGTCGAACAGTTCTATCGGGTTCGTGGATTCAAGGTTCAGGCTCCCGATGTGCCACTCGTCGCAGTCGTGTTTGGATCACAACGGGAATTTGCTGATTACTGTGTGCGGGACCTCGTGACGCCGTCTGCATCCTTGATGGGATACTACTCGCTCAGGACCAACCGGGTCGCTCTCTTCGACGACGCCAGTCTGGTGTCTGCCACAGCCCCTGCAAATCGCCACACTGACGCTTCGACGTCGCAGTTGAGCGGCGTCTTGCAGAACCAGTCGTCGGTGTCAGCCGGGCAGACTTCAATTGCCGCGCTGGCAGCGGTTTCCGGAGACATCGCCAACACGATTGTTCACGAAACTACTCATCAGGTTGGCTACAATATCGGCATACACTCCCGTGTTGGCGGCACGCCAATATGGATTGTGGAAGGCCTTGCAACGGTGCTTGAGCCGGCCGGCATGCGGGAAAAATCGGGACGTCAACTCCAGCAGAGCCGTATTAATGAACAACGGATCCAGTGGTTTGAAAAACGCCATCGGCCTGGCCGAACGATGGGCAGTCTGGAAAAACTTGTGGCGTCCGATGACTACTTCTACAAGCAAACGCTCAATTCCTACAGTGAAGCGTGGGCGTTCACGTTCTTCCTGCTGGAGAATCCTTCTCGACGTCGACACCTGGTGACGTATCTGCAGACGCTCGGAAGTCGAGACCCGTTGCAGCCGTACACGTCCAGGGACAGACTGGCAGATTTTCAGAAGGCCTTTGGCGACGTCAGTCGACTTGAGGTCGAATTCATTCGCTACATGGACCGTCTGTGACCCGAGGGCGATCCTAGCTGGACAGCGCCAAGTCTTTTTGTGTTGTGTGTTTAAGTCGTGATGTGGTTTGGTTTTATGGATCTTGACATGGCGACGGAAAAGAGACGACCCTGCGCGTGATAAGACGTTTCACTCGGAAACCAC
>JBDONA010000167.1:0-1656 GCA_039831575.1 Fuerstiella sp. | reverse complement strand
GGCACTTCGTGGACGGTGACGTCCAACATCGGGTCGGATAGGACTTCGAAGGAGCACACCACTGCCTACGGGGCCTTGGTTGACGCCTACGAAAGCAAATCGGGGCAGATGAAATCTGAAACCGACGCGATGACCGGGCGAACGACAGAGATCCGCGACGCCATCGAGCAAATAGAAGGCCAGCAAGAGCAGGATATTGCAGCACTGGATCGGCGAATTGCCACCCTGACCCGACTGGCGGAAACAGAGCACTCGGATCAAATGGTCCTGTCGCAGAAGTTGCAGGGACTATCGGTCGAAACGAAAGTAAAGCGAGACGAGACAACCAGGCGTCGGCAGGACGTCATTCGACTGCAGAACGAACTGGAAGAACTGAAGACCGACCGGTTTCGCCTGGTAGAACTTCGTCGGCTGCTGACGGACCGGCTGCTCCGGTTTCAGCTGGAAAACGAGGCTCTTGAGATTCGCTACCAGCAACTGCAGAAACTGACGGACGAGTAGTCCGTTTCCACTCACACAACATTTCGAAATGATGATCCGGAGACTGCTCGATGAACAACGTCGTCGGCAAAATGTTGATCGTAATGATACTCGTGTTCAGCGTGCTGTTCATGTGTTTTGCAGGGGCGGTATACACGTTCCAGGGACAGTGGCGAACAAAAGCACTTGAGCAGGAAGCCCTGGTCGAAGAATCGCGGAATCAATTCGACGACGAAGTCGCAATTCGAAACCGTCAGGTGATGGAGCTCACGGCCAAGGCCGAAGAAGCGGAAACTGACCGCGATAACTTCCGAGCACAACTGCAGACGGCTGAAACTCAGGCAGCCACAGACCAGGCTTTGCTTGCGGCTGCGTCACTGGAACGTGACAAAGCGCTGGCGGATTCCGAAGTCGCGACTGCGGAAGCCGCTGCCCGCGTCGTTGAGACCAATGCGTTGAATAAGGAAGTGCGTAGTCAGCAACTTCGCATCTCCGCACTTGTGGCCGATATACAGAGCGTTGAAAACGATCTGCTCGACAAGACCGGAAAACTGGCTTCGGCCGTGGAAATCGAAGAACAGCACCTCAGCGAACTCGGGCGGATGAAGGACTTACTTCGCCTGAACGATATCGATCCAGGTCAACTGATCGTGGGGCCCGTGCCAGGGCAGGTAGAAAAGGTCGACGGAAAGATCAGAGGAACCCGACGCAATAAGGCGCGTACGGCTGAACTCGTGGAAATCACGATCGGCAGCGACGATAATGTTTACGTAAACCAGCCGTTGACAGTGTTTCGCAAGGACAAGTACATCTGTACTGTCCGTATTGTTGAGGTTTTTCCCGACGTAGCAATCTGTCTGGTAATTGAAAAGACCCGTCAGGGCGTTATTCAGAAAGGCGACGATGTCACGACAAAACTCTGATCCAACCATATACGATGGCTTGATGTTCGTCGCACTGGCGTCGGTCATTGTGGGCATCGTTTTTCTGGTGATGACACTGGGGCAATACGGCTGGACCGGCCCGTAACCCACGACCAAAATTGAACGGCGCACAAACAGGCCCGACACTTTCACAGTGTCGGGCTTTTCTTATTGGCGGTTTCGTTCTCGCCAACAGATACGTTGCCCAATTCGGCTTTGCGTCATCTTGTGCGGGTGCTGTGTACCTCAAAAA
>JBDONA010000388.1:0-1657 GCA_039831575.1 Fuerstiella sp. | reverse complement strand
AACGTAAGCGGATCGATGGGGTTCCAGGGGCGAAGCCCTGCGGGGGTGCCATACAGGGGATGTAGACCCTGAGCATCGCGATCTCGCGGAAATCGCTGTTCTCTGCTTTTCCGTGTGGCCAACTTCGACGGAAGGTGACACTGTGTGGTGGTAGTGGCACCGCGACGTGTCAGGGTGTAGCATTTCGTATTACGAGCCACTGATCCGTCAGCACTGTTGAGCGGATGCCGTTCTGAATCCCCGGTGCAGTTACTCCCCAGAGCCATCCATCCATGCCCGACAACGACGAGAGCCTTGGTGGCGAACAGACATTCGCCGGAAAAGTCGAACGCGACGACTCACCGCAGAGCCTTGGCGATCAGCCGACGTCCGGCGATGTTGGCGGCGATGACGAGCCGTTTGATTACGGTATGGAAGTGGTTGACCTGTCTGCCCGGTACACAATCGAGGACAAACCGCTCGGCAAAGGGGGCATGGGAGAGGTTCTGCTGGCATTCGACACCCGAATGAAACGCAAGGTTGCCATCAAGCGGATGCTGGGCGACGGAGCCCGCAGCCGGACTGCAGTGAGCCGGTTCCTGACGGAAGCTCAGTCGATGGCTGGGCTGGATCACGACAACATCGTCGATGTGTACGACTATGGATGGTCTGCGGACGGACCTTTTCTCGTCATGCAGCACATCGCTGGCGGAAGTCTTCTGGATCGGTGCCGGGAAGGAGTTCTGCCCGTCGAAGAGGCGGTTGACCTGATTTGCCAGGTCTGCGACGCCCTGACCATGTGTCACGACGCTGGCGTGATCCATCGGGACATCAAGCCTGCGAATATCCTGATGACCCGCGACGGTTCACCGCGTCTGACGGATTTCGGTCTGGTTAAAGAAGACTCGATAGATGGTGATAAAACCCGTAAGGGTGATGTGCTGGGGACACTGGATTTCATGCCCCCTGAACAGCGGCGTGGCTCTGCTGAGGTTGATGCTCGCAGCGACCTGTGGGCCCTGGCGGCAACGTTGTACCAGATGGTATCTGGAGAGCCACCGCGTGTTATCGATCTGGATGATGTTCCACAACAGTTACGTCAGGTCATTTCAAAAGGACTCAAACGGAAGCCGGATGCTCGTTTTCAGACGGCAGCGGAGTTCCGTGATGCGTTACGAACTTGTTTGAAGTCCGTTGCCGAGCCTGTACCCGAGGTGGTCGTTGATCTGAGTGCTGGTGAATGTCCGAAATGTCATACACGGAATGAGTCGAGTCGGAAGTTCTGCAACAACGGCACGTGTGGTGGGCCACTGCGAGTCACATGCTTGGCCTGCAACACGGAAATCCCAGTCTGGGATCAAGTCTGCGGTGACTGCGGAGGCAAGCAGGCCGAACTGGCTGCATCGAAACTGGAAGAATTCGCCAGCCAGCGTGAGCAGGCGGAAGCTCACCGTCGCAAATATCGGTTCGAGGAAGCGATCAGCATTGCCCGCTCACTGGCCTTAGTAGAAGACGAACGGATTGCAGAGCACGTCCCGTGGGCTGAGGAATTCGTCACAGCAACGAAGGCGGAATGGGAGCGTGAGCGTGAATCGGCGTCCGCTCACTTCGACGAAGCCAGAACGCATAGGGCCGCGTTCGATTATCCGTCCGCAATTCACGCCGTTGAGTCAGTTCC
>JBDONA010000703.1:0-1658 GCA_039831575.1 Fuerstiella sp. | reverse complement strand
GATAAATGCACCAACCCCCTCGAGGCGGCGAAGAATTAGCCGAGACCACTATGCACCGCAATCGATACGGACACGCACTGTCATTGGCTTCATGCCTGTTCGCCGTCTGTCTCTTCTGTACGGAACATTGCCGTGCGGGCAAACCGAACTTCGTCCTCATCGTCGCCGATGACCTGGGCTACGGTGATGTTGGTTGTTTCGGCAGTACCGTCAATCAGACGCCTCACATCGACACGTTGGCTGCTGCCGGTGTTCGCTTCACAGACTTCCACTCGGCCGGACCGATGTGCAGTCCCACCCGGGCCGCCATGCTCACGGGACAGTATCAGCAGCGTTTCGGCCGCATGTTCGATACGGCGATCTCCGGTGTGCTCCATCGTGATCGAGGACTGCCGCATGAGGCGATGACCATTGCCGAAGTGCTGAAGGAACAAGGCTATGCCACGGCCTGTTTTGGCAAATGGCATCTCGGTTACCAACCGCCGTGGCTGCCAACCAGTCAGGGTTTCGATGTGTTTCGCGGGCTGGGATCAGGCGACGGGGATTTTCACACCCACATCGATCGCTCCGGCAACGAGGACTGGTGGCACAACAACAAGATCAAAATGGAGTCTGGCTACACCACGGATCTGCTGACGAAATTCAGCGTTGATTTCATCAAAGAACATCGCGACCAACCCTTCTTCTTGTATGTGCCACACCTGGCAATTCACTTTCCCTGGCAGGGGCCCAAGGATCCGCCGCATCGTGAGAAGGGGAAGAGCTACCACGACGACAAGTGGGGCATCATTCCCAACCCCGGCAACGTGAGTCCGCATGTGAAAGCAATGGTCGAGTCGCTGGACAAGAGCGTCGGTGAAATCGTAGCGGCGCTGCAGAAGTGGAAGCTCAATCGCAACACGCTGGTGATCTTCACCTCCGACAATGGCGGCTATCTGACCT
The DNA here is from genome assembly GCA_039831575.1 of Fuerstiella sp. Taxonomy (GTDB): domain Bacteria; phylum Planctomycetota; class Planctomycetia; order Planctomycetales; family Planctomycetaceae; genus Fuerstiella. The sequence goes on along the minus strand of JBDONA010000703.1, from coordinate 716 downwards.
ATGGGAAGAACTTTCGCAACATTTCCAGCAACGGTCCGTTGCGTGGTCAAAAAACTCAACTCTACGAAGGTGGCCACCGTGTGCCGACGATTGTCTCCTGGCCCGGCAGGATCGATCCCTCCCCCACTGACGAAACTGGACACTCTACCGACCTCCTTCCGACTCTGGCAGTATTGGCTGGGGTCGCTCGGGACAAATTCAAAACGGACGGTGTCGATCTGAGCCCGTTGTTGTTTCGTGGCGAGGCACTGCCGAATCGGATGCTCTTCTGGAGAGCCCGGTCGCAACGGGCGGTGCGCAGCGGACCGTGGAAGCTCTACAGCAACGGGAAACACACCGAGCTTTACAACCTCGACAACGATGTCGGGGAACAGCACAGCCTCGCGGACCAGGAGCCGGATCTGTTGCAGCGACTGAGTGCGGCGTGGGCGATATGGGAAGCCGACGTGAACAAGAGCGCCGAGAAGTACGAAAAGTGACGACGATGCCATCAATAATTCGATTCTGCGTGATTCGACAAGTAGGGTAATACTGCGTCAACGTCTGCGTCGTCCATCCCCTTGACGATCTTTGTCGGTGCTTCGGCACTGGTGTAGTGGCCCACCGACTTTCGGTGGCTCCTCGGCGTGGCGATTACGCCCCACGTCGTGCCGGTGTCTGTCTACCTGAAACGGCCAGTTTACCATGCGATGCATTTGCCCAAAACGGCATCGGCT
>JBDONA010000105.1:0-6832 GCA_039831575.1 Fuerstiella sp. | reverse complement strand
CGCTTGGTGACGAGGATACGGACGTGCGCTGGGTCGCTGGCGAGGCAATGATCGCCCTAAAACGGGACGCCGTGAAACCGCTGTTGTATGGCCTGACGACGTCTCAGGACTCGGAAGGATTATACAAGTCTGCCCATCACGTTTTGCGCGAATTGTCGCATATCATCGACCTCGGTCCGCTACTTGCACCCGTCCTCAAGGCACTTGATCAACCGGAACCAGCGGTCGCTGTTCCCGTCGCGGCACAAAGTGCGCTCGAGAACGTCGTTTAGAAACATCAACCCATTGGAATCTGAGGAGAAAATCATGAAGCCCGGAATGGTCCTGCCTGTAGTGAGCCTTGCGGTCATTGGCGTTGCGCTGACCGGCACAGCCGAGGCGCAGAAAAAAGAAACGAAGGCGGAAACCAAAGCTGAAACGAAGGCGGAATTAACTCCGGCTCAGCAGGCTGTCAAAAAGACGGCCGAAGCATTTGTCGCGGCCTTCAACAAGGGCGACGCAAAAGCGGTCGCGGCACTCTGGACGGAAGACGGCGAAATGTCCGTCGACGGACAAAACACCACAACCGGCCGCGGTGAAATTGAAAGCACCTATGTGGAATTCTTCAAAAACGAATCCTGGTGTTCAGATCAGCGTCCACATCAATTCGATGCGGAACGTGGGACCGAAGATGATCATCGAAAAAGGCGTCAGCGAGATCATGAACGATGATACTGACGACGTGGTTGACACGTACACGTTGGTTCACGTCAAGCAGGGCAAGCAGTGGTTGATCGCCACTGCGGACGTGCAGCAGGAAGCCGTTGACCATTTCGACTGGAAAGCAGAACTTGGATTTCTGGAAGGGAAATGGAAGGCGGAAGACGGCGACTGGCGAGTCGAAACGGAATTCGAATGGGTGTCGGCCGGCAACTTTCTGAAGCGGACGTACGCGGTCTACGAAGGGAAGGAACAGCAGTCGTCCGGTGTTCAGGTGATCGGCTGGGATCCGTTACAGCAGACGACTACGTCCTGGACGTTCGGGGGCGATGGCGGGCACGGACGCGGCTGGTGGGTATTGGATGGCAACCAGTGGGAGATCGCGGCAGAAGGCGTCACGGTCGGCGGCGAGGTACTGACTGCCACCAATGTGATCACGTTTGTGGACGATGATACGATCCGCTGGCAGTCCACAAATCGCTCCATCAGCGGCTACGCCCTTGAGGCCACCGATTCCATTCGTATCTCCCGTGTCAAATCAGACAAATAACCGCTGCCCGTCGGGTTTCGGATCTGCAAAAGGAAACAATCATGAAGATCAAATTAAGCATTCGGTTAATCGCTGTGGTCGTGACATGTCTTCTGCTCAATCACGCGGCATTCGGTCGCGGCTTTGGTGGCGGCGGTCGAAGTTTTGGTGGCGGCGGTGGGATTTCACGCGGCGGATCAATCTTCGGCGGAGCACGCAGTGCCAGCAGCTTCAGCGGAGCACGCAGCACTGTTGGGCAAGGTGGCAGCCGGACAGCAACCGGCTCAAGAGGCGGTTCCGTGACTGTTGGGGGAGCTCGGGGCGCAGTCGCCGGCCCTTCCGGTGGCGCTGCTGGCCGGGTCGGTGCCGTTAGGGTGGAAACACCCGGCGGGCGAACGATTACGCGCCGTGGTGCGAGCGCGGTGGCACGAGGACCTGGCGGTGGTGTTGCGGCTGGCCGTGTTCGCGGTGCTGGAATCAGTGGGCCGGGCGGATCCGTAGCCCGCGTCAGCGGACATGGTTTTGCCGCAGACGGAGGATTTGCACGCTATCGGGGCGGTGCGGCAGTGCGCGGTCCCAATGGCGGCGTGGCTGTCCGCCGCCACAGCACTGTCGCCGTCAGTCGTGGGGCGCTGGCGGGGTGTGGTCGTTCGCGGCGGTGACAATGCATTAACACGTCTCCCATTCTACTGGCGACTCAGCCGCATTCCACCGAAGGCCGCAGTTTGCCTGAAATCAGCCCCGGGTATCGGGTGAAAAGCAAATGCTGACCGGCGGTTGCATGCTGCTTGAGGTTGCCCGATGCGATCCGAAAGGGCATTGAGGTAGGCGATGTTAACTCAAGGTGAGTGAATGTGTTCTGAGGTGACTCAGCCGATTCAGGCCTGAACGTCAAGATCTTCTCTCAGGCGATTAATCGCTTCCTCAACCCAGATCTGATTGAGCCGTACTGTCTCGTCAGCTCCGAGCAACAAGTTCGGCGAATAGCCTAAACGATGTTGGCTGTCGGTGGTTTTGGGAACGAACGAACGCGGCTGAATAGCCTTCAAATGCAGTGTTTTCATGATATTCGAGACTTTCCTACGACTGCACACATGCCCCATCTTTTTAAGGTCTTTGATGATCCTTCGCGATCCGTAACGGCGACGGTGTTTCTTAAAGATGACTCTTATCAACGGCGTAAGTTCGTCGTCCCGTTCTTCGAAGACAGTTGGCGGCGATGACTTCCATGCGTAGAACGCCGGTCGATTGACATCCAGAATTCGACAGGCCTGGGCGACATTTGCACAACCCTCTGCGACGATAATTTCAATGGCCGCGTACACATCTGCTATTCGTTGCGGCCGAAAATAGCCAACGCTTTTTTTAACACTTCTCGCTCTCGCTCTCGCTCTCGCTCTCGCTCTCGCTCTCGCTCTCGCTCTCGCTCTCGCTCTCGCTCTCGCTCTCGCTCTCGCTCTCGCTCTCGCTCTCGCTCTCGCTCTCGCTCGACGCAGTTCGCCTTCAAGTTCCTTCACACGAGCTTCCAGAGTGCTCGCCACCGGACCGCTCCTTGCGAGTTGTTCTTTCTTCCACCGATACAACATATTCGCGTTTGAAATCCCCAGCCACTCAACCACCGAGGGAGCCGTGTGACCATCCAAAAGCATCTGCAGCGCTTCTTCCTTGAACTCGTTCGGATAGTCTCGACGTTGCCCTTTTCTGGTCGATATTCTCTTCTTGCGAGCCATTCTGAGGTCCTTTCATGTGACTCAGAATAAGAGATTCAGGTGTCCCTGAAACTGTCACCACCTCATGATGTTGGGCGTGATTGGAGGGGAGCGAATAACGATGTCATCAATAAGTCCAGTGTTTTTGCCAGTTCTCGGCTGGCTGTAGCATTTCTTTGCTACACGTAGCACAGAGGCGCTCGGCTTAAATTATTTCTGTCAAACGGGTTACCCGCTGAAATCCACTGCCCGCAGGCTGGCGCTCGTCACCCTCCGGCCAAAATGGTTTACCAGTCGCTTGCAGCTGCCCATGCACTCAGTGAAGTGTCGGCGCGTGATCTCTCCACGATCGCACCGTTCTTCCTGCGAACCAAGGTAGACGTTGACTGTGTCTGATACTGTGATGGCACCTTCAGCCTGTTCCTGCAGTTGCCGTTTGGGATCTCTGGCAGCATGGATGTCATCAATCTGGTCGAGGTAGGTCCGCAGTGCCGCATCGGGATCATCCCATTTGCCGAAATACCACGGTCTGGCCTTTATTTTCTTCGCCCACTGTCCATTTGGATGAGCAAACAAAGGAAACTCATCGTACGGCTTATCAGGCTTGATTTTCTTGCTATCATCCGCCCTCGTTGGCATGAATGGTCTCCGGGTATCGTGGTTGTTGATCGCGATTGGAGACGACGAACGGGTATCGTAGCTGGTATCGTAAGTCGTCTCGCCAAAACCCAATATCACGGAAACTTAATGTTTTGTAAACTCAGCTCCTATAGCTCAATTGGTAGAGCAACTGACTCTTAATCAGTAGGTTGAAGGTTCAAGTCCTTCTGGGAGCACTCTTGTAACTCTTTGCCATTCCGTGACTTACGGAAACCTGCCGCGTCGGCAGTGTGGTGTGAAACGGTTCGACTACTCGTTTCACTACCCTTTTTAATGGGAACCACACGCCATGAAACGCATTCCGAAGTACTCGCTGCACAAAGCGACCGGCCAGGCACTCGTCCGAATCAACGGCAGGGCTTTCTATCTGGGCGAGCACGGCTCTGAAGAGTCGAAGGCCAAATACGATCGGCTGATCGCAAAGTGGTTGACCGGCGAAAAGCTCAGCGCCCCGTCCGGACTCACGATTGCGCGACTCTGCCTGAAGTACGTCGAAGAACACGCCCGATCGTACTACGTCAAGAATGGCCGTCAGACTTCTGAGTTGTCCTCGATTCAGGCCGCCCTGCGTCCTCTCGTCAAGAAATTCGGGCGGACTCAGGTAGCGGACTTCGGCCCAATGAAGCTGAAGCAGGTCCGGCAGGTCATGGTGGATGGTGGTATCGTTCGCACCAGCATCAATCGGAACATCGGCCGCATCCGACGGATGTTCAAATGGGGTGTCGAAAACGAGCTGGTGGACCCATCCGTTCACACGGCTCTGACGGCCCTCGTTGGTCTACGGTATGGACGGTCACCGGCTACGGAAAGTTCACCTGTTCTGCCCGTCGCTGACGCTGATATCGACGCTGTGAAGCCCTACGTTAGCCGGCAGGTGTGGGCCATGATTAAACTGCAACTTGCCAGCGGCATGCGCCCCGGTGAGGTCCGCATCATGCGAGTTGGTGACATCAACATGTCAGTTGATCCGTGGGAATATCGGCCACAGGAGCACAAGACTCAGCATCATGGTCGCGACCGAGTGATTTTCATCGGCCCGATCGGGCAGGCAATCGTCCGGCCGTTTCTGAAGGCTGATCGGGACAGGCATTTATTCTCCCCGGCAGAAGCGCGTGCTGAATTTGACGCAGAACGCCGTGAGAATCGTGTGTCCCCCATGACCCCTAGCCAGCGTGCTCGAAAGCGTCTGGCAGATCCACAAAAGCAACCGGGGCCGTGTTACTCCGTTACCAGCTATGCCCGTCCGATGCAGACGGACCTGTTCAGTTCGGCAGAACACATTCGTCGCAATAGATCGAAGGGCGGCATCGCACTGCAATGGGCCGCAATGAAGAGCGGGCGTTGCGGGGCGCCTTGCCTGGACGATCCTTTTGGTCTGGTCAGAATCGACGCCCCATCACTTCGCCGTTCTCATTCCTCTTGTGAGCAGGCGCAACTACCTTCAGAATGGGTCCTTTCAGGTACCCCGGGGTGGGTCTGCGGTTAAGCATTGCGCGGATCGCGTACGTATCAAGAATTCAAAATCAGTGTCCGTCCGCTGCGTTGGGGGGTCAGGGGGGCGGTCCGTCGACATTCGACATTGGGCCGTTTCCAATCAGAAGAACTGGCTCAAAAAATCGCTTTCCGCCCGCAAGCAGATTAGCGGATCTCACGATTCTCTTTTTCCTGCTGCTCAATCCATTGGACAACCGCGGCCCGCGACCAACGCGGAACTGTGCCGACTCGAATCGTGGTTGGAAGGACATTTCGCAGGAGGTCAATCTGCCGCTCGCTACAACGCAAGTGGTATGCCATGGGCTACCTCAAAGCGACGAGTGCTTTGTCTACACTATTGGCGCTGTCCAACTATTGCAACGATTTCAAGTAGGCGACGAGGTCGGCCAATTGTTTCTCGGTGAGGGTTTTATCGAGTCCTTTGGGCATGATGGAAATGCTGCTGCGGGTCATTTCTTCGATGGCATCACGAGGGATGCGGGCGGTTTTTTCAGGTCCGGCCGAGAGGACCAATTCCGCGGGAGTATCCTTCTGGATCGCGCCGCTGATCACGCGGCCGTCGGTGGTTACGACCGTCCATGATTCGTAGCTTTGCACCAGCGATGCGCTGGGGAATAGGATCGACTCGACGAGATCCCGCTCTGTTCGCCGCCGTCCGATGCCGTGCAGATTCGGGCCGATCGTGGTGCCGACATGACTTGTTTTGTGGCACGAAATGCACGCCGCTTTGTTGCTGTGGAATACTTGCATGCCACGTTTCGGATCGGCGTCGATAGCGAGTTGCATGATGCGGCGGGCCTTGGCAAGTTGCTGGGCTTGAGCCTGTTCCAAGCGTTCAAACAGCGGGCGGGCTTGCTCTTGGACAGCGTTTCCAAAACCGGCCAGACAGTTCTTCAAGCGAAACGCATTCAGCGTCGTTACTGCCGCCGAGCCCTGAAGCGAAGCGACCAAACGATGCCCGACGGCGTCGCTCTTGTGGTGTTCAAACAGGCCCAACAACGGATTGAGTTCCGTAGCCGCGAGATTCTTTAGTGATCCGGCCAGCCGCAGTAACTGGGTTTCGGTCAGCTGGCTGCGCGACAGCATGTCAGCGGCAGCCGTGCGCAGGGTGAACGGTTCATCAGGGCCGATCTTCGTCAACAGGAATGCGAATAGTTTGTCGTCCACGCCGCCGATCGAGTCGCCGCGAATCGCCGAGAGCGAGGCCAGCCTTGTGTCGTCGCGGATGTTGACCCGTTGGCCGATTTGACGCAGTCGGATGTTAAACGTCTGATGCAGTTTCTTGCCGGCTTCGGTGTTCGCACGAATCGGCGGCTGTTTCCGCAAAGCCGCCACCGCCTCCGAGACAACGGTCGCCTTGCTCTTCTCGGTGAGCAATCGCAGCATCGCCTCGATCCAACCGGTGTCCGCGTAATACCCGCCGGCATCGGCCATCGCCTTGAGCAGCAGGATTTGCGTCTCGGCCGATGCGCCCGAACGATTGAGTTCCGTGGCAATCCAGTCGGCCACACCCGGGGTGCGTGCCACTTGAGCCAGCCGAGCCGCCAGGGCTTGCCTATCCGAATCGCTGAGCTTCTCGTTGCTGATTTGTCCGCGCAGCTTTTCAGCCAACATCCCGCCCCACTCGCGTGGATGCTGTGAAATGAGCCACCACGCCGCCTCTTGCATTTTCCCGTCGGGTGAATCGAGTTGCGCGAGGACCAGTTTGGGGTCGAGCGCAATGTAGCCGTCAGGCGGAGCG
>JBDONA010000377.1:0-1661 GCA_039831575.1 Fuerstiella sp. | reverse complement strand
AACTTTCGGAACCCACCTTGTGGACCATCGTGCTGACTCTGGCTGCCGTCGTTGGCTGGGGTGGGCGATTTGTCATCAGAAAGCTGCAGGACTGCGAAGAGGATCGGGAAGTCCTGCACAAGAAGACGGCCAAACTCGGCGCTTGTTACGCCGCACGGTTTGGAGAAGTGATCGATCTGGATGACCTGCCATGAAGCCTGCGACTTACATCCGCTGGTTGGAACGAAGAATTGAGACCGCGGTCAAGGTATCACTGATGGCCACTGCTAAGGACGCGGCAGTCGCCATTCGGAACAACCTGCCACCGAATCGAACAAGGACACGGCGAGCGGTTCGATACCGCATCACGAAACAACAGAACGGTTACAGAGCAGCAGTCCGATTGCGTTTCTCCAAACGATACCGGGCCACAGGTACCAAAACAGAACGGTTGTTCCGCAGATCGTGGCGAACCATTCAGCCACGAGTCATGAGTACATTCAGAAACAAGCTTGGCGAACAGTTGAAAAGGATCTGATATGACATTCGCGGCAACGCCCACACTCGCCTCCAAAGTGCAGGTTGACATTGCGGCGACTTACACAGACATCCCCGGCACGCAAAACATCGAGGTCACCGGCGAGGACAATTCATCGTTCAAGAACGGTGGTATTGCCGACGACTGCGACACCAACAAGGGAACGGGCGTTTCAGATCCGGGTGGATGCAAGTTCTCGATGCTGTTTGATCCGGCAGACACTGTACATCAGGACCTGCAGGACCGGCACAACGCAGGAGGTGTCGGCGTACCGATCAAGGTTTTCATTTCAGCAACGGGCGCGACGAAAGCGTCCACCTGCACGCTGAAGAAGTTTGATCTGAAGGCAGATAAGAAAGGCGGCTGGATGGCGGACGTCGAATTCGAATGCGAAGACCGCTGGATCATCGTTGACCCTGTCTGACATTGTGTTCCGTGCAAGCATTGAGGAGTCGACATGAGAGCGTTACGAATTGCAGAGACGACGGGATTCAACCCGGCCTTCAACACTCGATCCTACTGGGCCGCGAAGCGTGCCGGAAAAACATACGAAATCCCCCACGACATCACCTATCCGGTCGGTTCATACGCGGACGGTCGGGGCGTGCTTGTGCAATGCACGCTGCCGGATCCCACGATGGTTCCGGCCGATGAAGAGTGCCACGCAGCTGTTCTGAAATACCTGACCAGCGCCGCAGTCAGATATCGGTTCGAAAAACTGCAGCAGATGGCTGCACCGGAAGTGTTCGAGAAGTTGCCAAAGGGACTGCAGCAGTATGTGCGAGTGGTCAACAACAAATGGAAGGACTCACCAACGGCGGCCGTTGCACGTGGCGAAAAAGTCCTCGCCAAAGCTGATGGCGTCGCGGGAAAGACAAAGCCATAGACGTGCCTGAAGTGATTGTTCGAGTCCTGATGTGAAACAAAACACAGTGGAGAACCGGAAGCAATGAGCGATGACGAAGCCGACGATGACATTCTTTTTCTGTCCGCAGAAAACAAAGATGACGTCATGGGACAATATGCGGCCAAATACATCCTGGCGGCGGCCGGCGACAAACCGCGTTGTGCGGTGATGATCAGGTCCGTGTCGTTTTCGCGAGTCGATTCGTTTCGCCGCGCCAGTGAGGGCAAAGACGAGAAA
>JBDONA010000940.1:0-1663 GCA_039831575.1 Fuerstiella sp. | reverse complement strand
CTCTGGCAGACGATACGGTGGGGGCTGGCTTTGACCTGGACGGTTTCCCCCTGACCGATACGAATAATGATGCTGACGCAACGTCGCCTCAGCCGGGAGACTGGCGCAGTGTCTCTATTGAAGAGTATGCGCACGATCGAAATGTCGGCGTCTATGTTGAGCAGGAAGTCGCAGATGCGGCGATCGCAGATTCGAATTCGATTACTCCCGAGGTTGTTGGAACGCTTGCTGCAGATCAGAAATCCGGAGACGAAACTCTGCGGCTCGGTTTTGAGATCCATGGCACAATCGACAATCCGGGTGACATTGATGTCTACAGCATTTCAGCAGTGGCAGGGTCGCAGCTCTGGATCGACATCGACAAATCAACTCAGGCGCTGGACACCGTTGTGGAACTGCTGGACGCCAGCGGGCAGGTGCTGGCGCTTTCCGATAACACGCTAGATGAAGAAAACGTCGACTTGGGTGTTTCCAGCGGCACACAGGCCTTTACTCTGAATTATTCGCAATACAACAGCGATGACCTGTTCACATTGAATCAACGTGATGCCGGAATGCGGGTTGTGCTGCCGGGCACAACCGGTAACCACACTGATTATTCGATCCTTGTTCGCAGCAACGGGCTGACTCAGGGGGCCTACCAGCTGCAGGTGCGACTGCAGGAACTGGATGAGTTCCCGGGAACAACGATTCAATTTGCGGACATCCGTTACGCGGCGACGGGCATCGACATCACGGGAATGCCGATTCACAGTCCATTGACCGGTGAATCAGAAGAAGTTGAAGGGATCGATACAGACCTGGGCAATCTGATGGACACGGATCGCGCTGCACTGGCCGTCCGTGGCGTCATCGACAGTTCAACGGATATTGACTTCTACAGCTTTGAAGTCAAGTACGAATCAGTGAAGCCAATTACGGAGGCGCATGTTCCCGTTACCTTTGACCTGGACTATGCGGACGGACTTGCCCGCGGCGACCTGACCATGGCTGTCTATGACAGTGGTGGAAGTCTGATTCTGATTGGACGGGATTCCAACATCGCGGATGACCGTCACCATTCGCCGGATGATTCTCCCGTACTTTCCGATTTGACGCGTGGTACTGTGGGTGCCTTTGATCCGTTCATTGGTTCCGTGGAACTTCCTGGCGGAACTTATACGCTGGCGGTGACGAATAACCGGCAACTGCCGGCAGGACTCGATCAGTTCTTTAATTCCGGCTCAGCGTCCACTGCTCTGCGTGTCGAACCGATCAACTCTGTCGAACGCATCGCTGAAGAACGATTCAGCGGCCCGACGGACACCTTTACGTCTGCGTCGGCACCGACGACGGATCTGTTCAATGTGTCCGCCCTTGGCACGCTGGATCCGTCACATATCGTTCCGTTCAATCTGGCTGACGTCGTGCTGTTCGTTAGTTATGACGGTGGCATCAACCTCGGTTCAGAAGAAACTACGGTACGTACTGTCAATCCGTTTACGGGTTACCAGGACACGTTGTTGGGTGAGTTTGGCCCGAGTGTCGGTGATATCGCGATGCGGCCGGACGGTCAGCTGTATGCGATGACAACCGGCCCGCAGGGCACCGGGGCTCCCAACGCTGGAAACGTCGGACGGTATCTGGAAATTGATACCGGCACCGCTGCAGCCAGTGATTTGGG
>JBDONA010000679.1:0-1664 GCA_039831575.1 Fuerstiella sp. | reverse complement strand
GGAGCTGCAAACGATGGTCCAACAACGGATGCTGAGCACGACATGGAAATGGCCATGGAAGCTGGTTCAGGCGTTGGCGGTGGAACCATGCATGACGACAATAGTGAAACAACGGAAACGGTCGAAGCAGTAACAGAAGCAGTAACAGAAGAAGCTACTGAAGAAGCTACTGAAGAAGCTACTGAAGAAGCTACTGAAGAAGGCTAAATCGCCTGTCCACCAGACCTGACAAGCTGTCAAGAAGCAGAACGGTCTGATGTATCTGCACAGACTCCGCTGATCTGTCCGATCGTCGGCATATAAATAATAAACGAGGATGACCAATTCTGGTCATCCTCGTTTTTTTGTGACTGACCATGAATATGAGTTTGAAATTCCGGATGAGAATCGTCACAACAGCGGGGCAGCAGACCGTCCAACCAGTCACACGAACGTTTCACTGAACGTCGCTGTCCCGTTAACGCGAGAATCACCGTCAAGAGCCTGAGTGGACAGCTCCACTTTCAAATAACACAACATCACGTTCTTGGCACACCAGCCCAACAGGAATTGCTCAATGGTCCGTATCAACGAGAACTATCTCAAGCTCAAGGCAGGATATCTGTTTCCCGAAATTGCTCGCCGCGTCACGGCTTTTTCGGAAGCAAACCCGAATGCGAAGGTCATCAAGCTGGGCATCGGAGATGTCACGGAACCACTTCCGCCAGCCATCGTTGCGGCAATGCACGAAGCGGTCGACCAGCTGGCGGACGCGTCCACGTTTCACGGATATGGTCCCGAACAGGGCTACGGATTTCTGCGCGAACCTATCGCTGAGCACGACTATCAAAGTCGTGGTGTCAACGTGTCGGCGGACGAGATCTTTGTGTCTGACGGATCCAAGTGTGACACCGGCAACATTCTTGACATCCTGGGAACGGACAATCGAATCGCCGTCACTGACCCGGTGTACCCGGTCTATGTCGACACCAATGTCATGGCAGGGCACACCGGCGACGCTGATGAACATGGTCGATACGCGGGTCTGGTTTACCTTCCGGTGACTGAGGAGAATGGGTTCGTCCCGGATCTCCCAGCTGAACCGGTTGACATCATCTACTTGTGCTACCCCAACAATCCCACCGGCACGGTCGCAACAAGAGAGACTCTGCAGAAATGGGTCGACTACGCCCGCGCAAACAACAGCCTCATCATGTTTGATGCGGCTTACGAGGCATATATTTCCGACGACTCCATCCCCCATTCCATCTACGAAATAGAGGGAGCCCGAGAGGTAGCGATTGAGTTTCGCAGCTTCAGTAAGAATGCGGGCTTCACAGGCGTTCGGTGTGCGTTCACGGTCGTTCCGAAAGACCTGAAAGTTACGGCATCGTGCGGCACTCAGGTGTCTCTGCACCAGTTGTGGAACCGACGCCAATCAACAAAGTTCAATGGTGCGTCATTCATCGTTCAAAAAGGAGCTGCCGCTGCGTACAGCCCCGACGGTCGGCGGCAGACGAAGAAACTGGTCGACTTCTACATGACGAACGCACGATTACTTAAAGAAGGTCTCGAAGCCGTCGGCATCACAGTCTACGGCGGCGAAAACGCACCGTACGTCTGGCTGAGGACACCGAACAATCTGAGCAGTTGGGACTTTTTCGACGTGTTGTTGAACAAGGGCC
>JBDONA010000740.1:0-6876 GCA_039831575.1 Fuerstiella sp. | reverse complement strand
CGGTTTCCCGCAGCGCGTCGTCGATCAGCATCAGCTGCGTCCCGGTCAAACCGGCAGCCGTCAGGAGGTCGCAGAATGCGTTGTAGCGATCAGAATTCGGCCCGATGTTGCCACCTGTGTTGCCACTTTTCGGGAGCGTGGTGGAAAGCCTGTGTTTTGTGGCGTTTGTTGAGTTGTATCGAAAGCCGTCAAACATCAGTCAGCGGCTCAACGTCAGAACGCCATCGGGTAGCTGCTCGGAGAATCGACCTCAACTCCGGGAGGACAGTCAAAATGTTCCTCGACAAAGCGATCCCATGAATCTCGTGTCTGCTGTGACACCAGATCTGCCATGCCCATTTCACACTTCTCACAAACCATCAGAGGTGTCTGGCTGATGGGCGTGACCTGCGCGACGATTTCGTTGTCTCGGCACAGCCCGGCCAGCGAATAACGGTGGCACTTGCTGCGTTCGGTGCCGCAGACCAGACAGTGCTCGATGCACCGTTGCAGGAGTGCCTCGCCGTCCTCGGGTTCTTCAATTTCGCGGACCTCGATAATCTGCGTTCCAGCAACGTCGTCCAGTCCGGCGGCCGCACTTTTCTGAAACTGTGTTTTCATGTATGCGGTGATGTTCTCTCGCGTTTCGTCCGAGTATTCCTGGGTCAGTTTGTCACGACAACGTTCGCACATCGCCATTTCAAAAACGGCTTCGCCCGCGACGTAACGCTTCTGAATCACATAAACGTTGGATTCAATCAGAGGAACTTCGCAGTCGATGCAGTTAAAGAATGGTTCTCCCGAGTATTCCGACCAGAACAGTTTTGGAACTGGTGCGAAGAAAATTCCGAAGAATGACATAGTTGTCTCGCTGGTCTGTGCGGGACGGCCCGCATGCCGATTCGAGCTGACGCTCGAAATTGAATTATCCGCTCCCGCTGGTCGCTGTCAGGATGCACACCATACGGATGGTCGTTACTTCGAATGCCCCTGACACGACAACGGCGCGTTTTACACAAACAGCAAGAAGTACAAGCTCGAAACGCAAGCGAGTGGGTTTGTCCCACGTCGTTTGCTCCCCTGCGTTTCGAGTCTGCGTTTCGAGTCTGCGTTTCGAGTCTGCGTTTCGAGTCTGCCTTCGCGAAAAACTGTTATTGTCCAGCTGAACGTACCGAATCACCGCTGGTAAATCGGCAAATAACCGTACTCAATACACAGCGCCAGCAGTGACATGGCAGTCGCATACGTGTTGCCGGCACCCCGTTCGCTGCCGTGAATGGGCTGCCAGAAGCCCGCCGGATGCTGAAGATCAAGGACCGATTCGTATAACACAGGTCGAGCCAGCTGCCATTCATCCCCGCCGACTTTATACATACCCACGGTGCAATAATAGACACCATAATAAAAATAGTGTTCCTGCTTCGTCAAAGGCCGTGACAGAATCAGAGCCGCCGCCGCCATTGTTTCCGGCGTCCGATGTTCTCCGCAGACTTCCAGTGCGACGATACCTGTCCCGGAACGAGTCACGGTAGCACCGTGTCCCGCCATGTAGCCGAAGCCTCCTCCACGTTCGACTCGCAGTCGCTTGATGTACGCAATCGCCCGGTCAATATTCTGACTCGGCACGTCACAGCCGATATCCTTGGCCGCACGCAGAGCCAGTAGCTGCCAGGCGGTGACGCTCAGATCAGCGTCACCACTGGTCGGCTGATAACGCCAGCCGCCATCGTGCTGACGTCCTTTCGGATGATTCTGCGCATCAACGATCAACTTTGTCGCGCGCTCCAGACCCCTCTGACAGCGGTCCGCCTGAGACGCATTCACCATGCCGGAAACTTCCGCCAGCATCAGCGTCGCAATGCCGTGACTGTACATCGGCCCGTGACTGCGTTTCGCACCGACCAGCAAACCGTTGGCCTGTTGTTCGTTCAGAACCCACGCTACGCCTTTCGTCAGATGTCGACCATACGGGCCTTCGTCGGGAACATGTCCCGCGGCCATAAAGGCCATGATGGCCAGTGACGTCGCCGCCGTGGACTCTCCGTAGTTGTCAGCTCGCCATGCTCCCGAAGGCATCTGCTCAGTCGCCAGCCACCGCAGCGCTCGGTTAACGCTGCGATCGATCCGCTGCTCAAGTTCGTCAGCCTGGCAGCTCCCGACAGACGAAACGGAAACTATCCAGATGGCGACCAGCTGTATCCCCCGTCGTCTAAGAACGGCTGATCGAAAAACTGGCCAGTGCATGACGGCCAGAGTATTTTTTAAATTGGCCTGCATACGCCTGGTCACGAAATTCAGTGTTTTTGTAATCATAAGGAGTTCGCCGTGTGCACATCCAGACGCGTCAGCAAAGGGGTCGGGAACCAATAGTGCGAAGCACCCGAAGGGCCGTTCCGGCTATTGGTTCCCGACCCCTTTGCCCTGCCCTCGATAGTCAAATTCCTGTCAGTTGAACGTCGATTCGACGAGTCAGCGTAACTGCCAGTCAGAGATTTACAAGCTTTTTACAATCGGGCATGAGTAAGCAGAACTCGTCCACAGTGATTGTTTGTCCACCGCGGCCCGGTCAACGGAGAAAATTCCGTGAACGGAACGCGATTCTGTGAAACTTTAGCAGGCAGTCCGCGTCTATGTTCTTCGACACGCTATCGGGGTCAGGACGTCCGTGATCCCGCTGGCTCAATCGAAATACTGTCGTTAACGTGCGGACAGAAAAACGTTCACCAGACTTTTTTCTGCATTTTCAACAAACGACGCGAGCGCGCAACGGAAACGGATCTCCAATTCCCGAGCGTTAGCTCGCGTCGGCTTGCGGGCCGTCCCGCACCAATTCGGAAAGCATGATTCCATGCGAAGGATTCTGTTTGTGCTGGCTGTCATGGCCAGCGTTTGTTGTTCTGCTCTGTTGGCCCACACATTCCTGACGGAACCAGTGGCGATACAGGACCGATCTGCTCAGCGTACCCACGCGGACAAACTCTTCAGTGACAAGAACTTCGCCGAAGCGCTGAAGATCTATCAAACACTGACGATGGACCAGGATAACGATGGTGCAAAACTAACGCACGACTTTGGTCGAGCAGTGAATTGCATTTCTCGACTGAATCGCCTCAAAGAGTTTGACGAATTCTTTGAGAACGCCGTCGCCACACATACGTCAAACTGGCGGCTGCTGCTTCGCGCCGCTCAAGTTCTGCATGGCGAAGTACCGCAGCAGGGCTATCTGATTGCCGGTCAGTTTGAACGTGGTTACCACCGCGGCGGTGGAAAGATGGTGAGTGCCGCCGGGCGAGATCGTGTCCGGGCGATCCAACTGTTGTTGCAGGCCATCCCGTTACTGCAAGACGACAAACAGGCGCAGCCGCGCGAGCGATCCGACGTTTATCATTCGCTGTCAGACATCATTGGACAGCCCCGCTGGGGTGCTGCGTGGAAATTTCAGCTGCTGAGCGATCTGTCCATGTTGCCGGATTATGCTGAACCCGACCAATCGGGTCGAGGCCTCGGATTTTTTTCCGTGAGTTCTTCAGGTGTTCAGCGTGGTCGCGGCTTCGCACCGCCTCATGGCGGCTCATCCAAAGGGGCGCCGGTCGACATCGATGGGAATCCCGTCTTCCATCACCTGCCGCCATCATGGGAAGCCGCAGCATCCGACGGCGAACGCTGGCGGTGGGCGTTGCGGCAGACCGCAAAGGCTGATCCTCGTCGGGGCAGTGAAATCGATCTCGAATGGGCCTCGTTTCTGCAGTCGCAGTTCGGTGTGCGGGGCGGACAGTCAAGGGTCGTCGTACCCGTTCAGCCGAATCCCGGGGACGCAGACGCCAATGACATCGAGCCCTGGGTGTTACATGAACTGGATGATTCTGAAACCGTCGCCCATCTGGCCAGCGGCACGAAACGCATCAACCTTCCGGACGAATTCAACCACGTTGCCATCATTAAGGGCGTCATCGCGCGAGAAGATGATCAGCAGCGTCAGGCACTCGACGCACTGACAAACGTGCGGATGAACCGCCAGCAATACTCTCAGACAGCAGAGTTGCTGAAACGAATCCTGAAACTCGCCACCGAGAAACAGGAGCGAACCAACCTGCAGAATCGCATTGATCAGATCCTGAAGAACTGGGTGCAGTTCCAGAGTGTCAATATCCAGACAGCGGGCCAGGGAGCGACATTCGAAATCCGTTATCGCAACGGGGCAGAGGTTACATTCACGGCACGCCCCGTCGACATCGACCAGCTACTCCTTGATACGAAGACATATTTGCAGAGCCAACCCGGTCGAGTCGACTATCAAAAGACGCGGATCGAAAACATTGGCTTCCAGCTGATCAACAACAATCTCAACAAATACCTCGGCCCGTCTGTCGCACAGTGGAAACTGGATCTAAACCCGCCTGATCACCACTTTGATGCCGTCCAGACCGTCTCGACTCCGCTGCAGAAGGCGGGGGCGTACTTCGTGACCGGAAGAATCAAGGATGGCAACGAAGCCCGGATGGTCATCTGGGTGGCCGACACCGCGATTACTCGCAAACGCATCGAAGAAGGCACCCTGCACTTTGTGGCGGATGCTGTCAGCGGCAACCCGATTGCCGATGCCGATCTGGAATTCTTTGGCTGGAGACAGGATCGCGTTGGCCGTACTCGTGAATACCGAGTCCTGACGAAACGCTTTGCCGATCGCACCGACGATAACGGTCTGTGCGTACCGGAACAACAACAGCTGGATCGCAACTTTCAGTGGCTGACGGTCGTACGCACCAGGGACGGTCGAATGGCGTACGATGGGTTCAACGGTGTGTGGAATCCACAGAAGATCTCACCGCTGAGCTATAGCCCGATCAAAGTTTACAGCATCACCGACCGTCCGGTTTACCGACCAAAGCACGACGTAAAGTTTCGTCTGTGGGTCCGGCAGCCTCGCTTTAGTCAGGACAACGCACTCTACGCCAACAAGACATACGTGTTGCAGATTCGCAATCCGAAAGGTGACGTCGTCCTGGAAAAAGACGTCATAACGGACCGCTGGGCCGGGATCGACGGCCAGTGGGCCATTCCGGAGAATGCGACTCTGGGACGATATGCGCTGATCGTTGGACAGCGATATTCACAAAAGAAAACTCGCCAGCGCAACGGCAAGCCCGAGGTGTACACCGTCGAAGGCGTCCGCGCAATCGGTCGAGGCAGTTTTCAGGTTGAAGAATACCGTAAACCGGAATTCGAAGTCACGATCGACGCGCCAGACAAACCGGTGATGCTGGGCGAAATGATTCAGGCGAAAGTCAACGCAAAGTACTACTTTGGAGCTCCCGTCACAGAAGCCAGTGTTCACTACAAAGTGGAACGCACAAAGAAGGACAGTCGCTGGTATCCGATGGCTCGCTGGGACTGGCTGTATTCGCCCGGCTATTGGTGGTTCTCGCCGGATCATGCATGGTACCCAGGCTGGTCTCGCTGGGGCTGCTATGCACCAATTCCCATTTGGCGAGGCTGGAATCCGGATCCACCGGAAGTCGTCGTCGAAGGAGATGCGAAGGTCGATGAGAACGGGATGTTCCTGATCGACATCGACACCGCCACTGCCCTGCGTGAACACAGCGACAGCGACCACAATTACAAAATCACGGCGGAAGTCGTGGATCAATCTCGGCGAACCATTAGCGGCACGGGTAACGTGCTGGTCGCCCGTGCACCGTTCAAGGTTTTTGTCTGGACACATCGAGGACACTACAAGACCGGCGACACCGTTGAGGTCGGCATGCAGGCACGCACACCGGACGGTAAACCCGTCAAGGGCGGCGGCAGAGCGATCCTGTATGCCGTTACTTATCAGGACAACATTCCCGTCGAAAATGAAGTCGAATCATGGGACGTCGCCACAGCAGACGATGGTCGGGCTGTATTGAAGATGGTGATTCCACGCGCCGGACAATTCCGCATTTCCGCGAAGGTGACCGACTCCAAAGGACACGAAGCCGAAGGCGGACATCTGTTGTTTGTCCAAGGCGCCAACCGAAATGGTCGAGGGTACCGCTTCAACGATCTGGAACTCATCACCGAAAAACGTGAGTACCAGCCAGGAGAAACGGCGACGCTGCAGATCAACACCAACAAAGTCAACAGCACGGTTCTGCTGTTCGTGCGTCCGATGAACGGCCTGTGCCCCAAACCACAGGTTCTGCAACTGGATGGCAAAAGCACCAACGCGGACATCAGAATCGCGCGCGACGACATGCCCAACATCTTCGTGGAAGCTCTGACAATTGCCGATGGTCGCATTCACAGCGAAGTGCGTGAAATCGTCGTTCCACCGGAACAGAAAATCGCCAACGTTGAAGTGCTTCCGTCCGCGAAACGATACCGTCCAGGCGATGAAGCCACGGTTAAGCTGAAACTCACCGATCTGGACGGAAAACCATTCGTCGGCGACACGGTGCTGAGTGTTTACGACGCCAGTCTGGAATACATCGCGGCCAGCAGCATTCCGGAAATCCGTTCGTTTTTCTGGAATGTTCGCCGACGCCACAACGTTCACATCCAATCCACGCTGCAACAGGGATCCGCACCGGTATATCTGCAAAACGAGATTCGCATGCAGAACCTGGCCGGCAACGACCCCGGTATGTTTGGTGGGGTCCAACAATATGGATTTGACGGCAGAGGATTTGGCGGAGGAGGAGGATTTGGTGACGATGATTATGGAATAAGAACCAAAGGAATGGCACGAGGACGAGGCCTTGCCGCTCCGGCGCTGATGATGCAGGCTGAAGGTGCTGCGCTCGCAGCCGACGCCGATTTTCAGGGAGGTGCCGATATCACCGCGGGAGCCGGGACGGACGCGGCCGACATCGCAGCACCGACCATGCGTTCCAGCTTCGCCGACACTGCTTACTG
>JBDONA010001090.1:0-1672 GCA_039831575.1 Fuerstiella sp. | reverse complement strand
GCAGCGAATTCATGGGCTACCTGTATGCCATCACACGTGACGCCGAGCTGTCCGAAGAGGTTTATCAGAACGCCGCCGTCGTGGTCATCGAACAATCAGAAAAGCCGGAAACGATTCGTGATTTCCGTGCTTGGGCGAAAGAGGTGGTTCGCCGGCAGGCCCTGCACGCCATTCGTGCCAGGGACGTTGCCACCAGGCATACTCGAGCAATATCGCCCGAACTTCTGGATGTCGTGGCCGACGCTTTTTTGCAGGACGATTCGGGGGCTTCGGTCGTCCGCGAGGAAGCGAATGCGCTCAAGCAATGCCTTGACGCGCTGCCGGCTGAAAAGCGGGAACTGGTCGCCTTGCGTTATGAGGGCAGTTCCTCATTCGATGAAATCTCGGATCACGTTGGTTCCACGCCCGCTGCCGTTCAACGTGCTCTCAGCCGGGTCAGGAAAATGTTGCACGGATGTGTTCAGCGACGTTTGCAGCTGGCAGAGGGAGCGTCATGACTGACATAGCGAAGAATCAAAATTCCATCGAGGAACTCATCGTCGGCCATTTTGATGGCAGCCTGACCGAACAACAGGAAACAGAACTCGCCGCAGCGTTAGCCACGTCGACAGCGTCGAAGCAGCTTTTTCTGTCGTATATGCGGATGGAAGGACGACTGCATTCGCTGGGCCGTGACGGTTTTCTTCGTGAACCGGCTGCCGAGCCGGAGGGGATCATTCAGCAACCCGCCGACATCACGCCAGTCGATCAGAATAACATCCAGCACTCGCCTTCCATGCGTTCTCGTTTTTTGGCGGTATCAACATCGTTGGCTGTTTGCGCAGCCGTGATTCTGATGCTCACTTCGGGGTTGTGGCCATCGTCCGTCAATGCGAACAGCGTGCTGCGGAAAGCGCAGCAGGCGGCGGCGCATATGGTGGACCGTGCCTACCGAGTGACGATTTCCGGTGGAAACGTGCAATATGAAGCTGCCACCCAGGAGCTGATGATCAACATTCGAGGCGGAAGACATTTTGTGATTCAACCGATTCATGGCAGCTACGCAATGGGAAGCGATGGCATCGACTACTGGCTGACTCAAGATGGTGGACCGGTTTGGATCACGAAAGACTATCGCACTCTTCCTTCCGCAATAGGGCGAAGGATCCCGAACAGGGGCATGCTCAAGCTTGCTGATTCTCGCGACGAACTTCTCATGATGCCAATGTCATCGTTGCTTTCACGGATCGAAGACTCCTATGACGTTGAACTCGTTGAATCGTTTGACCCTGCTGAGAGCCATGTACGAGCAACGCTGCGATCCCGGAGAGGCAACAGAGCGCAGATCATCGAATTTTGGGCGGATGCGGACAGCGGGGTCGTCCTGCGGGCGGAACTGAAATGGGAGAACGGCAGGCTGACCCGCTTTGAACAGGTCGAGTCGCCGACTCTGTCTGATCAGTGGTATCACTATTCTCAACACGCGCCCGATAGGCCGGTCAGGCGTGTGAATGCTACGACGTCTCAATGATGGATCAAGGCAGCTGCTCCTGTCGCAGCGGTAGTGCCAAGACTCTGGTAACCCGACGAGGCTGTGAGTTTTTCTTCGATTTGAATTGTGTTTGAAATTGCAGGGAGCAATTTTTCAAAATCCGTGCATCCGTGCGGACGGTGGCGAGGTGTTCGCCATGTC
>JBDONA010000059.1:0-1673 GCA_039831575.1 Fuerstiella sp. | reverse complement strand
AAGCGTATCTGGAA
Organism: Fuerstiella sp.; assembly: GCA_039831575.1. Lineage (GTDB taxonomy): Bacteria > Planctomycetota > Planctomycetia > Planctomycetales > Planctomycetaceae > Fuerstiella. The sequence goes on along the minus strand of JBDONA010000059.1, from coordinate 1,659 downwards.
TACCTCAAGCATCTGAACGAAGAGCATCGGCTTCGCCATCCGGAAAATTCAGATCTGGCAGCTCGCATTTCCAACTACGAACTGGCGGCACGCATGCAGACGTCTGCGCGCGAAGCTCTGGACATCAGCAAAGAGACCCGGGCCACACAGAAAATGTATGGCATCGATCGACCGGAATCCGAGGAATACGGGAAACGGTGCCTGATCGCTCGGCGACTGGTCGAACGCGGAGTTCGCTTCGTGCAGGCGTTCACAAAGAATCAGTACTGGGATCATCATGGATCGATTCGCACGTCGTTGCCGGCCGCCTGCCGCAAGACGGAACAGCCAGCGGCGGCTCTTGTCAAGGATTTGAAACAGCGAGGCATGCTGGATTCAACTGTCGTGCACTGGGGCGGCGAAATGGGGCGGCTGCCGGTCATCCAGAATGACGCTGGCCCGGCGAAGGTCGGACGAGATCACAACACCTACGGATTCAGCATGTGGCTGGCCGGCGGTGGCTTTCGTCAGGGCGGAACATACGGCGCGACGGACGAATTCGGTCACCACGCCATCACCGACATCGTCAACCACTTCGACTATCACGCGACTTTGCTGCACCTGTTCGGTCTTGATGCACAAACGCTGACGTTTAAGCAGAACGGGCGCGAAGAAACATTGCTCGACGGTCAGCCGGGACAAATTGTGCAAGGTCTGCTGGCATGAACCAGGCGATGTTCAGTTACTTCACTTCCCAGCGGAAGGTATCGCCTTCGATGACGAGGTTCTTCCGCAGATTCAACTTTGTGCCCGGCTCGGCAAACGTGCTGGGCGCGAGGGCACGCATTTGTGCTTTCAAGCTGTCGTGTTCCGGACGCGCTGCCAAATTCGTCCATTCGTTCGGGTCGGCCTGCACGTCGTAGAGTTCTTCACCGTCCTCGCCATAGCGGATATACCGCCAATTTCGATTGATGATGGCGTATTCACCAGGGTTCATGTGTGGCAAATACACACTGCGATCTTTTGCGGCTGCAGGATCAGCGAGTGTGGCGGCGATTGATTCCCCTTCCAGCTGCTGATGTGGCTGCGGCAGTCCGCACATTTCCACGAAGGTCGGATACATGTCGATCAGGCTGGCAGTGACGTCCGTCTCTACGCCCCTGGCCACTCTCGGACCAGCCCAGATGAACGGTACATTGGAAGTCCGCTCCCACAGGGTGTGTTTTCCCCAGTCGCCTTTTTCGCCATGGTGGTAACCGTGATCGCTCCAAAGGACGACGATGGTGTTGTCCGCGTGCGGGCTGTCTTCGAGCGCATCCAGCACGCGTCCCATCATGGCATCGGCGTAGCTCATGCAGGCGAGGTAGCCGTGAATGGCATCCTCAATGGCATTAAGATCTTCGAGTTTCTGATGAATTCGCGAGCGTGCTGTCTTGATCTTTTTGATTTTCGGCGGCAGGTCATCAAGGTCATCTGCCTTGTAAGGAGGATGCTGGATGTCATCGACGTCGTACAGGTCGAAGTATTTCTGCGGGCAGTAATTTGGAAAATGAGGTGCGTAGATTCCGACGGCAAGAAAGAAGGGTTGCTCTCGCTTTTGCTTCAATTTCTCGACGGCCCAGTTGATACGCTGCGTATCGGCCATCTCTTCTTCCCGATCGTTTGGAATACCGCCCCATT
>JBDONA010000548.1:0-29004 GCA_039831575.1 Fuerstiella sp. | reverse complement strand
GCCACATCCGGCCGCTGTTGGTGGCTAGTGCGTCGTCAAGTCTAAGAACCAGGTTTGTTTCGTAGCCGAACTCGCCAGAGTTTGAAAGTTTTTTTCTATGTCGTCCAAAGTCTGGCGACTTCGGCTCCCCCCCCCCCCCCCAAAAAAAAAAATTAAGAGTTGACGAAGCACTACTTTGCGAATTTCTTCTTCACATAATCGCTGGTCAAGTGCTTCAGTACGTCAATGGGTTCGCAACTGTTGTCGTCGCCATAGTCGACGTCAACCGGCCCTATCGCTTTGACCGCACGGATGGCGGCCGTGTTCAGTTTTTTGTTCCGTTTGCCGATGCCCATCATCACGCCGTTCATTGACTCCCGGACCCACATCTCCTCGCCGTGAATGGTTTTTTGGATGTGTTTGATGCGTGCCAGGTACCAAGCGTCGTCCATGGCTTTGATGTTCTTTTTCGATAATTCGTAAACGAGTGCATAGCCACAGCGGCGTCGCACGTCGTCTCTGCTGTCCATCCAGTCGCAGGCGAGTTCAAAGGCAAACGGCGATTTGGCCAGTGTTGCGTCACAGGAGGCGAATACGTGCGGCAGCATGCCTGCGTTCAGCTCTTCCACCTGCTGTTCGGCCTGCTCACGGGTCAGTTGCTTTGGATCGTCGATCAACAGACCGATTACCTTCGCGTCATAGATGTCACTCTTCCATAGCTGCCCGGCAAGCTTGTGATCCCGTCCGATCTGTTTGGCCAGCTTCCGTAACTGCGTCAGACCGATGCCGAAGCTCTTCAGCGTGCGCGGCTTCTTTTTCCAGTGTGCAAGGCCACGTTCGTTTCGGTTTTCTTTCAGGAGTGTGAGGACCTGAGTCTTTGTCATGGCTGAGTGCTTTCAGTTGGACTCACAATTCGGATGTTGCGACGGTCACCAGTTTCCCGGTCAACACGTATGACAATCCTGCAGGCGTTATACGGATCCGCCTGAGTGTTATCTCTGCACTGGCGATCTGCATATCCCACGGTTATTCGGACGGTGTTTTCGATGTGCCGACACTCTTCTGTGACAACTCGACAGAGAGGAATTCTGTGGAAAAGCACGCCGCGGGTTCAACCGCCCCGACGTCGATCTCACCCAGTTGTTCGATTTGCTCAATCAAGCCCCGCCATCGACTGAGCTCCATGCCGCACAACGGTACATTTTCAGCTGTGCTACACAGAGGCAGCATTGCTTCCGCACCGAAGGCCAGGGCCTCCAGTGTCATGTCGTTATTGTCGGCATGAATACGCTCATTGATCGGCCTCGGATCGTTCAGATACGCGTTCCAGCCACGCACACTGGCTGCCACCATCCTGCGTACAATTTCGGGGTCGTTTCGAATCGTGTTCTCGGTCGTAACCAGCAGGCTGGCATACGGATTGAAACCGATGTCAGACAACATCAGGACCCTTGGATCGCCGCCCTTCTCTTTTGCGACGAACGGTTCACTGAACACGTAACCCTGCTGCGCGAAATTCTTCTTCTGCAGAAACTCACCAACCAGTCCTGCGTACGGCACCATCGTGACGTTTGTCAGCGGCAGCTGCTTCTTCATCCACAGTGCGAACGGACGAGTGTCACTGATGGCGAGTTCCACGTCTGTGAGTTGTTGCAGAGTTTCGATGCCTGATGACTTGTGAACCATGATGCAGCGCGGTGACTGCTGTAGCGGTGCCGCCACGGCCACAATCTTTGCTCCGCTGGCCCGTGAGAGGACCACCAGGTCAGCATTCGAGATTGCAAACCGAATTCGTCCGGCAGCCAGTTCCTGAATAACAAGCGTCGGAGCACCCGGTCCGCCGGGCTGAATAGTCACGTCGACCCCGGCTTCATCGTAGTACCCCAATTGACTGGCGGCGACATAGCCGCCATGTTCGGCTTCAGCGTACCAGTTCAGCGCCAGAACTTCCGACGGGACTGATGCGGTCGATGCGGCCTGCTGAGAGGTGTCTGATGCGGGAGTGCCACAGCCGGACAAAATTGCCGCGGTTAACAGAACATGGAATCGTTGCTTCATGGGATGAAGGTAGCTTTCGTGCGAATTTCGATGTGATGTATCTCACATCAAAGCGTATGCGGCGCGGTGCCGTCTGCCAATCGAGTTGCGTGGACACCTAGTCAGTCTGCTGTAAATCCTTGCCTGACCCGCATACTTTCCGTAATGCGTCTTTCTAGATTCTTTGGGCCTGGTCCGGCAATTTATGCAGCAGATGAGAATCCAATCTTGCAGTTTGTGCCAAAACCCGCAGGATGCTGGAGTTCTGCGGCAACAGGACAATGCGGGCTGTTTTGGGGGGCCAATTCCCTGTAAGGTTCGGGGAGACCATAATGTCACAAGACCGAAGCAAGACTATACTTACGAACGTTCTCGAGCATTGGGACGGCGGCAGGCGTGACGTCGTCATCGGTTGACTCCACTGTCCCGTGTACCGGGAACAGAGCCCGCCATCATAAAACAGCTCCATCTCGGTGGCTGAGCGGTTTCAAAGCCGCTGAAAGCATCCTCGTCGGAATTCCTATAATGGTTCGTCATCTGCTGACCTTCACCGTGTGTGTCTTCGCATCCGTCGTCGCGACGGGGCAGGACGATACGTTTCCGAGCTACGGTGATCGTTTTTCCTTTGGAGCATCGTCAGCTGAGGCAGGAAAACTGGAAGTGAGTGCTCAACTGATGCCGGTTGACGCAACGACCGCAGACCTGGCCGTCACTGTGCAGTTGCCATCGCACCATTACATCTATTCCACCAACCCGTCGTTTGGTGCCGCCACAAAGATCATCATCAAAGAACCGGCGGGGCTGACGCTGGTCGGAAAGATTCGCCCTGATCGAGCTCCCGAATCGAAATTCGACCCCAACTTTCAGCAGATCGTCGAAAAATTTTATGACGAGGTCACGTGGACGCGACGCGTGCAACTGAATTCCGGGCAGCTCACACCCGGATTTCAGGTTCAGGGAGAGCTCACGGGGCAGTATTGTTCCAGCGGTGATGGTGGCACATGCCGACCGATTATCCCTGCCGCAAAGTTTACGGCATCGCTTCCGGCTGGGTTCGAAGCTCCGGCAGCGGTAGATGATTCGTCAGTTGTGGCGGGCTCGTCCTCGACCGTTTTGGTGGTGCCGGAAATGCGGCTGTCGCCAGGGCAGCAGGCTCCCATCCGATTCACGGTGTCGTTGGCGCCGGAATCTCCGATTGTCGGCCAGGATGTCACGCTGAGCATCAGGGCTGACATTGACAAGCCGTATCACACCTACTCGGTCACGCAGAACCCGGACGTTCTGGGGGCCACACCCACCGATATTTCACTGACGACTGTATCGGGATTGCAGCCGATTGGCCCAGCGTTCTCCGCAACGCCTGCAGCAGAAAAGAAGCCGGGACTTGATGAAGGCGAGTTTCTTGAGTTGCATCATGGTTCCGTTGAGTGGGTTCGCAGGTTCACGGTGACCGACGACGCTGTCGCGGTCGCTGGTGAAATCCTGTTTCAGATATGCACGGACACGGCGTGTCTGGAGGTCACGACCGTTGCCTTTGCTGTTCAGGCCGGCGATGCCAGTGAAATTGCGACAATCCCTCCGCCATCAGCGCCAGGACCGGGCGACGTTGTGGTTGAACAAGTATTCGAGGATGGCCGTGGCAAAACCGCCATGCTGCCGTTCATTCTCTCTGCGGTCGGTTTTGGATTCGTCGCATTATTGACGCCATGTGTCTTTCCAATGATTCCCGTAACCATCAGCTACTTTTTGAAGCAGGGCAACGAACGACCAGGTGCGACCATCAAGTTGGCATTGATCTACTGCGGGGGGATCATCGGTGCATTTACGGTGCTGGGGCTACTGGCAGCGGTCATATTCGGTCCCACTGCCATTAACGAATTCGCGAACAACCCGTGGCTGAACCTGATTTTCGCGGGCGTGTTCGTCGTTTTCGCTCTGATGCTGATGGGGATGTTTGAGATCCGTGTTCCGTCGTGGATCCTGACATGGTCATCAAAGAAACAGGATACGGGTGGTGTCGTCGGCGTTCTGTTTATGGCTCTGACATTCACTCTGGTTTCGTTCACGTGCACGTTTGCCTTCGTCGGACAGCTTCTTGTCTGGGCGTCACAGGGGGACTACCTGATGCCGGTTGTCGGCATGATCGCCTTCTCTACGGCGTTTGCTTCACCGTTCTTCTTACTGGCGCTGTTTCCCAGTCTGTTGAAATCAATGCCAAAGAGCGGTGGCTGGATGAATTCAGTCAAGGTGACGATGGGGCTTCTGGAATTGGCCATTGTGTCAAAGTTTCTGAGCATCGCCGACACCGGATTCAGCGCCACAGGAACTCCGCAGTTCCTGGACTTTCACATGGTCATGGCCAGTTGGATTGCTGTGGCTGTCGTGACGGGAATGTATTTACTGAACGTCTTCCGCATGCCTCACGATTCCCCATCGGATACGATCGGACCGGTTCGCTGCGTATTTTCCATCAGCTTTCTGGTACTTGCCGCCTACATCTCGATGGGGCTGTTTGCCGCCGACGAACCGGAAGGGAAAGTGTGGAAAAACCTTGCGGCGTTCGCATCCCCACAAATTGAGCTTTCGGAGGAAGAAGGTGGCTATTTCGTCGAGCATGACGGACTCAAATACTCATTAGATTTTGATTCTGCCGTGAAGACCGCGTCCGAGTCCAACCGCCCCATGTTCCTGGACTTCACCGGAGTGAATTGCCCAAACTGTCGTTTGATGGAAAAGGGCGTGATGGCGACGGCACCCGTTCACTCCATTATTAAGGATCTCGTCCGAGTACAGCTGTACGTCGACTATGTTCCTGGTGTGAAAAGCGACCCTGTTGAACACGAACGCGTCCTGGGCCGCAACCGCAGCCTGCAAGAGAACTGGTTTGGTACCGTCACGATACCGGCCTACGTAATTGCCACGCCGGATGGTCAGGAGATCCTTTCCATGTTCAAAGGACTGGATAGCGACGGAGTTGAATTCCAGCAGTTTCTGGAGGCTGGTTTGCAACGCTGGCAGGAGCGTCAGACTTCCGTTGGTGGGCCGACGGCGGCGATCCAGAATGCAAGCTACACAACGCACTGATGTAATGCTGGGCACGGGGCTTCTGAATTCATCCACGGCGGTCGACGTCGCCGGGCAGTCCGACGCACGCGTTCTGCGGGCTGATCTGAATTCGTAACCAACGATGCGGTACGCATGTGGAGCCGATAACTCGTGGGCGTCAGGTCAACGTCTTCACGATGGTCTGCCCCAGGCGTTCGATCTCGCGATCCGGCATCTCGGGATACACCGGCAGGTGGAGTGCTTTTTCCAGAGATTGCCGGGCGCCAACAGGATCGAGCTCGGGGCGGCTGTCCGGCGGTTTGACGGGGCACAGTGCAGTGCCAGCGGTCGCGTCAAATCCTGTCCTGCACAACAAATCAACAACGTTTTTCCGGTCATCGAATTGCGCCAGAAAAATCCAATACGAATGTGACGATGCTGCACTGCCGGGACAAGTCACGAGCGGAGTGAGGATTTCTGCCAGGCGCCTGCCTTTAGCGGCCCGCTGTTCCACTCGACGACGGTCGAAGTTTCTGATTCGCCGGCGCATCATCCGCAGCAGAGGACCGCTGGGTTGTTGCCGAATCTCCTGAAAAAAATCGCCGGAAACGTTCTTGACGGAATTGTTCAATAGCGTGTCGTGATCGCGCCGCAGCAAACGACAGGCCGCAATCAGAAGTCTGAATGGCAGTCGTCCGGCGATGGTTTTGAGCATCGTGAAAGTGAACACTCGTCGAGCGAAAACAGTGCGTGCTTGTCGGGGGTACTTCGCGTGGAGCATGTTCATCCGCTCACAAAGTTTGTCGTCACGGACCTTCAACAAGCCACCACCCAGGGCCGTGGCTGTTTTGATCGGGCCAAAGCTGAACATCACGACATCCGATTCCGGATGTCCCTGATATTCTCCGTCATAGGCCTGTGCACAATCTTCGAATACCAGAATTCCGCGCGGTCTGGCCCAGGCAATAATCGCATCCATTGGACAGATCGTTCCAAAGAGGTGAGCCACCAGAATGGCGCGTGTCCTGTCGGTGACCGCCGCTTCAATCGCACCCATGCGGGGTTCCATGTTGGATGGATCGATGTCAATCGGCACGGGAACAAGGTCGTGTTCCTCAACGATCCGCACCATGTCGTTGATGGTGACGGCAGACACCAGGATTTCGTCTTCTGTTGGCCATGCCAGGGCCTTCAGCAGCAGATCGAAACCGCTGCGTTCGGTCAGACACGCGACTAGTCCCCCGGACGTATCGGAAGCCGGGCAGATCCGTTCGCCGATTTGCCCCGCAAATGGCGGCGGCACGGGCATGAACAGGAAGCCCAGTCCGCCGAGCAGATCAGTCCATTCAATGTCAATTCGCTTGCGTGCCCACATTTGCCTGGCCGTATTTAAGGTAGAACTCGTTCTGAAACAATTCGAGCGGATCGTACTTGCGTTTCAAATGAAAAAATGCTGTGGACTGCGGGTAGGCCCGCCGAAATTGATCCGCCGTGGCGTGCAGGCGATAGGGAAGGTAGTAGCGTCCCTTCCGGTGCAGTACGGCCTCAATCATGGCCGATGTCATGGACCGCATCTGGTCGTCGGCGATAGTTGTGCGCTCGTGATTGAAGAGCATCACCAGCGCCAGGACCGGGCCATCGGCGTAACGCAGGAACGTGTCGAAGTCGGTTTCCACCTTCCGGACAGTGACGTTCAGCAGGTTGCCCGCATGGGCGGGGATAATGGTCCGCAGATCCTGCACGAAGTCGGCGACATGTTCGCGGGGAACAAAGTACTCATGCAGAATATCGGTGGTCTTTTCGGAGCGATCCTGAAACACCTCGACGCTTTCATTGAGCAATTGATTGCGCGAGTAGATCGACCCGTTAAGGTTGGGGCGATATTTCGTTTCCGCGTCCCAGCGCAGACGCTTGCCATATGCGCTGGCCGCCGCACCACGGAAGACACTACGGCGCAGACTGACGAGACCAGGCGAGCTGAGGGCCGGGATGACACCGTCGGTCGCCGGTTCGTCTACCAGAACGTACAGCATCACATCGTCCAGGAACCGTTCCGGCGACACATTCATCCTCGCGTAAACCATGCTGACCTCAGGACGCTGCAGGACCTGCGCGTCAAACGTATCCAGCGAATCAATAGCTGGCACCAATGATGTCTCAAGCCGGTAGCGCCGGTTGGGCACGGTCTGCAAATCAACTTCCAGGATGATCCCAAACAGTCCGTAACCGCCCAACACAAGGGAGAACAATTCCGCGTTCTCCGTCCGACTGCAGCGGACTATGGAACCATCGCTCTGCATCAGCCTTAACGATCGAACAGTGGACGAAATCGGTGGTTTGCCATACTGCCAGCCGTGGCAGTTGACGCTGATGGATCCGCCCACCGAGAACGAGTTGTTCGATTGCATCACGGCGACCGACCGACCGCGCCCGTCAAGATAGGCAATGATATCACGCCACAAGGCCCCGGCACCGACGCGTAAAATGCCCGTATCAGCATCCAGCTGCAGGTGGTTCAACGGCAGCATGTTGATACTGATGCCATTGGGATAGAGGGTATGGCCGCCCATGCTGTGCCGGGCGCCGGCAATCGAGACTCTCAGTCCCTGTTCGCGGGCGGTTTGCAACAATGTCGCCAGTTGTTCTTCGGCACGGTCCTGCTGAATTGGTACATCAACCACGCTGTGCACAGCGGTTGCGTTCATGCGGCTCGCGTCGTCTATCTGCCCCGGTGGCAGCGGCGTTTGATCATCCTGGTCGCGAAACGCGGTGCGCAACAGATGAAGGGCCGGTCGCCCCGCCACCAGGAAAATCGCAACCAGCGAGAGTGCCGCGAGCCGAAGCAAGATCCGTCGCCGACGATTTGGTATCCTGGATGTTTCAGATTGAGACACCTTCCCAGTCCCCTGGCAACATGCTGGCACGTGGCCCAACGGAAAGTCCTTCCTGAACTGTCTCGCCTGTCTGACAGAAATCCGGAAAAGGCAGGACGGTGTAACGTACCGAAGGTTCAGTATAGGAGCCACCGCGTGCGAACATACCTTCTCACTGTTCCTTCTGCCAGGTGGTTCACCAATCCGCGGCCGCGTCGACGAGCAGTCCCTCACCGCGCGTCATGGGCGTAGACCTGGAAGACCTGCGGTCAACGATTGTGCAGAGATCTGACCGCGCACGGCACTGGTGGAGCCAGTGGCACACACCGGGGCAGAATGTGCGTGCGTTTATACCAGCAACTCGGTGGCAATTTCGGTCCACAGTAAGTCGATCTGATCTGTGGTCCGATTCGGTTTCCCCGCGTTGCGGAACCAGTAGCCCGCGTTACCGATATCGCCTTCGATCAGATGCAGCAGCGCGTGGATCCATGAACCCATCGGGCTCTTTATTTCCTGCGCAATATCGTGAGCCGTGTCCCAGTTGCCGGCTTTGGTGTGCCACAGAGATTTAAGTTCGGCACTCAGTTCGGCCGGTGGCTGTTCATCGGATTGGGCAGAAGTCAGCAGTTCGTCGACGGTCATGGCAGATGGTTCGTTCTGATCAGCATGGCAAATCGTGCCGGCATGGTTACTCAGCCAGGGACGCGACGTCCGGGCAGGTACACACAAGGTGGCGGTCACCGTACACGTTGTCAACTCGGCTGACGGGTGGCCAGTACTTAAATTCCTTCAGCCAGTCCGCCGGATAGGCCGCCTGTTCTCGTGAATACTGGTGATTCCAGTTGTCCGACAGCAGCACGTCCGCCGTGTGCGGTGCGTTTTTGAGAGCGTTGTCTTCACGAGAACCACGCCCGTCTCGAATGTCCATCATTTCACCGTGGATCAGGATCATCGCGTCACAGAATCGATCCAATTCCGCTTTGGATTCACTTTCCGTAGGCTCAATCATCAATGTCCCCGGCACGGGCCATGACATCGTGGGCGCGTGAAACCCGTAGTCCATCAATCGTTTCGCAACGTCTTCAACCTCAATGCCGGTGTCTTCCTTGAAGGGCCGCAGATCGAGAATACATTCGTGAGCCACCAGATTTTTTGCCCCCCGATAGAGAACGGGAAAGTAAGGCTGCAGCCGGCGGGCGATGTAGTTGGCATTCAGAATGGCGATCCGAGTGGCTTCTGTTAAACCGTCGGCTCCCATCATGGCGATGTACATCCATGAAATCGTCAGGATGCTGGCACTGCCGAACGGCGCGGCACTGACGGGACCGATGTTGGCATTCAGGTGCACGGGATGACCCGGCAGGTACCGGGCCAGGTGTTCTGCCACTCCAATCGGTCCGACCCCGGGGCCGCCACCGCCATGCGGAATACAAAACGTCTTGTGCAGGTTCAGGTGACAGACATCTGCGCCGATTTCCCCCGGGGAACAGAGGCCCAACTGAGCGTTCAGATTCGCTCCGTCCATGTAAACCTGACCTCCGTTGTCATGCACAATCTGACAGATGTCGCGAATGCTTTCTTCGAATACGCCGTGAGTTGAGGGGTACGTGACCATCAATGCGGACAGTTGCTCAGCGTGCTCGGCGGCTTTCGCCTTCAGGCTCAGGATGTCGATATTGCCGTCGTCATCGCAATCGACAGCCACGACCTTCATGCCGGCCATTACAGCGCTGGCGGGATTAGTGCCGTGTGCGGATGTTGGAATCAGGCACACGTCCCGATGCCCCTGATTGTTGGCCTGGTGAAAGGCTCGGATGGCCAGCAGTCCGGCGTATTCTCCCTGAGACCCAGCGTTTGGCTGTAATGAAACGGAATGAAAACCCGTGCACTGGGCCAGCCAGGCTTCCAGTTGAGTGATCATTTCGGAGTAGCCCGGCCATTGATTGCGGGGCGCGAATGGGTGAATCGCATTTACCTCAGGCCAGCTGATGGGCATCATTTCCGACGCTGCGTTCAGCTTCATCGTGCACGAGCCCAAAGGAATCATGCTGGTATTGAGGGCCAGGTCTTTGGACTCCAGACGATGCAGATATCGCATCATCTCTGTTTCCGTGTGGTAGTTGTTGAACACGGGTTGCGCAAGATAGTTATCTTTGCGCGTCAGTTCGGCAGGAACGTCAGTCGACGATCCGGGAACGGTGCGTTCCGCATTGAACAGTTGCAGAAGTTCGTCGACTTCTGCGTCCGTCGTAAGTTCGTCCAGGGTGATGCCGATGTCACCGTCGTCAAAACGTCGCAGGTTGAACCCAGTCTCGACGGCTTTCGTCACGATGCTGTCACCGGCTGTATGTGCCACGCGGACCGTACCGAAGAAGACGGCATGTCGCAGTACGCATCCTGCCGCGGCGAGGGATTCGGCCAGGACTCGTGTGTGCTGGTGAATGCGTTCGGCGATCTCCCGCAGCCCCTGCGGCCCGTGATAAACGGCGTACATCGATGCCACGACACCCAGCAGCACTTGCGCCGTACAAATGTTACTGGTCGCTTTGTCTCTACGAATATGCTGTTCGCGAGTCTGCAGCGCCAGTCGGTACGCGGGCTTTCCGTTGGCGTCTTTTGACACACCCACCAGGCGTCCCGGCAGTTTGCGTTTTAGCTTATCCGTGCAGGCGATCCATGCGGCATGGGGACCTCCAAAGCCCAGCGGCACTCCGAATCGTTGACTGTTTCCGACAGCAATATCTGCTCCCCATTGCCCTGGTGGCTGCAGGACTGTCAGAGAAAGCAGATCCGCGGCGGCCACAACCTTGACGCCTGCCGCATGAGCACGCTCTGTGAATGGGGGAAAATTGCTGATCTTCCCGCTGGTGTCCGGGTATTGAATCAGGGCGCCAAAGACCCCATCGACAAATTCGAAGTCGTCATGCTTCCCGACAACAATTTCCACGCCAATGGGTTCGGCACGCGTTTGCAGCACGGCGATCGTCTGGGGATGACATCCGTCCGACACGAAGAAGGTTTTCGCATTTCGATTGCCGGCGGCGCACATATTCATGGCTTCGGCGGCGGCGGTGCCTTCGTCCAGCAGTGATGCATTGGCCACATCCAGACCACTAAGTTCTGTGATCATGGTCTGAAAGTTCAGACAGGCTTCCAGACGCCCCTGCGATATCTCAGGCTGATACGGCGTGTAGGCTGTGTACCAGCCGGGATTCTCAAGAATGTTGCGCAGGATCACGGCCGGGGTGATGCAGTCGTGGTACCCCATGCCCATCAGTGAACGTCTCACCTGATTGCGGCTCATGATCTGCTTCAGCCACGTCAGGGCCTCGGTTTCGCTTTTTGCTTCCGGCAGGTCGAAGGGCTGCTGCCGTCGAATGCTGGCGGGCACGGCTGCGTCGACAAGCTGCTGCACGGAATCGAAGCCGATTTCATGACTCATCTGTTCGGCAACATCGGGGGACACTCCGATATGGCGGCGCAGAAACGGCATTTGAGAGGACATGTTTTCTGTCACACAATCAAGGGATGTTGACATGGGATAATGTTCGGTTCGCTGTGAAGATGTGGTGAGTTCGAGGGACAGTCGTTGGTTCTCCGTCCCCATCTCCGGTTGGGGCCCACATGTCCTGCCCGCTTTGCTGCGCTGCACGTGGTGGAAGTTGTGATGCGAAGCGGAGCTTCGTGGATATGTGTTCCCAGGCTGGAGCATGGGAACAGGAATGGCTGTTAGCTGATCCTGGCAACGTAATCGTCCGCCCCCATGAGATGTTGCAGTTCTGAGGGGTTCGACAGCTTCAGCTTGAAAAGCCATCCTTTGTCGAACGGAGAATTGTTGACCGTCGCTGCATCGTCAGCAAGGGCGTCGTTGACTTCCACAACCTCACCGCTGACAGGTGCGTAGATATCGCTGGCGGACTTAACCGACTCAACGACAGCGATTTCATCCTTTGCACTGAACTGACGACCAAGGTCCGGCAGTTCAACGTACACCAGTTCAGTCATTTCGTTCTGAGCGTAATCGGTAATGCCAACGGTGACGATGTCGCCGTCGTCCAGTCGTACCCATTCATGAGATAAGGTGTACTTCAGTTCATTGGGAACGTTCATGGGATTCCTTTTGACAAGCCGATATCGAATTGTCGGCCGCCTTTCGGCAAATTGAAACGTGAGCCAACCGCAATGTGGACTCCGCGTTATATGAATGGTTTTTTTACTACTTCCGCCGGGAACCGTTTTCCTCGGATTTCAATGTCCAGGGGAGTGCCCGGTTTATTGTGGCCGGATGCGATGTAGGCCATCGAGATTCCACATCCCAGATTCGGTGAGACTCCGCCGCTGCTGAGTGTCCCGACTTCCTCATCCCCCGACAGCACAAGATAACCCGGTCGTGGCGGTGGCGACTTTCCGGTCTGCTTGATGGCAACCAGACGTCGGTGAAGTCCCTTGGTCTTTTGACGGATCAGAGTTTCGCGGCCCACGAAGTCCGGCTTATGAAGGTCAACGGCAAACGCCAGTCCGGCTTCCAGCGGAGTCCGATCGGGCGACAGGTCGTTGCCGTTCAGCGGGTAGCATTTTTCCAGTCTCAGTGAGTCTCGTGCCCCCAGCCCCGCGGGCGTCGCGCCAGCAGTTGTGCAGCGTTGCCACCAGTCCGGTCCGGACGCTGCGGCACAGAACAACTCAAAGCCATCTTCGCCCGTATACCCCGTCCGACAGATAATGACGTCGCCATCCGGGGTGGTCATGGTGGCCATGCAAAACCGTTCCGGCAACTGGGCGGATTGGTCGAACATCGTCTGGAAGGCCGACGCTGCTGCCGGCCCCTGCACCGCAAGCGCGGCGAACTCCGCACTGCGATTCACCAGCGTCACTCCGGACGCAGGAAGCTTTGCCTGCATCCAATCGACGTCCTGGTCGACCATGGACGCATTCACCACAAGAAAGTAGTCGGTGTCCGTCTGTCGATAGACGATGAGGTCATCGATGACTCCGCCGGTTTCGTTCAGCAGCAGCGTGTACTGTCCCTGGCCAACGTTCAGCTTGGCGACATTGTTCGTCAGGATACTGTCCAGCCAACTGGCCGCAGTCCCCGCCGTGTCACTGGATACGAACACCTGGCCCATATGGGAGATGTCGAAGACGCCCAGTTTCTCTCGCACGGCCTTATTTTCGGGAATAATGCCCTCATACTGCACGGGCATTTCCCAGCCGGCAAAAGGCACCATCCGTGCTCCCAAACGGACATGAGTGTCGTGCAGCGGTGAGCGACGGAGATCGTCCATGACGGAAGTAAGGCTTCGATGAAAACAGGAAATGCGAAACGAAGACGCGATAACCCGATTTTTACCAGCAAATCCGTTGACCGGTAGCCCACCGATATTGAATTTCAGGAAGTCGCCGGAATCACGCCCAAAGAACGGCCAGAGTCTCGGCGTTAGCGAATTATCGAGTCTGTTCGTGTCGGTAGAATGCGATATGCTGTCTTCCTGCTCCCATTTTCAGCTGTGGGCGGAAGTCCACGTTGGTTCGCCGTACGCAATCAAACTCACGTCTTTGGCACGATTGGCGGCTGTGTCGTCGGGCTGGTTGCTCGGTGCGCGACGTATGCACGGTCGAAGGTCTGCTACCTGACCGTAAGACGCCAGCTCTGCCGGCGTGCACTCATCTGGCCTTGCCGCTGCTGATACAGGCCCGCTCCGCCAGCAAGTGTGCTTTTCGAATGCACGGCCCCACTCACCCGTGCGTCGAGTTTGTATTGCGGCGCCTTCAACCAGTCTTCCGCATGCCGCCTGCTCTGCCAGTCGGTCCGATTCCTGTCATGTCTGCCGCTCACAGCAGTCTACTCATTGCGGGGAACCGTTCCGTCTCGTGGTGCTGTCACTGGGAACGGAAATCAGCTGTGCCTCCTCAAAAAAGGCAGCGGAATTAAGCACCACCTGATCCCCTTCCTGCAAACCCTCTTCGACGACAATAAACACATCGTTGCCGTCCCCCAGTTGCAGAGTACGCTGTTCCGCCTGCTGGGCCGTTCCCACCCAGCAAGAGTACCCTGCTTCAGTTTCCACGACCGCAGCCACCGGGATCGTCAGCACCTCTTCATGCAGATCCATGAACACTTCCACCTCGGCACTCATGCCCGGCTTCAGTCCTTCGGCTGAGGGTAGCTGAATGATGGCATCGTATTTTACGACGTTGCCCGTCCACCAGCCTGCTGGCTGAGCGGTCGACGCAACAGACGAAACTGTGCCAGTAAGTGTCCTGTCCGGCAGCGTCACATTTGCACGCATTCCCGGCTTGATGCGGTCGATCATGGATTCATGAATGCCGACCTTGACCTGCATTTTAGACAGGTCAGGCATGAGCAGCAGCACCTGGTCATTGTGCACAATCGCTCCGTCATCGATATCGGGCACATTCTTCCACTCTTCCGCGTTCGGGTAGATCACGATTCCGTCTCTTTCGGCCTTAATCACGCAGCGTTCGATCTCCGTCCTGCCCAGAGCGATCCGTTCCTCATCCATGGTAAGGACTTCCTCATGCCCGTTTGCCTCTGCCTTAGCGGCTTCCCAGTCACCCTTCAGCGTGACTAATTGCTTTCTCTTTGTGAATTGCGTCAGGACATTGACCTGGGTCTTCGTGATTTCCAGTTTGGTTTTGGCAGTCCTGACTGCGAATTCCCTTTCTTCCAATTCTAATTCATTGACGTAATCACGTTGGGCCATCACCCGCGCGTGGCCGAGTAAATCCTGCGCGCTGAGCAGATCCGCTTCAGCGATGGCCTCATCCTTCTTCAGCGTCATTAATTGAGTGAGAAACGTACCTTCCTTGTACACCGACAGAGCGATGCCCGCCCTGGTCGCCTGAGCTCTGGACGTGATTGCCGAGTCCCTGGACAAATGAGCAAACTTGGTGCGTTCGTGGAGGTATTCTTCGATCTGCTTGTTTCCCAGCCTGATCAGCTCGTCGCCGGCCTTCACTTCCGTGCCACTCTCGATCACCCAGTTAATAGTACTGTTTCCTCGGACTTTGCATTTTATCTTCAGGTTGTCGGAGCTCTCCAGAGTTCCTTGCTCTGTCAGCGTGACCGGCAGGTTCCCACGTGAGATCGTGTGGACCAGTGTAGGCCCCACCAATTGACGCGCCTCCTCAATGGAGACAGTCGGATCGAGCACAACCTTCTCTCCTGCGTTCAACCCTGCCTCGACAACGATGAACTTATCGTTGCTGGGGCCCAGTTCCACAGCACGTCGCTGTACTTCTTCGTCGGTCCTGACCCAGCAAAAGTGGCCCTCGTCGGTATCCACAACTGCGATCGCGGGTACGGACAACACGTCCTCGAATCGCGCCACGGTCACATCCACGTCGACAGTCATCCCGGGTTTGAGCCCTGCGACTGTCGGCAACTGAAGGATTGTTTCGTATTCGACTGCGTTGCCCGTCCACCACCCGGCTGGACTGGCAATCGCAGCCACAGAGTAAACTGACGTGTCAAGCGTCCTGTCAGGCATCCTGATCGTGGCAGTCTGTCCCGGCTCGATGTCGTCGATAATCGATTCATGAATCCCGATTTTGACCTGCATTTGCGATAGATCGGGCATCAGCAGCAGCACCTGATTGTTGTAGACACTGACTCCCACGTCGATGTCCGGCACTTCCTTCCACTTTGCCGTGGAAGGAAAAATGACAAGGCCATCTCGCGGCGCCTTAATGACGCAGTTTTCAAGCTCAATCAACGCCAGATCAAGTCGTCCCTGTTCCAATTCAACCCCAGCTTTGCGCCCTGCTACCCTGGCTTTGGTCGCGGTCAACCGGCCATTCAGAGTTGCCAGTTCCATCGCCTTGATAAGCCGCGTCTGCACATCAATCGCATTGTTTGTAACGTCCCGTTCGAGCTCCGCACGCTGGACCGTGTACCCCAGCCCGTCAACTTCCAACTGCGTAACGTAGCCCTGTTCAAACAGTGATTTCGAACTGCGGAACAATATCTGCGCCGTGAGCAGGTTCCGCGTGGCCTCCGTTAACTGATTCTCCAGTACCTGCATTTGCTCTCGAAACCTGCCATCGAGGTAACCGTCGAGTGCAACCTGCGCCTTCTCAAGATCCGCCTGTGCTTGCGCGAGCTTCGCGATTTCGTTGTTCAAATCCGTCTTGCCCAGACTGACGGTCTCTTCAATGCGTTGGGAATCCAGTCTGACCAGTTCATCGCCCGCCTGCACGACCGTACCCGGCTGGATCACCCAGGTAACGGTACTGCGTCCGCCTTTGCCACCATAGCCTCCGCGGATTTCGCACTTGATTTCAGTGTTTCGAAAACTCTCCAGAGTTCCCTGTTCAGTGACCGTGACCATCAGGGCGCCGCGCGTGATCGTATGAGTCGGGGCGGGACCGACTTCCCGTCTCCCCATCGTCGCCCAGATCAATGCGATCGCCGACACCATCACGGCGACCAGACCGATCGTCAGCAGACCGACTTTCCACGATCGGCCACGTGACGAGTCCGGACCATGGCTGCCCGATTCGGGACGTCCCGATACTGGAGTGCTTTGTGTTTTTCTGCGAAAAATAGTCGACACGAACCGGTCTCCAAGTGCGGCGGATGCCATCGCCTGGCGACGCCACCGGAACACGCTCACGGCGGGCGACATACAGGGAAAAGTGTACCAGACTGAGGCATACATTCCTCAAGTGTTCCCGGAATCGTCCATGGCAGCTGTTTTCACGCCGCTGTGCGGCACCCGCAGCCACAGGTCATATGGTGATTCCGCCGAATTTGAACCCGCAAAGAACAACGTGGCTGAGCCGGTCAGCGACCCGCTGCTTCACGCGATCTTGCCAATAAATCGTCAAGCGGGACTTCCTTGACGATCCTGCGAAATGTCCACCGATATCCTTCGCAATCCAATGCGTCGTAGGAACGATCACCCCAGAACTGGTCGCTGGGCTCGGCTGTGATCGAGGCGCCATGAGATCTGGACTGTTCGCAATGTGCGTCTACATCATCGACGTAGCAGAACAACTGGACGGTGTTGCCCCCAAGTGTCTGCGGACTGTGGACGTGTTCAGAAACAGGCCCCACGGCAAACACCGTTTCACCGTTAAGTGCGATTTCTGCATGGACGATGCTTCCGACGTGCGCAAACCGAGCAGTTTCAGTAAACCCGAAGGCGTCGCACAGAAAACGGAGCCCAGCCTCAGGATCCTGGTACGCCAGACGCGGCATCAGCAGTCGCGGCGTGTTTCCTGACCGGCTTTGATTCATTTCGGTGATCAACCTGGCTAAGGACGGGCGATCGATGTGGTGGCCGGACGGCCGCGTCCGCGGTTAACTAACACGCGGCGTATGCAGCCGTTATCCCTGATCCGCTGATTGTGATTTTTCGTCAAAGGCGAGTTTCATTTGATGTTCATCGCGAATGCCCAGCTCCTTAAACAGCAGGCTGGGTTGAATGTCAGTGTTGTGTTGGTACTTGCTGCTTTGATATTCGGTGACATCACCTTCAACTGCATGATAGAAAATCTGACACACCTGCACGCCAGGATAGATTCGTACCGGCTGAACGGCAAACATTTCCAGCGTCCAGAACCCGCAGAAACCAACGTCGCCAAAGCCCGCCGTAACATGAACAAACAAACCGAGGCGACCGATGGAGGATCGGCCTTCCAGCATGGGCACGTAATTGTGCGTTTCGGTGTGCTCGATTGTCCGGCCAAGGTAGAGTTGATTTGGCTGCAGGACCATACCGTCTTCCGGAATGGTGATACGGCGAAATCGATTGGGCCGTTTCATGTCCAGCACGATTTCTTCGTAGACCAGAAGCTCGTCGTGGAGCGTGAGGTTGTAGCTGTTGGGATTCAGCTGTTCCTCATGGAAGGGCTCAATATTGAGGTTCTTGCCAAGCTGGGCTTTGATTTCGCTGCCGCTGAGAATCATGAAAGTTTCGCCGAAAGAAACGAAAGAGGAATCATCTGACAGAAACTCATGGGCTTAGGGGGTTCTGGCGGCACAATATTCGAAGTTGTGAGGCAAGCAGCACCGGCCACGCGACGTGTTACGGTCCAACGCATTGACTCTCGTCAGCAATTCAGAGCGGGGAGCGTATGGTTTGTGAGCTGGATGTTCAAGCACGGCGACCCTTGCGAAATCGTGGTTACCGGGGATCAGTTTTTCACCTCGTGACGGTATTTCCAGCTGCGGATTGCTTCACCCAGGGGCAAACCTGGTGTTGGCACTGGATACCAAAGGGGGACTTCGCGACAATTCAGTCAGTGGATTCCAGCTGTTTATTCAGCAGTCGGTCGTCCAATTCGCCTGGAAAGCCTATGTCACCTGCGTGATCCTGTAATCGTCAGGCTGCAGGTGTCATGGCTTTACGCAATTCGATAGAAATGTTCTATGGCGTACGGAATTGAAGTCACTTCGATGAGCCTGCTGGGGCGGGCGAAGGCCAATGATGAAGATGCCTGGCACCAGGTTGTCCACTTGTACGGGCCGTTGGTGGAGAAGTGGTGTCGTCGTTACGGCCTGAGTGAGGAGGACGCTGCGGACGTTTTTCAGGAAACGTTCAAGACCGTGGCCCGGCATATCGTCGATTTTGTACCGGGGCGGTCAGTGGCATCGTTTCGTTCCTGGCTGAAAACGATTGTCCGGACTCGGACGATTGACTTTCTTCGGAAATCGAAACGTCACATCGACGCGGCCGGCGGCACTGCGGCGCAGGTGCGAATTGCTGATCTGCCGGATCCACTGGGTGACGATTTGGAAGAAGAATCTGAGGCCGACGACGCACTGGTCGTGCATCGAGCAATGGATCTGATCCGAAACGAATTCGATCCTCGCAACTGGTCTGCTTTCGAACAGGTTGCACTGAAAGGCCGTACAGCCACGGAAGTGGCAGCCGAACTGGGCGTCGCGCCCCAGACGATCAGACAGGCAAATTACCGAATTCGCCGACGTTTGCGTCTGATCCTGCAGAATCTGGTCGAGTAACCGTTATCCGACAACGTTCTTTTTGTGAGGCAGGAAAGTGGCGGTCCCGGCCGCCGGCGGATTTAAGCAACCACTCGCGAAACAACAATTATCCGTGTTTCCTGCGGGGCAGGAGACTCTCGATGTTGCGGTGAATACGTAAGCAAACCAGATGGCCATTCCACCGACAAAAATTGCAAGCTGCCCGCCGAACGATGTTCTGGCGCAGTTAGTGTCAGGAAGCCTGCATGAAGACGATGCCTCGAAGCTGTTTCAGCACCTCGATCACTGTGATTTCTGTCGGAACAATGTCGACGATCTTGAGAAACGCACCAAAGGCGTATTAGCGTCCGCCCGTAAACGGGCAAAGGCCGCTCCCGACCAACCCCACCTGGCAAAGCTGATTCGCAAAGTGCAGAAACTGGGGACGTCGGATGTTGCCGTGCACGCGATGCCTCGGGAGGTCGTACCCGTCGAAAGCTTCGTCACCGGACTGCGCCGCTGCGGGCTGTTTCCGGTGGAGGAAGTGGACAGTCTGCTGAGCGGTGTTAAGGCGGCAGACAGCAGTTCGCTGGCCAGACAGCTCATTAAGAAACGCAAGTTGACGCCATTTCAGGCGCGCGTGCTGCTGAAAGGCCGCTGGAAGGGACTGGTGCTGGGAAACTACGTGCTGCTGGAAAAACTTGGCCAGGGCGGCATGGGCAACGTGTTCAAAGCGCGACACCGACGGTTAGGCCGAGTCGTCTGCGTGAAGGTGATGAATTCCGCTGGTCGGAAATCGCCAAACATGATGGAGCGGTTTCGAAATGAAGCCCGCACCATCGCGGCCTTAAGCCATCCGAATTTTGTGGTGGCCCATGATGCGGATGAGGCCGAAGGCATTCCCTTTCTGGTGATGGAATACATCGAAGGCAGTGATCTTGCCAAGCATGTTGCTGCCCACACAAGCATGTTGCTGCCCACGGTCCATTACCCATAAAACAGGCGCTGGAGCTTGTCTCCGAAGCCGCCGAGGCATTGCAGTATGCCCACGACCAGGGGATCACCCATCGCGATATAAAACCGCACAACCTGCTGTTGTCTGAGGATTCTGATTCCGATGAAGTCAGCATCAAGATTCTGGACATGGGGCTGGCTCGCTTTGATTCCCTGCTGGGCGACGACCCGGACGCTGCGGCTCATGCAGCCATGACCAATACCGGCGTGATCATGGGCACGGTCGACTATATGTCGCCGGAACAGGCACTTCGAAGTCGGGACGCGGATAACCGTTCGGACATTTACAGCCTGGGCTGTACCCTGCACTTTCTGCTGACGGGCAGGCCGGTGTTTGAGGGCGACACCATCATGACTCGCCTGATCGCTCATCGTGAAGTGCCGGTCCCTTCGATCGAACAACACTGCAACGGCGGCATGCGTGGTCTGGACGCGGTGTTTCACCGCATGCTGGCTAAGAAACCGGACCGACGCTACCAGTCGATGCGTGAAGTGGCGGCTGACATCAACGCACTTCTGACCGGTCGAGTTCCCGTTGCCGTTAAGATTTGCCCGGGAGCTGAGGGCTCAATCCTTGAACAACGCAGGCGGCGACGTCGTAGACCAGCCTACACCACGTGGGTCGGAATCCTTGGGGTTGTCTGCTTGATTGGGGGCGGAATCTGGGCGGCCCTGGACACGAAGCAGCCGGTCTTTCAGCCGGAAGCGAGCTTCGCTGCGACGGGACTGCCGTTTCCCGTCAATTTCGGCGGAGGCAACCGATTACTCGACGGAGGCGACGGAAAATCCGTGGCCGTGTTGCCCGTCGGACATTTCCACGACGACGAATATACGGAACTGAAAAGACAGCTTGATGAGCTGAACATTCAACTGGTTGTGGCGACGATTCGTGGCCAGCAGCCCCACCCGAAGCATGACGAAAGTCTGCATGTCGAAACGCCGGTACCGCTCACGACCATCCGCCCGGACGACTTTGACATGATCTACTTTATCGGCGGGTCAACAGCCGAGTTTCAGTCGAAGGCGGCGACACAGACACTCCAACCGTTGCTCAACACGGCGATTGGTCAGGGACTGGTCCTGGCGGCTCCATCTCAGAGTGTCTTACAGGAGGTCGTCGGCGTTGACTTCTATTCGCAGTTTACGACGGCCAGGGACGGTGACGTGACATCTGGTCGCCCCTCCGGTCTGGCGGGATGGATTGTTCATGGCGAAAGTGCGGTGCAGACCAGAGCACTGGTTCGCAAGGCAAAACAGCTTTGTGAGGAGACAGCGGACCGACGCCGGTTCGGCATGTCCAGTGGCGGACGCATTGCCACGCGTTTTAACGGGTTTCCGGGACGAGCTCTGGTCATTCTGCCGGACGGGTTTGACGAGGGCGAATTCCGACAGCTCGCTACAGTACTCGGCAATCAGGCGATCGGATTTGAAGTTGCTTCGTCACGATGGGGAGAGATCTGCTCCAACGATAAATCCGTCAGCCGCATCGCTGACCGCATGTTGGATGAATTTGCCCCCCGGAACTACGACTTTGTGTTCTTCGTTGGTGGCAACACGCACGAGTTCACCAAGTCGGAAGCCAACAAACGTCTTAAACGGCTGGCTGTCCGAGGACTGGATGCCGGGCTCATTCTGATCGCCACGTCAGCCGGCGGTCAGGAGCTAATAGAAATTGCCGATGCGTGTGCCGGATGCACATTTGAGAAGGTGGATCAGATCACAGTTGGTCAACCGAAGAACAAGCCAGGTGCCATCGTTACCGTCCAGTCGCCCAAACACATGAAGACCATGCTGATCAAAGTGGTTGCAGTCCGCGACAAGGTGATCGACCGGTTGCAGGCGGAGTAGACTCAAGACGCCATCTCCGGAAGAAAAATGGCAAAACGTTTGTGACGGTTCGATGTCGTGGTATTTGAACGTTTTCTCCATTGGCCCGCGCATTCCCCGTCGGGGCAGCCAACGTTTCTTAACAATTTCATTGGTCGCCTGCACATTTGAACGAATCTCCGTCTACTGCGTATTACGCTGACTGGTGGCCGCGAAAGACGGGTACCGGCCAAAGAAAACGGATTTACCACGAGCCAGAACGGTTCACGAGAATAGGCAAACTGACCTAGAATGCGGAGATGAAACATTCTCCAGTTTTCCACGCGTTGTACTTTTTCTGTCTCGCCTTGCCGGGACTTTGCGCTGTCGGTGACGAGAAGACTGAACAGTTGCCAGCCATCGACGGCAGGACGGCGGAACGACATCCACTGACTTCCGATGAACAAGAGGCCATCCGGAAAAAATTCACGGTGGCACTCCAGAAATATCCTGTGCCAGCCGCCGGTTCGGCGGGTGCGACTCAGGTCCATTCGCGACGTGGTGACGCTTTGTTCTTTCTGCGTCGCTATCAGGAATCGGTTTCCGAATACCAGGCAATGGTCAAGCTGGACCCAGCGCTGGATGCCTCTCACTGGCGACTCGGGATCGCTCTGTTCTTCGCGGACGAACCGGCCAAAGCAGCGGCGCAGTTCGATAAGTACCACTCGTTCGACAACGTGGACCGGGAAAACGGAATCTGGCGGTACCTGTCGCAGTGCAAAGCCACCGACGCGAAAACTGCGCAGAAAGAATTGCTACGCTACGAAAAGGATGATCGTGAACCATTTCCGGCGGTCTATAAGTTGTTCGACGGTTCACTCTCACCGGAAGCTGCGTTGCGGACCATTCCCGGTGACCTGCCCGCCGGTGAACTGGACAAGCGACTGTTCTACACCGAGCTGTACATAGGAGTGCACGCCGCAGCGCAGGGCAAACAGGACGAAGCGAAGAAGTTTCTGCGTCTGGCCGTTTCGCGTAAGTGGCCACGTGACAGTGGCTTTGGGCCGAATTACATGTGGCACGTGGCCCGCGTCCAGTTAGAAGACCTCCTGGCGAAAAAGACGGATTCAACGACTTCACCGTGATGACACATCGACGCTGGGTGATGCGGCAGCACCTCAATCGTCAACGTCGCTTAGCCACCTACGAATCCACGCCAGGGGAACTCCGATGTGAGCCACGGTTACGTTGCCTGTGAACTCTGATGCCGATGGCTGCAGAAATCCTCGCTTCATGCCGACAAACGTCACCGTGGCCTCGGCTTTGACGCACGCACCGTCCTCCGCGACACCGGTGTCACAATCCAGCCCCGAAGGCACGTCCACGGCAAGCACGCGGGCCGACGACACGTTGATCGCTTCAATGATGTTCGAGAACGGGGACCGGGGACGCCCACGTACGCCTGTTCCCAGCAGGCAGTCCAGAATCCAGTCGTCCTGCGTTAATTCATCGAATACCGGATCCCAGTCGGTAACATCGTTGCTCTCCACAACATTGCCGCTGGAAGCCTGAAGAAACTTCAGATTCTGTTTCGCGTCGTCCGTCAGATCTTTGCCTCCCCGCAGAAGGTAGACGACCGCCTCATCGCCGACCGATGCCAACAACCTGGCAATCGCCAACCCGTCTCCGCCGTTGTTTCCCGGTCCGCAGAACACCAGCACACGCCCCCTGTTTCTACGACGTTTTGTCAGTTCCTCCACCACTCCTCGAGCTGCATTCTCCATCAATAGCAGGCTGGGCAGGCCCAGCCGCGAGATGGCGGCGGCATCCAGTTGTCGTGCCTGAGCACGGGTCAGAATTGGATATTCCGTCATGTGTGGGAAGACCTTCGCTCAATATGTGTGGAAAATGCAGAGAATCCGGACGTTCGACAGCTATATTCGGCCAAGCCCTCCATTTTTGGGACGCCGCTGGACAGAATACGCCCTTCGAATGACGATCGCCAGAAAAGTGATAAGATACATTTGGCCACTGGTGGCGTTCTACGGAATCAGGCTAGGTTGTTGTGTTGCGTTGAGTGCCTCCACAAACCGGCAGATCGCCGTCTTCGGCCGTCCGTTGGCGGATTCACAATTCACTATTGCCCTGGGCCGATTCGCAAATAAGACTAGCCACTAATGGCTTTATGACGGTTGGCCCCCTCCTGATTCAATAAACAGGTGAGAGACGTTTTTTGCTAGATTCTTTTAACGATCGTTGGGCTCTCGTCACGGGTGCGTCTTCTGGCATTGGAGCCGAGTTTGCTGCGCGGCTGGCAGGTTTGGGCATGCATTTGGTGCTTGCCGCCAGACGCACTGACCGAATGAATTTGCTGGCGGAAAGCCTGCAGACAAAACACGGTACAAAATGCCACATCGTCACGATTGATCTGACCACGTCGGATGCCGGCGAGAAGCTGGTCGACGAAATCAACAAACTTGGCGTCAATATCGAATTACTGATCAACAACGCCGGTGTTGGACTGATTGGTGAGGTTTCCACCACGGAGCCCGTCGACATTCAGAAGATGTTGAAGCTTAACATCAATACGCTGACGGATCTGACCTATCGGGTTCTTCCCGGTATGCTGGAACGCGGACACGGAGCCATCATCAATGTCGCGTCAGTGGCCGCCTTTCAGCCGGTCGCTTTCATGGGAGCATACGCCGCCAGCAAATCGTACGTGTTGCACTTCAGCGAGGCGCTGTGGGCAGAGACACGCAGCCGGGGCGTCACGGTGATGGCGTTGTGTCCCGGCGTCACAGAAACAGAATTCTTCGACGCGGCCGGAGCGCCGGGCTGGCTGCTGAAACATTCGTCGCAGACGCCTGCTAAAGTCGTTCGCAAGGCCCTGGCGGCTTTGGGCAAACGTCGTCAGTTCGTGGTCACTAATTGGAAGGACTACGTGATGACCATACTGGTCCGGCTGGCCACCCGCCGCACTGCCGTTAATGAGTCGAAACGCTACTTTCGGCCCGGGGCGAAAGTGACAGAGAATCAAGACACGTCGACATCAGCGCCGGACGAGCAGAAGAAGTCCTAACGACCGCGTTGAGTTGTTTCACGCGGCATCCGGTAGTGCGGGCCCGTCCTGATCGCGTGCTACGCCGGAATGTCCCGGACGATCTCACCGTGAACGTCGGTCAGGCGATAGTCACGTCCCTGAAAGCGGTGCGTCAGCTGTTTGTGGTTGAATCCCAACAGGTGCAGAATCGTGGTGTGCAGATCGTGGACATGTACGGGATTTTCAGCCACATTGAATCCCAGTTCGTCCGTTGCACCGTAAGTTACCCCGCCCTTGATTCCGCCGCCGGCCAACCACATCGTAAACGAATTCGGATGGTGATCGCGTCCGTCGTTTCCGCCCTGCACCATCGGCGTGCGGCCAAATTCTCCGCCCCAGATTACCAGCGTATCCTTTAACATACCCTGTTGTTTCAGATCCTTGATCAACGCTGCGCAGGGCTGATCTGTGTCCTTGCAGTTCCTGGCAATGCCGTTCTTCAGGTCGCCGTGCTGATCCCAAGACTCATGAAACAACTGCACAAAACGCACTCCCTTCTGCACCAGCCGCCGCGCCAGCAGGCAGTTGTTGGCGAAGGAAGTCTCTCCCGGCTTCGCACCATACATGTCCAGAACGTGCTTCGATTCGTCGGCCAGAGACATGGCTTCCGGAGCACTCGTCTGCATGCGGAAGGCCATCTCGTACGAATTAATTCGTGTGGCAATCTCCGGATCTCCAACAAGATCCAGGCGACCGCGATTCAGCTGGTTGATCGCGTCCAGAGTTTGACGCTGGACTGTCTGGTCGATGCCCGCTGGATTGGATAGTTACAATACCGGATCACCGCTGCTGCGAAACTCAACACCAGAATGAACAGTTGGCAGGAAGCCGGAGTTCCAATTGCCGTTGCCTCCGCTGGGACCCTTCTTTCCACTGTTGAATACGATGTATGCCGGTAGATTATTTGATTCGATGCCCAGTCCATAGGTGACCCACGACCCCATGCTGGGACGACCGAACTGAGGCGATCCGGTGCTCATTAATAGTTGTGCCGGAGCGTGATTGAAGGCATCCGTCTTCATTGATCGAATGATGCACAAATCATCCACGACACCCGCCGTATGTGGCAGTATCTCAGACAGCTGAGCGCCCGATTCACCGTGTCTTGCAAACTTGTACTTCGGTCCCAGCAATTTGGAATTCGGATTAATAAAGGCCGCTCGATAGCCATCCAGCAAGTCGGCAGGCGGAAGAGTCCCATCCAGTCGCTCCAGTTTTGGCTTGTAGTCCAGCATCTCGAACTGACTGGGACCACCGCCCATGAACAGCAGAATGATATTCTTCGCCCTGGCGGGATAGTGCGGCTCTTTAGCGGCCAGCGGATTTGCACTGTGATCTGCCGCTCCGACGGATTCCGCCAGTAAGCCTGCCAGGGCCATCTGGCCCACGCCCAGTCCGCACTGCTGCAGGAACCAGCGCCGTTTGGCCATGGTCGCGGAACGCACTGCAGCTCGCACGTTGTCTGGTGTGATGTGCATTTTTATATTCCTAAGGAAGTCACCCGGTCCATGCGGGCAAATTTAATGTTTCGTAATTGTCTCATCCAGATTCAGGATCGCCCGGCAGACCACGATCCACGGCGCGAACGAGCCTGCCGACCGGCCGGTGAGTTGCTGGTATAGATTCGGCAACGCACCAATCAGCTTTTCGACGTCGATTTCGTCTGCCAGAATTCGTGCACGTTGTTGATCCAGCAATGTCTGCAGTATCACCAGCTCACCTGGCGCCGGAGCACGACTGACGCACAGCCGATGGGCATACGTTAGTCGCTCACTGTCCGTCTGCTGGCCGTTCCGCAGCACCCGAGCCGCCATGGCCCGAGCACATTCGACAAATTGCGGCTCATTCAGCATGACCAACGCCTGCAACGGAGTGTTGCCGCGCTGTCTGCGGACGCACGCCGCGTCTCCTTTGGGAGCGTCGAACAGCTGCAGTGTTGGATAGGGCACGGTGCGATAGCCGTGCACGTACAGACTACGCCAATACTGTTGTCCGTCAGTCGACAGTCTCCATTGCTTTGGTCCGTAACTGGCGGGAGGTTGAAACAGGAAACCGGGTGCCGGCGGATACACGCTGGGGCCACCGACCTGATCATTGAGTAGTCCGCTGGCCGTCAGGGCGATGTCTCGCACGATCTCGGCATCCACACGAATTCGGGGTGCTCGGGACAGCCACTCGTTGAAGGGATCCGCTGCCCGTAGCGCCGGAGTCATGAAGGACGACTGCTGATAGGTCGCGGAGTTCACAATCAAACGATGAATGTGTTTCAGGCTCCAGTTGTTCTCCATCAGTTCGACGGCCAGCCAATCGATTAACTTCGAATGTGTCGGCGCGGGCGATTGAAAACCGAAGTCTTCCGGCGTGTTTACGATGCCCCGGCCAAAATAGGACTGCCAGATCCGGTTCACAAACACTCGAGCCATCGTCGGTGCGTCATCGGCGACCAGCCACTTCGCCAACCGTAGTCGATCCGGCTCTGCTGTCGGTGGAAACGAGTTTAAGAAGTCGGGTGCCGCGGCGGTCACCTGTTCACCGAGATTCACAAAATCTCCGCGGTTAAAAATGTGGGTTGTCCGTGGCTTCGATCGCGGCTGTACCACCAGCTGCGATTCGCTGTCCGGAAACGATTGCCAGAGTTCTTCAATAGCGGCATTGCCTGCATCAAAGTCCGATACGGTGGTTCTCCATACACTGAACAGCTGGTTGTTCTGATCGGCCGATCGTTCGGATTCATCGATTCGAAGTATTGCTTCGATCGATGTCGGCAGTTTCGATTCGGCGACTGTGTCGTTGTCGGTCACCGAGAAGCGATATCGGCCCAGCAAATAGTTTTGGTTGTCAACCGAATTCCACCCACCGTGCAGTTGCCGCAGCGTGATGGACAGAACGACCTCCCCCGGCATGGAAATTGGCGTCTCCGGAAAGAAGACGGCATGACGATCCTGGTTGCGGCGGCCAGGTCCATTGTCTGTCGTCCACGCGGTCTTGTTGCCACCGTCGATTGCAAAGTTGATCGGGACAGTGACGCGATTGTCGTTGACTGGATTTTTGTCGCGGTAGACTGATGGCAGTCTTGATCGTTGTGGATTGACGTCGGCCCAGGCTCGCACAAACTTGATGTTCTGTTGTTTGTCGGGAGCATCGGCCGGAGCAATCGACACTTCGAACGACGACAGAGCCCCCGTGCCGTAGACCGACCGCCCCGGACCACCCCGCGGCAGTTGCGGGTGCATCAGGGCGTCCAAACGAAACGCTGTGATTTTTTCGGCCGTTGTGTTCAGGCGGAACGCAATTGATACTCATCATGTCCCTGCCAGAGCGAGCGAACCAGTCCAATAAGGTCGTCGATGACGATCTTATGACTGAGGGTCAGCATGTTGCTGACACAACTGTTTCCTGGCTCAGGCCCACTCGCTCAGGAAAGTACACGATGAGATTTTTACAATCAACGACATGAATTCTACTGCGGAATCGATCTGCACGCCAACTGCATGTATGTGTGCGTCGTCGATCACGAAGGCAAAAAACACGTCCACAGAAACTTCCCCAACCGAAAACCTGAAAAGTTCCTCATCGCACTCCAGCCCTTCCAAAAACACGACCTGTTGATCGGCTGCGAGTCCACGTTCAACTGGTATTGGCTGGCCGATCTGTGCAAACGACAGGAACTCCCCTTCCTGCTCGGACACGCACTCTACCTGAAAGCCATTCACGGCGGAAAAACCAAATCCGATCGTATTGATTCCGAAAAGCTGGCCATGCTGTTGCGAGGCGGAAACTTTCCGACAAGTTACGTCTATCCGGAACACATGCGAGACACACGCGACCTGCTGCGTCGCCGAGCGACCATCGTCCGCAGACGATCGGGCACCATCACGCATGTGAAGATGGTCAATTACCAGCACAACCTGCCCGCCTTCCCAAAGCCGATCAGCTACAAGGCCAACCGCGTTGGAATTGTCGACCGATTTGAAGGCAGAAGCCTGCAGAAAATGATCGGTGTCGATGTCGAGCTGATCGACTTCTACGACGATAAGATCAAGCAGCTCGATCTGTTTCTTGAGCAGACCGCTAAAGTCGACGCCCCGGACACGCTGTTCCGACTACAGACCATCCCTGGCGTTGGACGCATTCTGGCGATGACAATGCTCTACGAAATTCACGACATTAAGCGTTTCCCCAAAGTCGGTCAGTTCCTC
>JBDONA010000868.1:0-6933 GCA_039831575.1 Fuerstiella sp. | reverse complement strand
GGTTCTTACCTGTGGTTGCTTTGACATTGATCACAGTCTGCGGACTGGCCCTGGCCGCCACGACTGCAAGGGTCAAACTGAAGACGTATGCGGATGGATTGGAACGTCTGGGCCAGGACCGGACGGCTGAACTGCGTGATCGTCAGCATCGTGAGACCGAGCTTGCGGAAAACAAGCTGGAGAAACTCAGAACGAAACTTGTACGCCAGACGCAATTGGCAACCATCGGGCAGATGACGGCCAGTATCGCCCATGAGATTCGCAACCCACTCGGAGCCGTGCGCAACGCTGCCTACTATATTAAGCGCCACATATCTTCGGAGAATCCGAAACTTCCACGGCATCTTGAAATCATCGACCAGGAAGTCAGTGTGGTCGACCATGTGATTCGTGACATGCTGGAGATGGCACGCTCAACGGACCTAATCAAGGAGTCTTTTGACCTCTCAGAGGTTGTTCGGAACATCTTCACGCAAAGTGATAAGAACCACTCCGTTTGCCATCATCTGCACGCCAATCCTGATCCCTTCCTGATCCCTTCCTGATCGATGCAGACCGGGGGCAAATTCGCCAGGTTCTCGAAAATCTTATTGTCAATGCGAATCAAGCGTTGGATGGTGGCGGTGAGATAAGCGTGGAACTAACACAGAACGGCCATGATGCCATCATTGCTGTGCGGGATACGGGACCGGGAATCAGCGAGGAACTCCGCGACCAACTGTTTGAGCCCCTGTTTACAACTAAGGCCAAGGGAACCGGGCTGGGGTTGACCATTTGCCGACAACTTATCGAACGTCACGGCGGCACTATTGAACTGCAGGACAACGACGGCGCCGGCCGCGATATTCCTGATTCGCCTGCCACAGAATTCCAGCCAGGCCCGGCCGTCGCCTGCAGCGAATCCCAAATACGAACTCCATGGGTCGCTATAGCGTTCGGCACGGAACACAGGGTCGCCCACAGCGCGGGATGTCGGCCACGATTCATCAACGCCACGTTTCACGTGGCCTGCTTTAGTGCTGACGACTCGTCCACTCACTGGTCCTGCGTGCCGTTCGTTTCACCGCGTGGACACGCCCCGCGCGCTGCTGGCTCGCAAAAGCGCGGCCCGCTGGGCAACGCGGTTAAACAATTGCATCACGCGCAGCGCTGAACGAGCACGGAAAGGAGTCAGCGTCAAACACTGTTCCCGGGAACGACTTGTCACAGAGCCTTACGGAATGCCATCAAGCGTGAGTCGTTTTGTCGCGGCGTGTAGACGGCATGACGGCGCGTCTCAAAGCGTAGAGGGCCACAAGTAAGACGATGGTTGCCAACACGATCGGGCCCAGATGCAGCGGGCTGGAAACGTAATGCCCGATGCCATCCCCTGTTGCTGGGTTGCCGTGACCCGGATGAGCTGTCGCCTGGCTGGCGGACAGAACAACGCCGCCAATGATGTAACAGATTCTTTGCATTTTCAGGGTCTTATTGTGCGGCCAGCGCAGAATTCGCAGAGGGAGTGCACATGCAGTCGCGGCAGCCAGTGTTTTCTCTGTCAGGAACCGTTCGTCACGGGCAAATCCGACGGGATTCCGCTGTGGCGCCGCAACGTCATGATTCAGTCAAGGCTGAGAATATATCCACGTTCTCACTGATTGAATAGCTCAGAGTCGATGTCGGGGCGAATGCGACGGTCTGAGTCAATCCACCAAATCCCAGAAGTCGTCTTCGGAAGAACGCTGCTTATTCGTGGATCTTGCGGCCGCCTCTTTTGTGGGCGTCTTCTTTCGCTTGTGCTTGGCAGCAGCGGTGCCGGCGGCACCGGGTTTAGGTGTGCTGGTCCGCGGCACCGATTTTTTTTTCACTCCGACACGCCGCTTTCGCTTCTTCGGTGCGGCAGCACAGGCTGGACACTGCCCTTTGGGGCTAAGAGCCGTGCCGCAGGAATTGCACAGCAGGACAGGCTGTTCGGCCTGATCAACGGTATCAGCGAATTCAGACAATTCCGTCAGTCGTGCACTGACGACCGCCCATTCGTCGCTGAGCGTGGTTTTCGGGGAAGTCGACGGTGCCGTTTCAGCCTTGCTTTGGTCCGCTGCCTTTCGAGGTTGGGGATCATTGACTTTTTGAACAGGCAGAGCCACCTGGGTTACGTCCTCGACTTCCTGCTGCAATTGTCCCGCCATGTTTTCCTGGCGAATGATTTCCGTCTCCGCTGACTTGCCACTCTTCAACTCGCGAGCCGAAACGTGGACTCGCGCCTGGGCGTCGTAGCTGATCATGACCTCCACCTCACTGCCTTCGGGCAGGTTCGTTGGCAGATCGGTGATCAGGCAGTCGCCCAGAATGGTGTGAGGCTTCGCGGGGCCGGCTCCACTTTCCACGATGCGAATATGCACCTTCGTCTGCTGGTCGACCACCGTTCCAAAGACATGCGTGACGGAGGCTGGCAGCGGAGTATTTGGCGGAATCAGATAGTGCGGCACACGATTGCCGGTCTCCGTGTCGCGGATCAGGATTCCCAGTCCGCGAGCATTCACGCTCTGTTGCTTGATCTGTGAAAGCCGAGAAGAAGCCTGGCTGTTGAAGATGGTCCGCGTGTATTCCTGGTTCGCCAGTAACATTCCGGCGTAGTAAGCCGCGCCATGAGCAATCGACTGATCGGGAGACAGTGAGGAATTCAACGTGCGACCGCTGAGTTTCTTCAGACTCTCCCGCACCATCGGCATGCGTGACGAACCTCCCGTGGTCAGCACGACGTCCACGTGAGCCCAACCGAAGCCGTTGTCGGCCAGAATGCGTCGCGTGATCACGTTTGAACGTTTCAGCAACGCCCGGCCGAGGTGTTCGAATTCTTCCTGTTCAATCTGATAGGTGCGTCGGTTGCCTTCGTGCTGAACAGTCACGGCAGCTCGGGGACGCACGGACAGACTGCGTTTGGCCTGTTCCGCTTCCAGCGCCAGAAACTGATGGCTGTGCGGATCCAGCCGTGGGTCTTCTTTGAAGTCGTTCAGGAAGCGTTCCGCAGCGATGTCGACCAGAACCTGAGTCCAGTCGAGGCCACCGAGTTCCAGATCGCCATCGGACGCCACAACGCGAACCTGGTCGCTTGAGTAGCTCACGATCGCCAGGTCCAGCGTGCCGCCTCCCAGGTCGTAGACCAGCAGCTGCTGATCGATGGCCAGCTCCGTAAACGCCAGTCCTTCGTTGCCCAGCACGTGGCACAGCGCGGCAGCGACGGGTTCGTTGATGATTTCAACCTTCTCCAGTCCCGCAGAATGGCCTGCAGTGACTGTGGCGTGTCGTTGAGCGTCGCTGAACTGGGCGGGCACCGTCACGACCGCTTCGTTGATCTCACCGACCTGGTCCTGCGCCGCGGCGATCAGCTTTCTGAGAATCAACCCGGAGATCTGGACAGGGTTGTAACGATTTGCACCAATTCGCCAGAATTTGTCCGAATCCCCCATATGTCGCTTCGCGTTCTGCACGACTCGTTCCGGCCGAGCAATCGCGTTGCGCAACGCTTCCGTGCCGACAATGGGCTCATGGTCGTCAAAGAAAACGACGGATGGCGTGGCCAATTCCCCTTCCTGATTGGGAATGGTCACCGGATGACCATGTTCATTCAGCCACGCAATGCAGGAATAGGTTGTGCCGAGGTCGATGCCGACCGCCTGGGTCTGTTTCATCAAGGTTGATTCCGCCGTTTGAGTCCCGCATCACATTACGTCATCATGCTACCACTCACCCTGTTTCACAACTACGAGAAATATGCCGTTGTTTCCGCCGAAAAAACGTTTACCGAGCAGAAGACGGCGTAATCCGACTGCAGGAGATGAAACGATGGGGCGTAACGCCAGGCAGATCGT
Organism: Fuerstiella sp.; assembly: GCA_039831575.1. Taxonomy (GTDB): domain Bacteria; phylum Planctomycetota; class Planctomycetia; order Planctomycetales; family Planctomycetaceae; genus Fuerstiella. Next base: position 3,082 of record JBDONA010000868.1, on the reverse strand, counting down.
CCACGGGATCCTGATTTCCGCCGTTTTTCTGTTTTCCCTGACAAAAGTGGTTGCTCAGGTACAGCCGGACACACCCGTGGTTTCGGCAGAACCCAGACGATTGCTGACCGGACGAGCCTTGCGTGATGCCCTGCAGGAGCGGCGGAGCGTGACTTCCCTGGGGATATCGCTGCGGCAGGCTGTGCGACGTCTGCGGATTGACACCGGCATCGCGATCGTGCTGGACCGACGTATTGATCCGTCACAACTGGTCGACGCTTCCACCGAATACGTCACCACCAGAACGAGTATTTCAGCTTTCGCGGAATCGGCCACCGCCAGCGCATCATTCGCAGACGATTTCGTAGTGATCGGGCCAGTGGTTGCGACCACTCGATTCAGAACGCTGGCGGCGATCAATCGCAAATCGATTCTTAACATTCGCCGCGAGCTGGACCCGGAGTTGTATCGGTCGCTGAGCAAGTCTCACGACTGGTCATGGGCTGATCTTGCTGAACCGCGACAGCTGATCGTTGAGGCCGCAAAGGGTATGGGAACGACGGTGGATAATCCGGAAATGATTCCGCACGATTTGTGGGCAACTGTGAATTTGCCGCCGCTCGCTTTCGCCGACTTTGCAACACTCGTTCTGAACCAATTCGACCTGAACTTCGAATTCACTGCACACAGCACATTGCGAATTGTGCCCGGGGTTGAGTCCGTCGTCATCGACCAGACTCATCGCGTTCCGGCGCGAGAAAAAGAGGTTGTCGTTCAGCGTTGGCAAAAGGAATTCCCGCGCCTGACCGTGAAGTGGAAAGGCAGTTCGGCCATGGCGACGGCAACGGTGGAGACACATGAACGACTACGAGAACTCATCCGCGACGACGGCGGCAGTCAGGTCACCGCAGCGGCCATTCAGGACCGATTGTTTACGATGAAGGCCCCGGCCGGCACTCCCATCGGACGCGTCATTGCCACTCTTCGAAAAACCGGAATCAACATCCGGATTGATGGGCGGACGGACGAGGAACTTGCGCCGCTGCTGCTGCAAACGGTTGAATTCGATCTGGTCAAATCACCGGGGTCCGAATTCTTTGCTCAGGTTTTCAAGAGCTGGCAAGTGGATGTTGCGGTCGGTGCAGAGGACGTCGTTCTGACGTTTCCCACGCCGTGAACCGGCCCGGCCATGCCGCCTTCCGAACTCCGGTGGGCAGCCGGTTGACTTCCGTTGCCGGGATTCCCGTGCCCCCGCGATTGCTGAATTCGGGAAATGAGCAGTGGGGCTCAAGTTGTTCCGTAACTCACCGGGACAACTTGAGGTGCTACACGTCGCCAGCTGAAACAGTGTGTTTTTCGGTGGCAACGACAGGAATTCGTGCAGAATCCGGGGGCGAACAGATGAGACCCGAACGTCGGCTTCCAGGTGACAGGACGCAGCGACGGCCCGGAACGTTTCTGATTCGAACGTGGACCTGCGGCATTGTCGTTGTTTTGTTTCAGGAACCGGAGGGAAGTTCCGATGGTTGTTTTGAATTCGACAGGGCCAATCCGTAACATATCGGCCTGATTGTAACCGCCACGTCAACATGGAGTGACGTGTCGTCAGCCAGGACATCATCCAGCTGCATTGGCCGGTCATTCGGCCCACCGTTGCTCACGGCTCATCCGTCTCGGAACGTGCCGAATACGTCATGACGGCCAGGAACGGTAGTTCGTGACAAGGAATATTTCGGCATAAGTACCCGCCGAAAATGCAGTTGCCTGATCACGGCAACGCACCTTTGTGTGATTGATCACGCGATCGGTCTGTACAACAATCCATCGTAAGAACAAGGAAAACAAATGCTCGACATTCCAGCCAGTGGTGGTCTCGATTTTGTATCTCTGGGGGCACTGGTTCATCGCCTGGACCCGGGTCGTATTCCGTTTCGCAAAGCGAATCAACTGGCTGTTCACGTCAGCGGTGGCGAATTCAATTGTTCGGCCAATCTGTCGGACTGCTTTCAGTTGAACACGGGCATCGTCAGCGCAATGGTTGACAACCCGCTGGGCGATCTGATCAACGAACGCGTGCGAGCGATGGGCGTGACACCGTTCTACAAACGATTCGAACACGATGGCGTTCGCGGACCAAACATGGCCACCGTTTACAGCGACCAGGGCTGTGGCGTTCGAGCGCCGGTCGTGTTCTACAACCGCAGCAACGAAGCGGCTGGTCTGCTGAAGGCTGGTGATTTCAACTGGGACGAAATTTTCTCCGGCGGTGTTCGCTGGTTCCACTGTGGCGGAATCTTTGCAGCATTGTCATCGACGACTCCGGAAGTAATCATCGAAGGCATGAAGGCCGCAAAAGCAGCCGGAGCCATTACGTCGTTTGACCTGAACTACCGAGCCAAACTGTGGGCCATCAGCGGTGGTCTGGACAAAGCTCAGGAAACTCTGCGAGGCATCGTGGAACACTGCGACGTCCTTGTGGGCAACGAAGAAGACCTGCAGAAGGGTCTCGGCCTGAAAGGTCAGGACGTGGAAAAATCCGGCAAGCTGGACCCGTCTGCTTTCTTTGGCATGATGGAAGGCGTCGCCAAAGACCTGCCCAACGTCAAAGCCGTGGCCACAACACTGCGAGAAGTCGTGAACACCAATCGCCACAACTGGAGTGCCGTGCTGTGGCTGGACGGTAAGACGTACCAGGCACCGGAAGCCGAATTGAACGTGCTGGACCGAGTCGGTGGTGGCGATGGTTTCGCGTCCGGCCTGATCTACGGTCTGCTCGGAGGCAAAGATCCTCAAACCGCCCTGAACCTGGGCTGGGCTCATGGTGCACTGCTCACCACATATCCTGGTGACACCACGATGGCGTCCATCGGCGAAGTCGAAGCCTTCGCAGCCGGCGGATCGGCTCGTATTCAGCGTTGACGGAATTGTGCCGGGCCGGCTCTGCCAGCCCGGTTAAGAACGTGTCCTGCGAATCTACCAATCACACTCTTCGAGCAAACACATGTCAAAGCACGATATCGGCCTCATTGGCCTTGCCGTTATGGGTCAGAATCTGGTCATGAACATGGCCAACAAAGGATTCAATGTTGCGGTCTTTAATCGC
>JBDONA010000260.1:0-29014 GCA_039831575.1 Fuerstiella sp. | reverse complement strand
GTGAATTCAGCTTGTCGGGACGGCTCGGCTGCAGGGAACGGCCGCCGCCCGACAAACTGCACAAAGCCGAACATCCGGATATGCTATAAGCGCCAGCGAGTGAGTTTAACAAGCGCATAAGACCCACTCGCTGGCGCTTCGAGCGTGTATCATGTCCACGTCCTGAGCCTTCCGCAGATCCCGGCCGATGATTTTCTCAGGCTGCAGGCCGGATTCGCACTTGGAAGTTGTAGCACAAGTCGTAAAAATGGTGCCCCAGCCATTTTCCCACCAAATCTTTGCCTTCCCTCCCACTTGCGACGACCGTCATGTTTCGACTGTCACTCATCGCGGCCGTGTTTTCTGCGCTGATCGTTGGTCTTTCCACCGTTCATGCCGTCGATGGTCCCCCTGCGCCGAAATTCGAAACGCATGTTCGGTCGATCATGAAGACGCACTGCTGGCAGTGTCACGGAGAAGAGGAGCAACCGGAAGGAAAACTCGATCTGCGGTTGGTTCGTTTGATGCTGAAGGGTGGCGAATCCGGAGCGGCGGTCGTTGCTGGCAAGCCGGACGAGAGCCTGTTGTATCAGCGATTGCGTGATGGTGAGATGCCGCCGGAAAGCAGCAATTTGCTGTCTGCGAAAGAGCTGGGAGTCGTCCGCGAGTGGATTGCCGCGGGTGCTGGAACGGTTCGTCCGGAGCCGGAATATGCCGACGCGGCCGCCTTCATCACCGAAGAGGAACGGGCTCACTGGTCCTTTCAGCCGATCATTCGTCCCACCGTACCGCAGGTCAAACACAACAAGTTAGTGGTCAATCCCATCGATGCATTCCTGCTGGTGCGGCTGGAACAACGGGGATTCAGTTTCAGTCCCCCGGCCGTGCCGCATACCTTGATACGTCGTCTGTATCTCGATCTGCACGGTTTGCCGCCGACCCCGGAAACGGTCGCGTCACTTACTGCAAAGAACGATTCCGATGCAACGTTGCAACTTGTTAATCAGCTGTTGGCGTCTGATCGATACGGCGAGCGCTGGGCCAGGCACTGGCTGGACGTGGCGGGGTACGCCGACAGCGAAGGATACAACGACGTTGATGCAGTGAGACCTCACGCATGGCGGTACCGCGACTACGTGATTCGCTCGTTCAATAACGACAAGCCTTTCGACCAGTTCATCCGCGAACAGCTCGCTGGTGACGAAATGGTGACATCGCCGCAGAATAACCTCTCCAGTGCAGATGCTGAACTTCTGGCGGCGACCGGATTCCTGCGCATGGCTCCCGACGGCACAGGCGGTGCTGTTCCCGATGTGGATGTTGCTCGCAACGACACGATTGCCGATACGATCAAAATTGTTTCTTCGTCGCTGATGGGTATGACCGTCGGGTGTGCGCAATGTCACGACCACCGTTATGATCCGATTTCGCAGGCGGATTACTATCGCTTTCGAGCCATTTTTGAACCGGCGTTCGACTGGGAAAAATGGCGCAATCCGACTCAACGGCGGATCTCGCTGTACACGGATGACAACCGCGCGGAAGCGGTGCGAGTGGAAGCCGAGGCAAAGAAAGTCGACGCGGAGCGTTCGACGAAGCAGTCGGAATTCATTGCAGCCACGTTCGAAACGCAGCTGACAAAACTACCCCTTGAGATGCATGAACGGGCGCGGGCAGCCCATAAGGCCGAAGCAAAAAAGAGAACGGCTGAACAGAATGCACTGTTTAAGAGACACCCCAGTCTGAATGTGACAGCCGGTTCACTTTACCTGTACGACAAAAAGGCTGCAGATCAGCTGAAGGCCATGGCCGACGAAGCCACGAAGATCCGCGCGACAAAGCCCGCCGAGGAGTTCGTACGGGCATTGACCGAAGTTGCGGGGCGTGTTCCCGTCACGAAGCTGTTCTTTCGCGGCGATCACGATCAGCAAAAGCAGGAACTGATGCCTGCGGGGCTGACGGTGATTTCTGAAACCGCTGATCTGAATGATATTCCGGTCGATACGGCAGAGGTCGCGACCACGGGCCGGCGGACGGCCTTGGCGCGGCGGCTGACAAGGCCGGAGTATCCGTTGACTGCCCGCGTGATCGTGAACCGCATCTGGCTGCATCATTTCGCTCGTGGTCTGGTGGCAACTCCTGCCGACTTTGGCACGCTCGGTCAGAAACCCACTCATCCGGAACTGCTGGATTGGCTGGCGGCAGAGTTTATTGAAAGCGGCTGGAGCCTGAAGCATCTGCACCGATTGATTCTGACATCAAACGCGTGGCAGCAGCAACTGCGAAACAGCAATGAACAGGATGATGCTGATCCGGACAATGAGCTGTACGGCGGGGCGCGCCTGCTGCGACTGGACGCAGAAGTTCTGCGGGACAGCATGCTTTCACTGTCAGGCAGGCTTAACCAGAAGGCCTTTGGTCCGTCCGTGCCGGTGATGGCTGACCGAGTCGGACGATTCGTCATCGGTCAGGAGAACCTGAATGCCGGTCGCCCGGGGGCAAAAATCGATTTAAAGGGTGAAGAGTTTCGTCGCAGCATTTACATTCAGGTTCGCCGCAGTCGCCCGTTGTCGGTGCTGGACACCTTTGACCGGCCGGCGATGGCGCCTAACTGTGACATGCGACGTCCTTCGACCGGTTCCACGCAATCGCTGCTGATGATGAACAGCGACCTGCTGCTGGAATATTCGCGATATCTGGCCGCACGCCTGGCAGACGAAGCCGGCGACGATGTGACGCAGCAGATTCAGCTGTCGTGGCGGCTCGTCTATTCACGTCCGCCCGAACATTCTGAGCTGGATACCGCTACCGCATTCCTTGCTGAACAGACTGCCATTTTCTCTGAACAGTCCGCTTACCAGCCGAATGAGAAGAAACCACCTGCACGGACGGCGGGCCAGGAAGCGGTGGCTCTGATGTGTCAAATGTTGCTGAGTTCCAACGAATTTCTGTACGTCGATTGAGCCGCCATGAACGAACCACAGAATCATTCTGCTCGAAGACACTTCCTCGCGTCCAGTGCGATGAGTGTCAGTTCGGTGGCTCTGGCGTGGCTGCAGAATAACGAACGTGCCTCAGCCGAGATCAAGAAGCCGGATCTGCAGCGTCTGAGCTTTGATACAACACCAAAAGCAACCCTTGCGGAGCCCAAAGCCAGGGCGATGATTTCGTTGTGGATGCAGGGTGGCCCCAGTCACCATGACATGTTTGATCCAAAGCCGGAAATGGCAAAGTACGACGGAAAGGAATTTCCCGGAGAGATCAAATACGACAATGCGGCTCAGGCCAGTTCCAAGGTCTTTGCCTCACCGTGGAAGTTTCGACGTCGTGGTGAGTGTGGCATGGAACTGTCGGAGCTGGTTCCTTACACAGCTTCGGTCGCCGACGAAATCTGCCTGATTCGCTCCACGCGGACCGGTGTCAATAATCATGGACAGTCCATTCGAGCACTCCAGACCGGACGAACCGTGGAAGGTCGACCGACGCTGGGCAGCTGGCTGACGTATGGTCTGGGTTGTGAAGCGGACAATCTTCCGGCGTTCATGGCGTTGATTGATCCAGGGCAGTTGCCCGTTCTGGGGGTCGAAAACTGGTCGAATGGCTGGCTGCCTTCCATCTATCAGGGCACCGTTGTGCGGCCGACGGAACCGAGGATTCTGGATTTGACACCGCCGCCTCATCTGAAAGGGAAGGCTCAGCAAAGAGCATTGGAATTCCTTGAGCAACTGAACTCGTGGCACATCGCGGACCGTCCGGGACAGCTGGATCTGCACGCACGAATTGCCAGTTACCAGCTGGCGGCAAAGATGCAGACGGCCGCCACGGACGCTTTGGATCTCAGCAAAGAAACAAAAGCGACTCAGGAAATGTACGGCGTGCACCAGACGGTTACCGCCGAATACGGAGCCCGTTGTCTGATTGCTCGCCGACTGATTGAACGTGGCGTTCGGTTTGTACAGGTCTACACCGCCAATCAGTTGTGGGACAGTCACGGCAGTATTCTCAGCCGACTGCCGGCGGCCTGCCAGAAGGTTGATCAACCTTCTGCTGCACTGGTCAAAGACCTTAAACAGCGGGGACTGCTGGATTCGACGGTCGTGCACTGGGGCGGCGAGATGGGACGTTTGCCGGTTGTTCAGAATGACGCCGGCCGCAGCAAGATCGGACGTGACCACAACACCTACGGTTTCAGCATGTGGGTCGCTGGTGGGGGATTCAAAGCCGGACACGTGCATGGCCAGACTGATGAGTGGGGCCACAAAGCCGTCGCCGACGTCGTGAACCACTACGACTACCACGCCACGCTGCTGCACCTGTTCGGTCTTGACCACGAGCAGCTACTCTTCCGCCGCAGCAACCGCGACCAGACTCTCACGGATGGACAGCCGGGCCAAGTCGTGTCAGCGCTGTTGGCGTGATCTGCGCAGGATGAAGATGCGGCAACGGAATCCGGATGTGCAGCCGCTCGGAATCGGCAGGATCGGTCCGCACGAGGTGTGTTCCTGGCTCGCAAACAATCGACAAGGTACCGTCGATTCAAAGTTTGTCCTGAAATCTGTATCCTGCCCCGCATGTCCGGTCCGTCTCTAATCCAACGACTCCGCAATCGAGTGCGGGATACCGCGCGAGATGCCGTGATCAGCCATCACAAGCGTTCTCGCGCCGTGCTGTTCAGCGACACCACGTTGCGTGATGGCGAACAGATGCCCGGAGCAACACTGGATCCCGAGCAAAAGCTGCAAATCGCACTGGCATTGGAAGCTGCCGGAGTGCACTCACTGGATGCCGGTTTTCCGGCGTCGTCCGAAGCCGATGTGGAGGCGATCCGCAGAATGGTCGGAGTTGTGCGGAAGCCCGTGCTGACTGCGCTGTGCCGTACGTTACCAGCCGACATCGATGCTGCGGAACGAGCCCTTGACGGCAACCCAATGCACAAACGGGGTGTTAGCCTGTTCTGCGGCACCAGTCCGATCCACCGCACCGAAAAACTGAACAAAAGCAAAACGGAGATTTTGAAAATCATTACGGAGTCTGTGGAATATGCGTCAAAGTCCTTTCGCATCATTGCCTTCAGTCCGGAAGACGCCAGCCGCACTGAATTGAATTTCCTGTGCGAGTGCTACCGAGAAGCCATTGATGCCGGCGCGACAACGATTGGCTTTCCCGACACTGTGGGGGTGTTGACGCCGGAGAAAGCCGCCGACTGTATCAAAGCGATTCAGGACGGCGTGCCGAATATTGATCGAGCCCTTCTGGCGGTTCACTTCCACAACGACCTGGGGCTCGCCGTGGCCAACACGTTAGCGTGCATTCAGCAGGGGGCCAACGTTGTCCAGTGTACAGTTAACGGCATCGGCGAACGGGCGGGCAACGCCGCGCTGGAAGAAGTCGTGATGGCGTTATCAATGCATTCGGACCAATACCAACGCACGTTCCGGATTGATACGACAAAGCTGTCGCCACTCTGTCGGCTGGTTGCGGATCTGACAGGCGTGTCAATTTCCAGAATGAAACCGGTTGGTGGCGACAACATTTTTGCCACCGAAGCAGGGATTCATCAGGACGGACTTTTGAAAAACCCGGATACCTATCTTCCGTTCCGACCTGAAAAAGTCGGCGCGGAAGGGATCCAATTGGTTCTTGGCAGACACAGTGGTCGCAAAGCGGTGTCCTATCGACTGGAACAGCTGCAACTTTCGGTATCCGATGGCGCGGTCGGACAGGTTATGGAATTGATTAAACGGCAGCCCCGGGGCACAGTCGTCGATGACCGGTTACTCATCACTTTGGTAGACGGTTTGCCCGATGACTGACTCAACTGACAGCACAATTTACCTGGACAATGCGGCCACCAGCTTTCCCAAACCCGAATGCGTGTACGATGCTGCTGACACGTACATGCGCGAGATGGGTATTGCCTTTGGACGTGGTTCACATGCCGGTGCTTCATCTGCAGCCCGTCTGGTGGCGCAGTGTCGGCAGCGTCTGGCGAGGATTCTGGATGCGGAATCCGGAGATCGTGTGGCCTTCACGTTCAATTGCACGGACGGATTAAACCTGTTGTTGCGTGGCGTCCTGCGGAAAGGGGACCGCGTCGTGACGTCGACGCTGGAACATAATTCTGTACTCAGGCCGCTGCAGCAATTGAAGTCGGAATTTCAGCTGGATGTGGTCTACGTCGACTTCGATGCACAGACAGGGCTCATCGACACCAAATCATTTGTCCACGAACTCAACAAACAGCCAGCCAGACTGGTCGTTCTGAATCATGCCTCCAACGTGACCGGCATCGTTCAGCCGGTCGAAACGATCAGTGCCGCCGCACATGAGACGGGTGCCTTGCTGATGCTGGATGCGGCTCAGACCGTTGGACATATTCCGTTCAGTGTGCGAGCTCTGAAGATCGACATGCTGGCGTCCGCAGGGCACAAAGGACTGCTGGGGCCGTTAGGAACAGGAATCGTGTACATTCGCGACGGTCTTGAAGACGAAGTGCTGCCGATTCGCTGTGGCGGCACGGGCACGGACAGTGAGTCGCCCCTGCAGCCGATCGCGATGCCCACAAAATTCGAAAGTGGCAATCTGAATATGCCGGGGCTGGCCGGTTTGAATGCGGCGGCAGAGTGGATACTTCAGCAGTCGGTGGCGGACCTTCACCAACGGATACTGAAACTTTCGACGCAGCTGTCGCAGGCTCTTCGAGAGATTCACGGTGTCACGGTGTTCGGCAGCGCTGACTCGCAGAACGTTGGAATCGTCAGTTTCTCGCTGGATGGAATGGACAGTCAGGACGTCGCCGCCGTGCTGGACCAGAGTTTTCAGATTCGCTGCAGAGCCGGCCTCCATTGTGCGCCACTGGTGCACAAGACACTCGGCACAATACCATCCGGGGGTGCTGTGCGATTAAGTCCCGGTCCCTTTACTGCTCAGGCCGACGTGGCAGCGGCTGCAACAGCAGTCGCACAGCTGGCGGCATCGCTCTAATGTTGTACAAAAAGACATTCATCCGTTATTCCCGCAGTTGCGGCGCGGTCAGCGGAAGCATCCCGACACCTTCCGGGCGTTAGCCCGCATCGGATTGCGGGCCGTCCCGCATTGAAAACGTTATTTCTATGTCCGACACCGGCCAGTCCTCTCACAACGCCGATTCTGCACCGGGACAAAACACCGACTCGGCGGTCCGTGCACTCCGGTCAGATACGGTGTTTGGTGGCATCCTGTCCACTCAGTTTCTGGGTGCGTTTAACGACAACTTTTTCAAACAGATGGTGCTGCTGAAATGTACTGAGTTGGCAACCACGTCCAACAATGACCTGCAGCCACTCGCTCTGGCTGCGTTTGCACTGCCGTTTGTCCTGCTGTCCGGAATTGGAGGCTACATCTCCGATCGCTTTTCCAAGCGGACTGTCATTGTCTGGTGCAAGGTCGCTGAAATCGCAGTCATGGCCGCAGCCCTGCAGGTGCTCTTGCTGAAGGGGCTGGATTCGTCGGCACAGTTGCGACTGCTGATTGTCGTGCTGGCGTTTATGGGCGCGCAGAGCGCGATTTTTGGCCCGTCCAAGTATGGGATTCTGCCGGAATTGTTCAGCAGCGGCAAGCTGTTGCCGGTCAACGGTGCGATTCAGATGACAACGTTTCTGGCCATCATCTTTGGCATGGCAGGGGCCGGCATTGCATTGGATAGTCTTGGCAACTCTCTCTGGTTCTGCAGCCTGATTGCCGTTGGTATCGCGGTCGTCGGCACGGGCACTTCTTTATTCATCCGCCGCACGCCGGTCGCGGAGCCGCAGCTGAAGCTGCAGGCCGGAAATCTGTTTATACCGCGCGACATCTGGAGACTGTTTCGCAGTGAGCCTCGACTGGCACGGGCAATTCTGGTGATGATGTTGTTTTGGTTTATCGGCGGTGTCGCTCAGCCAGCGGTGAACACACTTGGTGAAAACGTACTTCATCTCAGCAAGACACGCACCAGTCTGATGGCGGCCTCAATCGGCATTGGTATTGCGATTGGATGCGTCGTTTCCGGCTTTGCCAATAGAGGCGGATCGACGAGCGGTGTACGCTGGACGACTCGTGGTGGTTGGATGATTGTGGGCTCGTTGCTGCTGATTACACTGCTCGCCAGCGGTATGCTGGGCCGTCCCGCCGAGAGTGCGGACCAGGTGCACGGAATACTGTACAGCATCGGCGTTGCCGACGTAATTGAATGGTCGCTGCGCCTGGGCATGTTACTGCTGGGTATTTCCGCGGGAATCTTCGTGGTTCCGATTCAGGTTTACGTTCAGGCGACTCCGCCACCCGAGCAAAAAGGCCGCCTCATCGGCGCGATGAACTTTGTGACGTGGATCGGGATTCTGCTGTCGGCAGCCTTCCTGAAAGTCATGAATTCTGTGACAACGTTTCTGGCCGGCAGCGGCAATGCATACGAATTTCAGTTTGTCGTGTTCCTGACATTGGCGATTCTGATGGCGCCGGTTGCGTTGTTGTATCGCCTTCCGTCGAAGCCGGATGTCGCTGACAAATCCGATGATGAGAGAACAATCGAATGAAGATTACGTCGATTGAGAGTATTCCCGTTCGGATTCCACTCAAGCCGGAACGACGAATGATCTCTGCACTTGGCAAACATGACGTTTCCGAGTTTGTTCTTGTGCGACTGACAACTGATGACGGACTGATTGGGGCTGGTGAGGCCACCGTGACGGCCCGGTGGAGCGGAGAAACCGTTTGGGGGGCACAGGCGATTATTGAAAAACTGTTTGCCCCAATCGTCATTGGTTGCGATCCGCAGGATATTGCAACCATCAGTGCCCGCATGGATGCCGTGGCTGTTGGCAATTGGTTCGCGAAGGCGGCGATCGAAATGGCTTGCTGGGACGCAGCGGGAAAAGCCGCCGGTCGGCCGGTCTTTGAACTGCTGGACGGCGCCGTGCGGCCGTTGACCATTAGAAATCGATTTTCGCTGGGAGCTTACGCACCCGAAGTGGCGCGACAACGAGCACAGAAACTTGTGGCGGCCGGATTTCAAACAATCAAGGTCAAGGTCGGAACTGACGTGTCCCAGGACATCGCTCGTGTGAAGGCCGTTCGTGAGGCCATTAGCGATGATACACAGCTGACCATTGACGCCAACGGCGGGTGGAGTTTCAGTGACGCGGCGGCTTGCCTGACCCAGCTGACGGACTGCGACGTGGCCCTCGTGGAACAACCGTTGGTCCGAGGTGACTATGCCGCGACGAAGAAGCTGCGTGATGAGTTCGGCATTCGGATACTCGCCGACGAAAGTTGTTTTGATGAGGTCCATCTTCGGGAACTGATCACGCAGCAGTGCTGCGATGCCATTACGCTGTACCCCGGCAAACAGGGCGGAATCGCCAAAGCCAGAGCCATGGCGTCTCTGGCGGGAGAACACAGTATCCCCTGTACGATTGGTTCCAATCTGGAATGGGACGTCGGTGCCGCGGCCATGATGCACTTTGTTGTGTCCACTCCAAACGTACAGATCGAAACGATTCCCGGCGATTGTCTGGGGCCCAGCTATCACGAGTTTTCAATTGTTCACAATCCACTACTGATTGACGGTCCGCTCACAACACTGCCATCAGGCCCCGGCCTGGGTGTCGACGTCGACTGGAATCTTGTGGCCCAGCACGCTATCAGTTAATTGTTGCCGCGATACAACAGAGGAATCGGTACAGTGTCCCACGTTATCGCCCTTTTGCCCTGGTCTACCGCTTAAGTACTATGTCCCTCGAACGAACACTTGAACCCGAAGTCATGGATACGGTTGAGGAGGCCGTCGACTATGACTTGATGAACCATTCGGTTGTTAACCGGGCATTCGTCCAGGACCTGTTGCGTTTTGCTGCCGAGACCAATTCTGATCTGGCGGCGAGTGGTAACGTTGAAGCTGTGGGGGCCGCTGAGCCGCGGGATATCGATTCTTCGTTGCGTGGCGGTGTCTTGCCGGCTGGCGTGGTGATTGACATTGGTGCCGGAACGGCACTGATTCCCTTGGAACTGGTCGATGCCGCCCCAGACGTCGGCCCGATCATCGCAGTCGATCTATCCGTCGAAATGTTGCGTCTTGTCGTTCAACATCTTCGGGGCAGAAAGATCACGCGCCGAATATTGCCGCTGCTGACGGATGCCAAACATCTTCCATTTGCAGATTCGTCATGCGAAGTGGTGATCTCTAACAGCATTGTCCATCACATTCCGCAACCCCTTGCCGTGTTTCGCGAACTACGCAGAGTCATCAAGCCGGAGGGAATACTGTTTCTGCGAGATCTGATGCGCCCCGAGTCCGGACGGGAGGTCGAAGGGATCGTTGCCGAGTATGCCGGTGATGACAATCCTCATCAGCAACAGTTGTTTCGTCAGTCATTGCATGCCGCTTTGACGGTGGACGAAGTTCGTGACCTGCTTGACCGCACAGACTTTACCAATGCCAGCGTTACCGCCACGAGTGATCGACATTGGACAGTCACCGCGCGGATCGAAAGGGTGTAGAAAAAGCTCTCTGCCCGGCCAGTACGCGGGAAAGAGACGGGCGGAGAATTTACATGAGCGTCGTTGCGGTCACGTTGGACATCCGTTGTATGATTGCCTGGCTGTCTTCGTACGGAGTCGTCGTCAGGATGACGGAGTAGCGATTCGTCTTCAGGTCCATCCACATCATGGTCCCGGTTGCTCCCCAATGGCCGACAGTATTTGTCGATACAAAGTCGCCGAAGGAAGCGCTGTGCGACGGCCATTCCCGACGCCAGCCGAACCCCCATCCTCGGTGAGGACCGACGTAGTCCCGTTGCGCGGCCATTTCGGCGGTCTGGTCACTGACGGCCGCATTCACAGCGGTCTCGGGTAGCAATTGTCGGCCGTTCCCATCACAGCCGCGTCGTAACACCATTTCGGCATACCGCCCCAGATCGCGGGCACTGGAAATCATACCACCCCACGGCGCACCCAGCGTGCGCCAGTATTGACTGTTCCAGCCCCATTCCTGGGCGTTCGGTTGCCACTCCGGAAGGATGGATGGCAACACATTGGGAAGAACTTTGTCCGCCTGTTCCGGGGACATTCCCAACCACGTGTTCGTCATTTTCAGTGGTTCAAAAAACTGTTCCTTCAGAAACACTCCCAGATTCTGCCCGGTGACAACTTCCACGATGGCCCCCAGCAGCAGGAAGCCCACGCTCGAATATCGGCAATCCGTCGCCGTACGAAAGTCCAGTTCGACATCAACGGCCTGGCAGACAAATTCGTCCAACGAAGCATGTGCGGCTCGAAGTTCGGCGTTGTTGGGCAGCATGTCCGGAAATCCCGATGTGTGCGTCAACAGATGTCGCACCGTGGTGCGCCGAATGGCTGCTCGATTAAAACTCGGGAGAAATGTGCTGATGGGTTCCGCCAGGCATAACTGACCTTCGGCCGCGAGTTTCATGATGGCCATCGCCGTAATCGGCTTCGTGATGGACGCTACCAGGTAGCGGCTTTGCGCGTTCGTACGACATGCGGCAATCCCGCTTCTGTCATGGGTGAATTGAAACAACTGGCATTCGGACGGTCTCCCGAAGCACACGTCTGCGTACGCCAGACCACCAACACTGGCGATTTTGTCAAGTCGTTGTTGGGTCTTCATGCGTGCCGTTTTCGTAGGCTGACTGAAAGGAACCGATGTCATCTTCAAGCTGATCGGAAGGGTAGTCAAAGGACGACCCGTTGGACACTTTCCCTACTGGTCGCGGACATTTGCGGAAAACTGCATTTGTGTGTTCAAATGTGGTTTTTTGAAGTCCGTCGGCAAGAGATTGTTTTCTTTTCGTTTGAGATCAATCATAGTTCCCACTTCACCCCGCCCATCACTCGTCCCGAAAGCTCCTGCCATGCGTTTGCCTGCCGTGTTCACAATTCTAATCGGTATTCCTGTCGTCGCTGCTGCTCAGGATACGCCTGAGCCAGTCGTCGAATTCAAGACGGTTGCTGACAAAGTCAGTTACGCTGTCGGTCTGAACATCGGTCGCAGTCTGCAGCAGCAGGGGCTTGAGGTTGATCTCAAGTTGCTGAGCGCCGGGATTGCCGCAATTCTCTCGGACACGAAACCTGCCCTGACAGAAGCAGAAGCTCGGGCGGCGTTCGAAGAATACCGATCCGAAAAAGAGAAAGCCGGCAAGGAAATTGTCAGAAAGTTTCTGGAGGAAAACGCAAAGAAGAAGGGCGTACAGCAGACAAAGTCCGGCCTGCAGTATCTGGTTCTTCGTGAAGGAACGGGAGAAAAACCGACGAAACAGAATACCGTCAGCACTCACTACCGTGGCAAGCTTATGAATGGAAATGTGTTCGACGAGTCCTACAAGGGTGAGTCGCCAACGGCGACGGATCGTCCGGTGTCGTTTGGAGTGACTCAGGTGATTGCGGGCTGGACTGAAGCTCTGCAGCTGATGAAGGTCGGTGCTAAGTATCGCCTGTTTATTCCGTCGGAACTTGCCTACGGCGAACGGGAGCAGTCGAGCATCCCTCCGAACAGCCTGCTGATTTTTGAAATCGAGCTGATGAGCATAAAATAGGCCGCGTTGAGAAACGGATTGCTCGTTGTCCTCGTTGCAGCATACAATGTTGTCGCACCGCCAGCGACAAACCTTTCTGCTGAACTGCCTGTCGAGTATTCGCCAGGTGGGCTGGTGTGTCAGCGGGAGTCCGTTCATGCTGCAGTCCGCCGTGAAGCTTTCGACGATCAACCAACGGCGGGCTTGTCTTGCGCTGATCGTCGTGGTCGGTACCGCGGCCAGCCAACTGCCGTCCATCCGGGCCGATGAGGGGGCAGCAGACACCGGACCACCCCGTCTGCAGTTGGTGGTGACGGCGGTAAATACACGAATTATTTCGCTGGACAGCTTTCGTGGGCAGTTGAACATGCAGGTCCGCGTTACGAATATTTCCGAAGGCCCACTCAAACTACAGACAAGTCAATTCACGTGTACAGTGGATTCAAAGCCGGCGGGAGTTTCGTCGCTAATTGCCGACTCACTGGTTAGCCGCGGCAAAACGCTTGCCGCTGGTGCCAGTCGCAAAGGTTGGCTGTCCTTTAAAGTAGACAGCGCCGGAGTCAGTAAACCTAAGATTTCGCTGGAATGGTCTTCGGGAAGAGACGAGACCGTGACGGTCACGACTTCCGTCAACGAGGCGGTTCGCAGGCATGCCAATGTCCAGTCGAAACGAATTGGCCCCAACGAGAGTGTGGCGATCGTCGAGCTTCATCGTCAGTTTGACTGCCTTTCGATCGAACCACTGACGGACGAGTTTCGCAGGCTTCGGCAGCAGGAAGTGCGTAGAGTCGTGTTGGATATTCAGAGCGACGAAGGCACCACTTCGGTGTATTCGTCGGCCTACGGGTGGCTATCGTCAGTCCGGGTCGGTGGCGACCGTCCCAGTTTTCTGTCTCGGCAGCACGTCAGGTCGGCGGTGCAGTTTGACGAGTTCTACGTCGCTCGGTTGCAGTCGACGGGACCCTCGGCCTTCAGGATCACTCGGGCCGGATTGTTTTATAAATCGCGAGATGACGCGGTGGCTGCAGCGCTGCGTCCCATCTATGAACACGTCCCGCTCAAACAGGCCCTGGAAGATCTGACGCATCCCGAAGCCGGAATTCGTCGAGCCGTGCTTGAGGCGAACATTGACCGCCTCACAGCCGATGAGTTTCACAACTTGATCGCAGAATTTCGCAGGCAGGGTGAGGACGAACTGGTCCTTGTGGCCGAAAATCTCCATCGCGTGGCACTTCCTGATGTGTTGATGTACCTGAACGAATTGGTCCGTGATGAGCGTGTCAAGGTTTCCGCAGCGGCCCTTCGTTCATTCGCGCGATCGGTGTCGCCCGGGGCGCGTGACGCATTTCGCGCCTATTGGCACGAAATCGAAGACGCCCCACTGCTTCGACAGCGCGTGATTGAGGAGTTAATGAGCGTTAAGGATCGTCGGTATCCGGACCTGATGGCCGAGTACACGGAGTATCGACTGATGGCCTTTTCAACACCAACTCACAGAATTGCCGCCAATACTGCGAGCGATTCAACGACATCTAAGGTCCGCGGTCTGAGGGTCACTAGTGCAGATGTCACGATCATAAGAACCCTGTTGGGTCTGTTGACGGCTCAGAAAAACTCCAGTTTTGACCACATTGCTCGGCGAGAGTTGCTGAATCTCACTGAACCGGTGATTCAGGATCTGGTCGTTGGTTTTGTTCTCGCTTCAGGTCAGCCATTCGACGCGGAACTTGTCCGCCAGTACATCCTGCAGCGGTTACCAGTGCGTGCTTCGAAGAGTGGATTGACTGAGGAGCAGCAGGCCAGGCTGAGGCAGCGTTATGGCCCGCCCGGCGTTGCTGTAAAGTCCCGCTACACGCGTACGTTGATGACGACCATCAGAAAGTACCCGGATTCAGGTTATACCGAACGGCTGCTGGAACTATCGCAGTCAAAGGCCGTCACTGGCACGATACGCGTCGACGCCTTCAAGACCGCTGTCGCATGTGCCACGAACGATCAGCTGAGTGAAATCGCCGACCGCCTGAATTCGCTGGACCATAGACAGAAGACTCACCTGCTGAAGCAATTCAGCGTGCTCAACGATTCTCGCTGGCTGGGGCTGGCCAGGCTTACGTTGATGAGCGATCAGTCTGCGACGGCGGAGATGATCGGCCTGCTGAGAAGTGAGGGTTCTCCTGAGGCCGCCCGGGTGTTGATTGACTGCATGGAAGAAATTCGCATCACCTCGGAGGCTGCTGGCATTGTCACCCCGCAGAGTCTGAAAATTGCTCAGCAGCTGATTGCGGCACTTGCTGCGTCCAACTATCCAGCGGCCAGGCGATCATTCAATCGCTGTGTTACCTCACCCCTGGAGCAATTCGTTGAACTGAACCATAAGGCCCTGGTTGCAGCGTATCGGAATATTCCTGATAAAGCACAGCGGGTCGAGGTTCTGGCTGTTATCGGGCTGAAACGCGAGGGTAAGTATGCAGAAGCACTTGAGAAACTGAATTCGATTCTGGATGCCGCGCCGTGGTATTCCAATGGTTATGTCTCGCGGGCGTCGCTGAATCTTCGTGCCGGCTCTCCACACCGGGCGATGGTGGATCTGAAAGAAGCCGATCGACTGAGTCCTGAGGATCCGGTCATCCTGAGTCTGATTGCGCTGACTAATGTTCGGTTAGGAAGGACGGACGCCGGCATTGCCATGGCCGAAGACGTCTTGCAGTCGGTTCCCGATCTGGCGACGTTCGTACGCAAGTGGACGCTTTACAACACGGCATGTGTCTACGGCAGAGCCGTGGAACTCGAAGACTCGGGGCCCGTTAAAAACGAAATGACCCGCCGCGCCATGGAATTGTTATTGGCCTCAGGCGATCGAGAGGACGGTATCGACGATGTCGATCACATTCTCAACGACCCGGATCTCACCATGTTCCACCAACACTCGGACTGGGCTGCCTTCCTAAAGATCGTCACTGAGAACCAGCAGAAAAAGTCAGGCGTGAAGCCGTGACAGTACGTTGAACAGCCAGCGGACGAATTCCGTTTCGACCTGCGCGGCCACGCGGCTCACTTCGCTATGGTTGAGTGGCTGATCGGTAAGGCCGCACGCAAGGTTGGTGATGCAGGACACTCCCAATACCTCCATGCCAGCGGCCACTGCAGCCAGCGATTCCGGTACGGTGCTCATGCCGACCGCATCCACTCCCAGTGTTTTCAGCATTTGCACCTCGGCTGGCGTCTCGTAGTTTGGGCCCGACATCATTGCATACACGCCTTCGTGTACGGATAACGAAGACTCCACGGTACGCGCAATGTGTCGCAACCGATCGCTCCAGAGTCCTGTCGATGGCCCCCTGTGAGTTTCGTTGGTCGGCTGATGCACATTCAGAAATGTCCAATGGCCGTTGAGCAACATGAGATCACCGACGCGAAAGGCATCGTTGATTCCACCGGCCGCGTTGGTGACCAGCAGATTCTGCACGCCCAGCTGCTGCAGAACGCGCACGGCAAACGTCGCCCGTTCCAGAGAATGCCCTTCGTAGAGATGTACGCGCCCCTGCAGCAGCAGGGTTCCAGCCAGTTCGCCGGTGCCAATAATCAAACGGCCCGCGTGTCCGCCGACGGCGGGACAGGGGAGATGCGGAACCTGATCGTAACCGATCGCGATTCCGCCAAGTTCCACCGCAGTTTCTCCGGCAGCACCCAGTCCGGAACCCAGGATTACGGCGGATTTAAATTCCGCGGCAGCGCCGCAGTGCGGCGCTTGTTCACGGATGAAATCGGCGGCTTGTTGTTCGTCTGTGGTGCTGATGAATGCGCTCTGGTCAGGCGTCCTGCGTTACGGTGAAACGCAACGACAATATTCTTGCAAGCGCTACGCCTTTGCTGCTGCCAGCGCGGCGTCATAGTTGGGATGCTCAGTAATTTCTGAAACATATTCCACGTGCTTCAGCTTGCCGTCCGCTCCGACAACAAAGACGGCTCGAGTCAGACAGCGATCCAGCGCCCCCCCCTTAATCAGCACTCCATAGTCTTCGCCAAACTTTGAACAGCGATGACCACTGAGGGTCTGAACGTTCTCGATTCCTTCAGCACCGCACCAGCGTTTCTGAGCGAATGGCAGATCCATGCTGACAACCAGCACGTCAGTATTTTCAAGGCCAGCTGCGTGCTCATTAAACTTCCGCGTTTCTTCGTGGCAGGTCCCGGTGTCCAGTGAGGGCACTGTGGCAATGATACGAGTCCTGCCTGCGCTGTCGGCCAGCGTCACTTCTGCCAGAGCATTGCTTTGCAGTGAAAACTCAGGCGCGGCACTTCCGGCCGCCAAAGCGGCACCGGCCAGATCAACGGAATTGCCTTTGAGTGTGACGGCACCACTGCGAACGTCGGACATGTTTTTTCCCTTAATTGGTTTTGTGGATCAGTGACGCCGATAGTATGTCAATTCAGAACAGGGTTGCAACCGGCAACAGGCGACTGCTACGGAAACATCACGACGCCTGTGATAACGGCCAGCAGCCCGGCAATACCGGCAAGTGCGGTCATTGGCGTGATGTACTTAAGCCCCTCGCCCTCGGTCATGCCGCTCATTCGAGTAATCACCCAGAACCCGCTGTCGTTCATCCAGGCGATCGGTTTGGATCCACAACCCACAGCCAGCGCCACGTAAAGAGGGTCGACACCCGCCGCTCCTCCGGCAACGATGCCACCGAAGATTCCAGCGGATGTGATCATGGCGACTGTGGCGGATCCCTGAGCAGTTCGTACGGCGGTGGTCACCAGAAACGCGGCCACGATAATCATAATGGGTGATGTACCCGGCAGATCGTTCAGCAATTCTGCCACACTTGTCTGCCGCATCATTCGACCAAACGCACCGCCGGCCGCTGTCACCAGGATGATCGGACCTGCAGTGGCGATTGCCTGTTGCAGCGATTCCGACAGCTGATCCCGTGACGGACTCTTTGTACGCACATACATGACCACAGCAAAGGCCGCCGAGATCAGCAGTGCGAGATTCTTTTCGCCAAGCGTCTTAATCACCCGAGCTACATCTGGCGAGATTGTGATTCCTGCAAATAAGTTGGTCTTGTCAGCAGACGTGCTCAACAACGAACCGCCGGTGATCAGCACCACCGGTAGTACAATCGGTACCAGTGAGGCGAACAAACCCGGAGCGTTTTCAGCGTTAGGTTCTGCAGCGGCGGAAACTTCCTCGATGTCTCTGAGCGGCAGTTCGCAGCGTCTGTTGATCCAGAATGCGTAGACCATTCCGACGGACGCGCTGAACAGGCCGACGATGCACCCGCCAAAAATCATGGAACTGATTGGTACACCAAATTCTTCGCAAATGAAGAGCGGGCCGGGCGTCGGCGGTACCAGCGAATGCGCCATCGTGCCTCCGGCCACGATCGACAGAACGTACAACAGATAATTGCCGCCGGTACGCAGACGCAGCGCCTTGCCGAGTGGAATCATCAGGTAAAAGACCGTGTCAAAAAACACGGGAATGCCCAGTGTAAAGCCGCTGACCACAAAGGCCGCTGGGGCCATGCGTTCACCCAGCAGGCTTAGTGTGCTGTTGACGATTCGAGCCGCAGCGCCGCTGTCCAGCAGACAGCGGCCAATGATTGACGCAGCCACAATCAGAATCGCCAGCTTGCCGCAGTATTCTCCGATGGTTGATGTGATTCGGGATACGAAAGTGCTTCCCGCCAGCTTTTGCGCCGATTCGTAATCGGCTCGCGAGACCAGAATCAGCTCGTCCGCGGGCGGTAACGCAGAAATTTCGAAATCCCTGTTGGTGCCCAACATCAGGTGCAGTTGTCCGTCGGGGAGCAACAACACGGAAGCAGGATTTGTCATCGAATTTTCGCGGCCATTGTCCAGCAGCAACACGGCATCGGTAACAGTGGTCTCGCTGACAGTGCTGATCACTCCATCGGCCGAGACGGATTTGACAGCGATGGTGGCTTCCAGAATGGCCGACCGCTCCACCAACCGTGTCGGCGTCAGCAGGGCCACGGCCATCCCGGCCAGCACCAAAGCGATAAAGGCGTGCAGCCGCAGGCCCAGAATTCCTCCAATGACAATGGCAAGGCCGACTCCCAGAATACACAGCGTCAACATTGAACAGCCTTTCTGATGCGGGCTGGCCCGCCAGCCGATGCCAGCAAACGCTCGGAAATCGATGCGTCGCCTGCTTTGATCGCTACGATGACGCGGACAAGGGATCGTTGTCAAAAAGGACCTGGGACTGAGTCCTGCGACCATTTGGTCGTCGAACGTGGCGATGGTAGAGAAACGCCGTCGATAAACAACCGAGCCCGGACAGCGGAAGGCAAATACTACACACTCGCACCGGCCGTCGGGCTGCGGCATCAACCGTGACATTTCCCGGCAGCGAGCCCCTCAGTTCAGCAAGTCAAACGACAGTTTGAGTGGGTGAGTGTTTTCACGCAAAGCGCGGGGGAAGTCCTGCATTCCTGCGTGTGGCCCTTCAACGACGAAGAAACATCAGCACGTCCAACGTTGCGTGACCGTTCTAATCATCACGACCGGACCCCTGCGCCACCGATGGATTCACGGGAAATCTCTTATTTGACGGTCTGCGGTGACCGGGCAAATTCTTTCAAAACCACAGTGGCGAGCTTCAACGATGGCAGAAGAAGCCAAACCAAAAGACGAAGAGGGTGAGGGTGAGGGCGATGGCGCTGGAAAGGGCAGCCCGCTTCCCTGGATTCTGGTCACCTTGCTGTGCGGCGGTATGGGAATGGCCATTCCCTACTTTATGCCGACGGGCGGCGGCGATGGCGCTGCCGAAGAGCAAACGGAGCCGGTGTTTGAAATGCTGGATCCGGAAGATACCGCGTTCGTTCCTTTTGATGCCGTCGTCGTCAACCTGGATGAAGGCCAGCTGACGCGATATCTGCAAGTCGCCGTGACACTGCAGGTACCGAAGGAAGAGGAGGAGAGCATCAAGCTGAAAATTGAGGAGAAGAAGGCCGTCCTGAAGAACTGGTTGATAAATCAGATTTCCGACAAGAATCGGGAAGAGATCCGCGGCGGAGCTGGCCAAGACCGTCTGCGTCGAGAAGTGCGAGATCAATTCAACTCGGTCCTGTTTCCGGACGGCTACGATCGCATCTACAACGTGTTGTTCGATGAATACAACGTGCAATGAGTCAGACTGAAACCAGTCCATTCAACATATTTTCTGAAGCTCCTCGTTTGACGAGCGAGGGACATGCTGCGCTGACGTCATGACAGGCCACAGTGACTTCCATGCTGCAGGAAAACTGGCAGTCGCTGCTGGGCACCGACCTGGGCATCTCACCGGGCACGACCGATTCTCCCACTGCCTTTGATGCAGTGAACAGTCTGGCGGATCCGGGCTATGCAGCGAGATTGCAGATTGGCCCGGAGTCGTTCCCCAGTCTTTTCGCCTTTTCATCGCGCATGGTACTGGCGTTGGTTAACGACATGCTGGGCACACCCTGCGAGGAATGGCCCGAGATTCGAGATTTAACGACCGTTGAGACGTCGATGGTGGAGTTGCTGTTCGGGGAAATTACCCGCGCTATCAGTCAGGCATGGCCGGAAATCAATCCTCTGGAGTGTGAGCAGGACTGTGTGATCGCGCGGCCCATGCGAAGTCGAGTGTTTTCACCCGATGAAGTGCTCGTCAGAAGTCAGGTGATTTTTGAGACAAGTTTTGGGCAGGAGGAGGCGATCTGGCTGATGCCGCAATCGGGGCTGGCAACGATTGGCATTGCCGACATAGACGACGAACAGTTGCCGGCGGAACCGGCGCCACAGATGCGAGCTCTGGCGGAAAAACATTCCCGTCAATCTGGTCGCCCGATTGGGGGACACAACGATGTCTCTGGCGGAGCTTGACCATTTGAAAGTAGGCGACTACCTGACGCTGGACCAGGCCGTGCAACAACCGCTGGAACTGATTGTCGATGGTCGCCTTCAGTGGTTTGGACACCCATGCAGACTCGGAACGCGACAGGGGTTCCAGATTATTGCGTCAAGGAAAGAGTGAGAGGGAGTCTCGTGAACGAACCTGTCGAACAACCAGACGCCAACGCCGTCACAGAAGCAACCGAAGGTGCTGCCACCACGGATACTGCTGCTGCAGATGCGGCGGCCGATATCAGTGCGCCGAGCACTGAGACGACAGAAGTCCACCCGGCGGAATTTCCGGAAGCTGTACCACGTCGTGTCCTGAAGAACTCAACGCTCGAACGATTCTCTGACGTTCAGGTCGACATCACTGTCGAGATCGGACGCGTCACCATGGGCATCGGCGAATTATTGCAACTTGGCGAAGGATCGGTGGTGGAACTGAATCGAGAGCTGAACGAACCCGTCAGTGTGATGGCGCAGGGAGTTCAGATCGCCAGCGGAGAAGTTGTCGTGATCAACGATCGGTTCGCGGTCCGAGTTACGGAGGTGGCAACCGTCGATGGCCTCGGTTCAGATCAGCAACCGATTGCTACGGGAGCAGTCTGATGTTCGCCGCGTCCAATGTACTGGAAACAACACGTTTTCCAACGCCGAAGTGGGCGACACTGCGCACGAAGTTGAACGCGGAGACACTGGCGTGTCCACAGGCGATGAAACGCTGCCGGCTCAGCACTCAGGCCATGTTTATCCGATCAGCCGCGTTCCTGCTCGTCCTTGCGGTTGCTACGGTTTCCGCGACTGGGCAGGTTCAGCAACTGCCAGTCGTTCAGAAACTGCCGGTCGTTCCGCCACAACAACAGCAGTGGGCACCACGAACAGCCGACCGTTCGCCAGCACGGACAGTCCGTCCCCAAACTGTCGCAGCGGCCGGTTCTGTCGGTCAGCCTGTTGCCGACGTAAGTCAGGTCCGCTTTGTGGCTGACAGCACCCCCGAGCCCCTGAAGACTCAACAGCAGACAGACGGGGCGCCGGCAGAAGACTCAACGAAATCGAAACCTGCCCCGTTTATCGACCTGACCAACGAAGGACTCGATTCTGCGACAGCAGGTACAACTGAACCAACTCATATTGACATGTTGATTCGTCTGGGAACGTGGACTGTCATATCCTGTGCCTATGTGGTTTAACTGCATTGGCGATCCGACGCTGGCAAACGAAACACGGGATGCTTCCGGTCGCACGAGGACAGTCGCAAATCGTGGAGACTGTTATTCTGGGGCCGAATCGTTCCATCTCGCTGGTGGAACTTCGAGGTGTCCAGGCTCTTGTGGGATGTGACGCCAGCGGAATTCAAAGCATCGTTCCCGTGCCACCGGCATTTCCGGATATTCTGGATCACGGGGAGCCGGAAACAACATTGTCGCAGTCGCCCAATGGTCATATCGAGTCGACAACATAAAGAGCACCCATCGGAATGGATTCCGCATCGACATTGCAACAGGTCGTAGAATCCGGCGCGTTCCAGGAACTTTCGCCGCAGCTGAAGGTTGCGCTGTTTTTGGGGGGAGTGGCTTTCCTGTCATCAGATCTGGTGACGATGACGGCGTTCACACGCATCGTGATCGTGGTGTCATTTGTACGGAGAGCTCTGGCGACACAGAAGATTCCTCCGACGCAGGTGATCCTCGGCCTGTCACTGTTCCTGACCTTCTTCGTCATGGGGCCCACGTTTTCCACGATCGAGACCGACGCGATCAAGCCTTACCTTGAAGAAGAAATCAGCGGCAACGTTGCCTTCCAGAACGCGGCGAGCGCGATTCATGGTTTCATGCTGGCCCAGACCAGGCGGGCAGATATTGCGATGTTTGCAAAAATGGCCGACGTTCGTTCCATCCAGACGGCTCAGGACACCCCCATGCGAATCCTGATCCCGGCGTACGTGATCAGCGAGCTGAAGACCGCCTTTATTATGGGCTTCTGTCTGCACATCCCGTTCATGCTCATCGACCTTGTTGTGTTTGTCATCCTGATGTCGTTGGGGATGATGATGATGCCGCCGATGATCATCTCGACACCGTTCAAAATACTACTGTTTGTAATGGTTGACGGGTGGCAGCTGATTGCTCGTGTACTCAGTCTTAGCTTTCACTGACGAGGCGCATAACGTTTCCGCCAACTGAACATCCAACGTAGCGAACATTCTGAAGTCCGAAAAATTACAGTGCCAGCGCTAGAGCCCAAAACCAGCACCGCCAGCACCAATTGGCTGATACAGAGCGAAACTCTGTTATCAATCGGCATGCTCGTGGGTCTGATCGTCATGCTGGTCCCACTGCCTCCGGCATTGCTGGACGTATTGTTGGCTGCCAATCTGGGGATGACGACCCTGCTGCTGTTAGTGACGCTTAGCGCCAAACGGGCGTTGGAATTATCTGTTTTTCCGTCCCTGTTGCTGCTGCTGACGCTGTACCGATTGTCGCTGAATGTGGCAACAACACGGCTGATTCTGCTGAACGGTGACGCCGGCCACATTGTCACGGCTTTTGGTAACGATGTGGTGGGCGGTCAGTTGGTCGTCGGTCTGGTGATCTTTCTGATTCTGGTGACCATTCAGTTTATGGTCATTACCAAAGGTGCCACACGCGTCTCGAAAGTTGCGGCTCGGTTTACTCTGGACGCAATGCCCGGGAAGCAGATGGCCATCGACGCAGAGTTGAACGCCGGTCAGATCGATTCCGTTCAGGCTCGCAAACGACGAGACGAATTGTCGGCGGAAACCGAGTTCTACGGAGCGATGGACGGTGCCAGTAAGTTTGTCCGAGGCGATGCCATCGCCGGTCTGATTATTACAGCTGTCAACCTTGTGGGCGGTGTAATCATCGGGATGACTAATGGCCTGTCGTTCGTCGATTCCATCAAGACGTATTCGATTCTGACGGTCGGTGACGGCCTTGTTTCTCAAATCCCGGCCCTGGTCATTGCCACGACCTCCGGTGTGCTGGTGACCAAGACTTCGTCGGACGAAAGCCTGGGCGATGAAATCCGTGAGCAGATGTTTAAGAATGACCGCCCCATCTGGTTAGGGGCGGGGATTCTGACCGTCGTGACCATGATGCCGGGACTTCCCAAGCTGCCATTTCTGGGCGTTGCCGCTGGGCTGCTTCTGTTTCTGGGCAAAGGCCAGCAGAAGATTGCGGAGAAAACTGACGCTGCGGCAGGCGGCGTCGATGTTCCGGAAGAGTTTGATGACACACAAAACCTGGATGAATTCCTGCTGGCCGATCGGGCCGTCGTGGAGGTTGGTGCTCGACTGGTTCCGTTTATCACAAGCAATCGCGTCAAAGGTCTGTCGGAAAGGATCACGGCCTTACGGCGGGAGTTTTCCCGAAGTAACGGAAGCTGGATTCCCCCGATTCAGGTGCAGAGTAACCTCACCCTTGAATCTGACGAGTACCGCATCATGATTGCCGGACGCAGGGTCGCCGGGGCCGAAGTTCGGGTCGAACAACAGATGGCGATCTTTCCGGAGGGCAGGGACATGACCGTATCGGGAGAGCCTGCGGTCGAGCCGGCGTTTGGGCTACGTGCGTCATGGATCGCCCCGGAATCACGCCGTGCCGCGAAACTTCAGGGCTGTACTGTTGTTGATCCTCTTAGCGTCTTGATTACTCATCTGGGAGAAGTCCTGAAACGTCATGCCCATGAATTGTTGACTCGCGAATCGTTGAAACAAATGCTGGACCGTGTGAAGGAATTCGCACCAACGATTGTTGAGGAGATTACTCCTGAAACGATCCGGATGGGGACTCTGCATCAGGTCCTGTTGCAGCTGGCAGAAGATCGCATACCGCTGGCGGACATGGCATTGATTCTGGAATCCATCGTGAACCATGCACCAGACTGCGACTCTGCAGAGGCGTTGACAGACAGGGTGCGAGTGGACCTGGGACGTCTGATCTGTGAACCGTATCGCAACAGCGACGGATTACTTCGAATTATCGAATTAAAGCCGCAGCTGGATTCGCAACTGCGACAGTCAATTCACGAGGGCACTCTGGCGATCGGCCCAGGCGTGCTTTCACGATTTATTGATCACGTTAAAGCCGCCTTTGTCGACGCGGAACGACTCCATCTGCCGCTCGCGGTTCTGGTCGATCAAAAACTGCGACGTCCCTTGAAGAAGTTGCTGGCCCGTCCGACACCGGATCTGGTGATTGTCACGTATCAGGAACTCCCCGGGGATATGAATGTGGAAACAGTGGTAGTTCTGCCGCATCAGGAAATCATGGGCGACGATGTGATTCAGCGAGCGGGCACTGCTGACGGTTCGGCGTTGTCAGCGACAGAAACCGCGGAGGCCGCCTGATGACGAAAGTGAAAATGACTGCAGTTCCTCCCTCGTTGCCGCGGGTTTTGGGTTTCTCGATCGGTTTTCTGACGATTGGGATCGGGGTGATGCGGAGCGTTGAACCATCTGAGATTTTTGCGCGAGCTTTGGCGGCCGGTGTCGTCACGTGCGTCATTGCCCGCTGCTTCGCGCTGCTTTGGATACGGATGTGCGACGGGATTCTGGAGGATGATTAGTGAAAAGGAAAGGTGCCCTGCAATGAGCGGAACCTCAGGAAAACGCGTGCTGTCGGGACATCAGGTCCGCGTCAGCAGCACGCCGGTGCGGATTGGTACCTACGCCGCTGCAGCAGTCGGAAGTGACTCAAAGGGCGGACTGGCAAGGGTGAATGAAGTTCGCGAACAGTCCGGGAATCTGGTTGAGATACATGTGACGTGTGACTGCGGCAAAACCGTCGTAGTTGCGTGTGACTATTCGTAGTGGAGAATTCAATGAACGATCTCACAAAACGTCTTCCATGCGTGCTCCAATGGCCACAACGGTTAATCGTGATTGCCGTTCTGTCCGTTGCTGCGACAACCACCGGTTGCTCGGTGTTGGCTCCATTTAACTCCTCTTCGTGTAGCTGTCGCGACGATTGCTGCGGGGAAAGTACGGACGGTTGTACAGCGGGTATGCCGTGTGAGACGCATTCCTCACAGGAGATTCAATATCCGCAGAACCTTCCGATGTTCAGCAATAATACAATGCCTGTTGCGGCTGCGCCCTCGCGGGCCGAGCAATGGGCACCTCGACATAACGTCATGGCGCAGGCTGCGAATGCTTCATGTGATCGACAGTTGCAGGAGATAAGGCAGGATTTTCAGGACAAACTGACGACACTCGAGCTACGGTTCGAGAAAGAACATCGAGCTAATGACGCTATCAACGATCAATTGCAGGTTCTGCACGGTGATGTCGTGCGACTGTCCAACGAATTGGACTACTGGAAAAACGAAGTTAGTCGTATCGATCGTGCGAACGAAATGAATCACAAATCGGAGATGGTGAACCTGAATTCGATCTCAGAAGTAATCGAAAAGATGGTTTCGGACTCAGCGTTGGGGGAATAGTCGCCCGTCTCT
Organism: Fuerstiella sp.; assembly: GCA_039831575.1. Classification (GTDB taxonomy): domain Bacteria; phylum Planctomycetota; class Planctomycetia; order Planctomycetales; family Planctomycetaceae; genus Fuerstiella. The sequence continues at coordinate 3,119 of JBDONA010000260.1, read as the reverse complement.
GTGCGACCGTAGGTTCTTCGGTCTTTCCGTCGCTCTCCCCGTGTCACTTCGCCGCAAGCACAAGTGTTGGCTTTCCTGCCGTGGAACTACTCGGCGTTTATCTGCCGATCATTCGGCCGTAATTCCTGTCGAAACGCTCTGCAGTCGTCTCTACCGACCGTGCTGCTTGATGTTTTGCCGCAGAATTCGGATGCCGCTCCGATAGACTTCCACCACTGACTCCAGTTCTGTGTTATTCGCAAACGCCGCCTTTTCACGGATCGTCTGCAGGCTGTCTTCGATGTCACCGATCAACACCAGCGCAACTTCTGTGCGAAAGAGACGGCGTTTCTGAAAGTCCACGTAGATAGGGCTGGTGTGGGCATAGATGGGCTGGCCGAATTCGTTCTTCGATCCATCGAGCGGTGTTCGAATCGCCAGCCAACAGGGCTCATTCAGCAGGACAGTTTCATTCAAGTCAGCTTTGTAGTGGCCGCCATCAGATTCTGCGTTCGCAGCACCGATCACATCACCATTCAGAATGAGTTCGATGCTGTGAAAATCAGCACGGCCAGCCGCCAGCGCCGTCACTCGAACCTCTTTTGCGTCGGACAGCTGAAGTGTGTCCCCGATGTGGTGATCATCTACCGAGAATTCAAGTAACGGCCCATTCGTAATAAATGTTCGTCCGGCTTTCAGCTGCTTCAGCCATGCTTCACTTGTGAGTTTTGCCTGCAGCGGCACATACACTCTGGAAAAATCGTCGATGAACCAGTCTGTTCCGGTGGAAAACGGAATGCGCAGTCCGATGTTCAGATATCGATAGAATGAATCTTTGTAACTGCCGCGATTACCTCCGTCGAAGATGTTCTGGGCATCCAACGTGCCTGACACCCAGTTGGGAATGTCTTCGAAGCCGTTGGCATTGTGGCACCAAACCACTGTTGCACCGTCGCTCCGAGCTTCGCGAATACCGCGTTGCAGGGCAACCCCGTCGGTTCCGCTGCGCATGATACCGGGGCCAATGCTGACCGGGCGAATCAACTTCACGATGTCCAGCAACATCACGTGGCCGAATCCTTCGCCGCCACGCCCAAAGTTGTGGCGATGTTCTTCTCCTGGCCGAAACAGGACCTTTCCGTCAGACAGCTTTCTGAATGTGTCACCTGCCAGCTCCTGCTCGACGATGCCGTTGGACACGTACGTCTCTTCGTCCGGAATCCGGCGCAGATGCGACAGGTAGACCAGTTCCAGTCCGTCCGATTCGGGAACTTCACGCAGATACCGTTCAGCTTCCTGATGCGTTCGTTTCATGATGTGCAGGTGTGTATTGCCATTCCTCCATCCTCGTTTCTTGGCATCGTAGAACTTTTTCAGACGCAATGTGACAGTCAATTCTTCGGTGGCAGTTGCGTCCACTTCGACGCGAGCCAGTTCCGTCTGCAGTCCGCGAATTGCTTCGATCGATAAACGGGTTGCCGGAACAGCCATCGCAGCAACCGGCAACGTTGTATGCCAGCCGTTCTCACGCTCAATCAGTTCGGGGAGTTCTATTTGTTGGCCGTCTGAGCTTCGAATAACCCGGACAACGCCGTGCAGTCGCGCGTCTGTGTCGGCATCAACCAGCCGAATAGTCAGCCGAGTTGTCTTTTCTTCGTTTGGCTGCGATGCAGATGGCGCGCCGGAGGCATCGTCGGTTGTCAACGAACCGCGTGGATCACCGGCACGGCCATTCGCTGCTTGCAGACAGCATAAGAACAGAAGCACGTTGGCAGGCAACATCGGGGTGATGTTCATGTGCATTCCCTGTCAGAGAACTGGCAGCGTGAAGGGCTGAACCGACAATCCTTAGTGCGTGTCGCACGGACGTGTCGTGGGTCCGGCGAGCAATCTGGCAGTTCAACGGCCGCGGAAGTCGCTACACTTCGGCGAAGCTGGCTCTAGAATCACGCGAATGCCGGAGGATGTCCAGTCACTCGTCCGTTAATGCATGGCATCATCCGGCATATGGCACATCGCCACTTCTTTGGTCTGACACGTCGCACTCGCCCCAATCCATCGAAACAACAATTATGACTGCTGAAATCAGACCACTCGCGTCGCAGGTTGCATGGGTGACCGGTTCCTCACGTGGGCTGGGGAAGGTCATGGCCGAAGAACTCGCTCGGTTGGGAGCGAAGGTCGCTGTTCACGGAAGTCGATCGGATAGTCCGCGGACTTTCGACGAAGGCGGCACGATGGAAGAACTGGCCGCTGACATTGCCAGCAGTACCGACGCGGAGGTCATGGCGACATGGGGCGACGTGACCAGCGAAGATGATGTTCAGCGTGTTGCTGATGAGATTCGGAATAAGTGGCAGCAGATTGACATTCTTGTCTGCTGTGCCGGTGGTGACATCGGCGCGGGTGGCACAGCCGTCGGACGCGGTGGTCGGCCCGACCACGATGACTGTCTTCAGATCTCAGTCAACGATCTTAAAAGCGTGATGGACCGCAATCTGCTGGGCACAATGTTGTGTTGTCGTGCCGTGGCGGCAGAAATGATAGCTCGTAAACAGGGGCGGATCATTACAATCGGCAGCATCGCGGGCTGTGTCGGTCGGCCGGAGGGTTCGATCTACAGCGTGGCCAAGGCCGGAGTTCACGCATGGACCCGTTGTCTTGCGGAACAACTGCGTCCGCACAATATTCCTGTGAACAGCGTTGCCCCAGGCGGCACGGTCACAGAACGCTTTCTGCGCATTCATGAAATCGATCAGGAACGGCTTGCCACCGATGGCACTCTGGAACGGTACGGTCGCCCGGAAGAAGTTGCTTCCGTCGTGGGCTTCCTTTGTACTGACGCCGCGCGTTTTGTCAGCGGACAGATAATTCGGGTGGACGGAGCCAGTCAGACGTTTGCGGGATGACTGGATCGGCTGCGACAGTGTCCCTGACCGTTTGAGCTGCCGCTGCCCACACAGACATCATGTCGTCATCGGAGGGTGGGATCCGGACCACGGAAAGAGCCGGTGGTATCTGGAAGGCCCCTGAACAGACTGTCCCGTTATTTGGGAGTTGTAAATTGACTGGATAGAAGAAGTAGCCTCCCTGCATTCTGGCGTTTTGCGCAGAGTAAGTGTTATCCGAACTACTCAGCA
>JBDONA010000160.1:0-6936 GCA_039831575.1 Fuerstiella sp. | reverse complement strand
GATTCGTGACAACGTGTGCCTGTTAACGCCGGAAACGATCGACAGAATCAGTCAGATGATCGTTGCTGAAGGTCATGAAATCGATCCCGAAGCGGTCGAGAAAATGCGTGCCGATTCGTTCGTCATGAAGACAAACATTCATTATCCCACCGACAGTTCGCTCATTCGCGACGGTCTCGAAAAAACACTTTCGATGTGTGCTGAACTGGCCGCCGACAACAACCTGCCCGGCTGGTGTCAGCATGAACATCTGTGGAACAAGATCAAGTCGCTGTCTCGGAAAATCGATCGCATTGCCTTGAGGAAGGGGCCGAATTACATCGCTCGCATGAAGGTTCCGTACCGCGAACTTCTGCAGAAAGCTCAGCAGATTACCGAGCGAGCACGTCAACTGTGCAGGCACATATTCCAGCCCGCTGCCACGGAAGACGACATCTTCGGACCGCACACGCTGCAGGCGTTCATCGCTCGCACAGAACGCGTGATGGACACCGCGAGGAGACGCGTGCTGCTCGGCCAGACGATCCCCAACGGTGATAAACTGTTCAACGTGTTCGAGCCTCATACGCAGTTGTACAAACGCGGCAAAGCGGGCGAACCCATTCAGTTCGGACGACAGGTTCTGGTGTTTGAAGATGCGGCGGGGTTCATCGTGCATCGCAGTCTGATGCGACGTGATCGGTGTGATTCTCAAGTCGCTGTGGAAGAAACAAAGACCGTACAGAAACGCTTCAGCAACCGAGTCCAACGGCTGTCGTTCGATCGAGGCTTTCATTCGCCCGGCAACCAGGAACAACTGTCCGATCTGGTGATACATCTGTGTCTGTCGAAACCCGGAGCCAGGCAGTCGGTGAAACAACTGGCCGATGCCGACGATGACTTTCTGGCGGCGAAACAGAAGCACTCGGGCATCGAATCGGCGATCGGAGCATTGCAAAGCGGCAACGGCTTGAAACGCTGCCGTGACTGTTCCGAAGTTGGCTTCGAGCGTTATCTGTCCCTGGCGATTCTCGGTCGCAACCTGCACACTCTGGGACGAATGTTGGTTGCCGAAGCGGCACCGACATGCAAGGCCGCACTCACTCGCCGCGAAGCGGCCTGAGCAACGTTCACAACAGCCACCGAGTTGCAAATGGTCGTGGACTGTGAGAAAAAGGTACGCGCCATCCGCATCTCCAACGCCCGAAATCGTCGCTCGAACCCGTTTGAGGACGGCAACAACACCCGCTCGCCACATTCTTCGCCCGCTCCGCGAACCGTTTCACCCGAGCCACCGCTCAACAATGCCTTTTTCAGACACGCACTACCCGAAGACAACAGAAGTAGAAGAGGCACCGTAGTTGATCGATATCAATCTGAAACGGCTGGTACGCCGGCGATTGTTCCCGGAAGACTGATATTCGGGAACTGAAATCAAGAGCACTGGCAGTGACTATCTGTCTCGATCGGAAGGCAAACCCGGTCGACCGACTCACGTCAGGAGCCGTATGATCGAAGAACTCCGACAACAGCAAATCGGCTTCAGGTCCATCATCGCAGCCGGTATCGTTGCGAACGATGGCGTATGAGCCAACGCAGTCCCGTGTATTCAGTGAGTGAGGGTCTTGCGTCCGAAAAACTCGTTTGATTCAGGGAAAGCATGATGACCGACGATCAGCCAGGGATTGTGATGTGCCGACCCACCCACTTCGGCGTGCAGTATGTCATCAATCCCTGGATGCAGGGGCAGATCGGACGCGCTCGAAAGGATATGGCCATCGAGCAATGGAATCGGCTGTACGAGATCGTTGCCGGCCTGACAAACGTCGCGGTGATCGAAGGCGCTCCCGCACTCCCGGACATGTGTTTTGTTGCCAATGCCGGTCTCTTGGTTGGCGATCGTTTCATTCCCAGTGTGTTTCGATTCCTCCAGCGACAGCCGGAAGCCCCCCTGTTCTGTGATTGGTTCGCCGACTCAGGCTGCGAAGTCCTACCGCTGGGCGGCGACGACACATTCGAAGGCGAAGGAGATGCGCTGCTGGCGGACAACGAGGCGGACCACATCTGGGCCGGTTACGGGACGCGAAGTTCGCTCGAATCGCACCAGTCATTGACCGAAAGGCTCAACGTCGAAGTCGTCTCTCTGCGTCTGGTCGATGAGAGATTCTATCACCTGGACACCTGCTTTTTTCCGCTGCCCGGCGGCCGGGTCGTGTATTTTCCCCCAGCGTTCGACGAAGCCTCTCTGGGTAAGATTCACCACCGCGTGCCGACCGACAGGCGGTTAGAGGTCAGCGAATCTGATGCGCAGCGTTTCGCCTGTAATGCGGTCCGTATTGATAACACCCTGATCACCAACCATGTCTCGAACGACTTGCGCCGTCGTCTGGAAGCCTGGGGTTACGATGTGCATACGACACCGCTGGACGAATTCATGCTGGCGGGAGGAGCGGCAAAATGTCTGTGCCTGATCGGCAGGCAGGATGTCAGGACGCCCGCAGAAGGCCGGATCGAATCTCCGATCCGCCACATTGACATTCAGTTGAATGGGCATCTGCTGGACAGCGGACTAATGAGTCGACTGTTTGACATCATCACCGTTGGCGGGGGCGGCTTTCGCGTCGATCAGTTTGTCGTCGGACAGCGGAACGATCTGGAGTCAACGGCGCGCGTGCGGGTGACGGCTCCGAATGAGGAACGGCTCGAACTCATTGTCAACACTCTGCAACCGCTCGGCGCAGTCGCTGTCACAGAACACATCGACGCACGCATGGAAGCAGTGACACAGGATGGTGTCGCGCCGCAGGCGTTTTATTCGACAACGATTTATCCCACGGAAGTACGGGTGGGGGACCAGTGGATTCGTGTGACAAATCAGCGTATGGATGCTGTGATCGTCGTTGACAATGATCAGAACGCCGCGTCGGCTCGTTGCTCACTGATTCGCGACCTGCACACAGGAGACCAGGTTGTCTGTGGCGTTGAAGGTGTACGGGTCAAACGGCTGCTGAGTGTCGCTGCCAGGGATGAGTTTTCCTTCATGAGCGCCGGCGTTTCCAGCGAACGGCGAGTTGAAACGGCTGTCGAAGAATTGGCCTGGGAGATGCGCAGGATCCGGGCTCGCAACGGACGCATTGTATTTGTCGCCGGGCCGGTGTTGATCCATACGGGCGGGGGGCCGCACCTGGCCAGGATCATCAACCATGGATACCTGGATGTGCTGCTCACCGGAAACGCTCTGCCAACGCACGACATCGAAATGAATCTGTTCGGCACATCTCTGGGCGTCGACCTGGCCCGCGGCGTCGGCGTGCATGGAGGACATCAGCACCACATCAAGGCGATCAATCGAATTCGCTCCGCTGGCAGCATCCGTACGGCGGTCGAGCAGGGGATCGTCACTGACGGAATCATGTACGCGTGTGTGAAGAATGACGTTGACTACATTCTGGCCGGTTCAATCCGAGACGATGGCCCTCTGCCGGATACGCTGATGGATCTTTTCGAAGCACAGGCAGCGTATGCCAGGGCCATCGACGGGGCCGACATGATCGTCATGCTCGCTTCGATGCTGCACGCTATTGGCACCGGCAACATGACTGGCGCAGGAGTGCGACTGGTCTGCGTCGACATTTCTCCGGCCGTCGTCACCAAGCTCGCCGACCGCGGCAGCGTCGAATCTACCGGGATCGTGACGGATGTCGGTTTGTTTTTGAATCTGCTGGCGCAACGACTGGTAGACGACAGTTCGTCCTGAGAATGATGCCCCGTTTGTGACCTGCGCGGTGGGTGCTCACTCCGCATCGCCAAGCTGTTCGCGCAGGCGTCTCAGGATGCGACTGCGCGACTGCCGCACTGTGGCATTGGACATCTGCAGTTCATCAGCCACAGTGTCAGTCGCAATTCCGTCAACCACGGATCGCCAAAACGCCTGCCAGGTACGCGTCTCAAATTCGCTCTGCACCTGTGCCATCGCGCGAGACGTGAGTTGCTGAAGCTCAAGTTCGCCCGACGGTTCCTCATCAGGAATCGGGAACGGATCCGTCACCTGCTGCATGCGGCCCAATGCGGTGGATCCGCCTGTGGCTTCTGGTGCCCGTGCTGATCGTCGGAAGTGGTCATGCAGTTTGTTGCGAGTGATTGTCCACAACCAGGCACGAAACGAGCCGGTCGTCCGCAGAGGCTTGAAGTCCTGTATGGCGACGGCGACGGACGCAAAAACATCCTGAACACAATCGGCTGTCACGTGTGAATCCGGCTGACATCGTCGACACCAGAACGTCACCAACGGACCATACAGATCAACCAGTTCGCGCCACGCCTCAGCATCCTGCTGTGACGCTCGCTGCAGCAGACTTGATCGGGTCAAGTGACTTGAAGATTCAGTGCTCATGGTAATTTCTGGAGGCAACCCTGTCCTCAAATCTGCGTCATTGTAGGAACATTGCGTTTGACTCCGAACGAGAGAAGGTCCGAATCCGACAACCAGGCTCTTTTGCGACCTGATGTTTCGGAATCCGATATCCAAAATCTCAATCCTTCCGGATAAATGCTGTCACACTCTAATCGTTCTGGTCTCTATGGGATTGACTCAAGCCGCATTTGTGGTGGCAATTCCCATTTCGATGCCAGACAATACCAATCGCCCTCCATCATCGCCGAGCCATTCTCGGCTAAAGGTTTCCGTATGACGTTCGCGCATCCTAACGTATCGTCTGATGATGTTACGGATTCGTCACCCAGCCAGACCGGATGCATTTCCCTGAATGAGTTGCAGGATTATCTCGCCGGTTGGAGCAACGACACTCAGTGCGAGCGGATTGAAAATCACCTCGCGGCGTGCACAGACTGCGATCTTGTATTGCGCAGTCTTGAGATCCGTCCAGACACCCTGACGCAGTCGCTGCAAAGCACGGCTGTGGAATCGACCAACCGAGACGAAGATATTGCAGGAACACACGACAAGAACCATCCCATCAGCGCTGTCGTGGCAAGGTCACGAAAATTGATGGATGGTTGTCCGGGACTGTCGTCGGCCGACCGGGCAAGGGAGGCATGGCAACCGCCCGGTCAGAAACTGGGCGGTTATGAACTGCTGCGACCGCTCGGGCGGGGCGGGATGGGAGCCGTCTATCTCGCCAATCACTCACAGCTGAACAGGCAGGTCGCCATCAAACTGTTGCCGAAGATGTCTGCTGACGACGCCGATGTGCGTGCTCGGTTTCAGCGTGAGATCCGTGTTGTCGGCCGCTTGAATCATCCTTCCATCGTGGCAGCCACAGATGCCGGCGAAATCGACGGCACGCAGTTTCTGGTGATGGAGTATGTGCCGGGGCTGGATTTAAGTCATGTGGCCCGACTGTTGGGAAAGCTGCCACTTGCGGAGGCGTGTGAACTGATGCGTCAGGTGACTCTGGGATTGTCGTGTGCTCATGCTGAGGGCGTGGTGCACCGCGATGTGAAGCCGTCCAACCTGATGCTGGACGAAGCCGGGCAGGTCAAAATCCTGGACTTCGGCCTTGCTCAGCTGAGTTTCTGGAATGAAGCAAGCGTGGAACTGACGACTGTCGGCCAGTTAATGGGCACGCTGGATTATATGGCTCCGGAGCAGGCGGAATACTGTGGTGGCGTGGATCATCGTGCTGACCTGTATGCCATGGGAGCGACGTTATTTCGTCTGCTCTGCGGTCGACCTCCGCTGGCCGCTGCTCCGAACCAGTCACCTCTGGAAAAACTGCGACTGCTGGCGAATCACCAGCCGCCGAACCTTGACACCCTGTGCCCCACAGCGCCGGCTGAATTGGACACACTGGTCGGATCGCTACTGGCTCGCAATCCTCAGGATCGCCCTGCCAGTGCCGCACATGTTGCTGAACGCCTTGCCGAATTCACGCAGTCTGCAGATCTGGTTGGACTGCTGGGTCGCGCCAGAGAAGCCGAGTCGCAGTCGCCGCTTCCTGAACGAGGCCCGGAGCAGAGACTCAGACAGTTCGGGCTGAACACGGCGAATGATATTGCGAACGACGGCAACGGGAACGGCAACCGCGTTGGCCGCTGGATCGCTGCAGCTTTTGCTCTGCCAATACTGATCGTTGCCGAGATTCTTATCAGACTGGAAACCGACAAAGGCCAGCTGGTAATCGAATCTGAGGTCTCCGACATCGAGGTGCACATTGTGGGCGACGCGAAACCGGCCGGTGAGATTTCGATCAAACAGGGGGCTACGGCAACTCGTCTTCGAGCGGGTAAGTACGAACTGATAATTAACGGCAAAAGCGACGAACTTACAATCGACAATCGTCAGTTCACGATTCAGAACGGCGGGACGGTCGTGGCATGGATTCGACTGGAGCCCCGGGACAAGTCATTGCGGCGGCCGTCCACCGCAGGCGGTGTTGCGGTATCAACCGCAGAGGCAGAACTGAAACCGCTGTATGAGGGCAAGCCGCTCAGTGAATGGCTCCGTCTGCTGGGACGGGAACGAAGCATCACTGGTCTCAAAGCTGCGTTCAACGCGTGTATAGTGCTGACTTCGCCGCAGACGTCCGACCGGATCACGAAAGCGTTGCTGAAGACAGTTCCCGGCCTGAACGGACAACGGGATCTGAGCCCCGATGCTAACACTCCGTCCAAAACGATTGACCGGTACACATCCGAAGTCCTGCGAAAGGCAAACCCTGGACCGACCTACTTTCACCTGTGGGTGAAGGAATTCGAGTCCGCTGACGTGAACTGGCGAAAGCGCCTGTGGTCGTATCACGACAACAGAGGTTTTGGCGATGACGTGGTGATGGAACTCTTTGTCGCCTGGGCAGAACGTTATATCAACCAGCCGTCTGTCGTACCGTTAACGGCAGAGTCGGATACTGTCAGGGCGGCCGACAGCCTCAGGCTGATTTCCCGGGAGAGGGAGAACAACCCACAGTTGGTTGAAAGAATCGTCACTGCACTTAAGTC
>JBDONA010000332.1:0-6944 GCA_039831575.1 Fuerstiella sp. | reverse complement strand
TGCCGCCATTCGCAAGACGGCCTCTCGCTGGATTCGAATTCTGTTCGTCGTCTGGAAGACAAGAACTCCCTACGATCCACAGAAATACCTGATCACGATTCACGCCAGGAACCCCCCCCATCGTACGCTTCCTGAACACGTAACAATTCCAGACATTTTCTCAACTCAACACTTGAAGAAACCTCAGATGTCTTCGTGCTGGTATTTTGTGGCGTTGAATCCACTTGTACAACATTCCGTGACTGCACCACCAGTGAACTATCGTGACGACTTCACATCGACTTCCCAGTCGGCCAGAAGCTTCCGCAGGTCATCAGCCTGACCAACGGGCAGCAGACTGGTTGACTCGGTCTGGTCTTTCGACAGATCGAACATCCACTCTTCACGTTCGCCGGCTTCCACTTTGCGAACATATTTTCGGTCTCCGTCGCGGACGGCCGACCAGACACGGTCGCCACGCTTACCTCGCCAGAACAGAGTCCGCGAATAATCATCTCGTCCGGACGTAACGTGTTTAATGATGTCGTGACCGTCCAGCCTGTCCGTGGGAATATTGGCTGTGGCCAGCCGCAGGAACGAACGCGTCAGGTCAAATGTGATGCATGGCTGATGGCAGGTGCTGCCCGGCTTGATGTGTTCCGGCCAGCGGATGATCAGTGGCACTCGAATACCGCCTTCGAAGGTGGTTCCTTTGGCTGCACGCAGACCGCCCATATGTGCCGCTCCGGCGAATCCCCCATTGTCGGACACAAAAACAACAACTGTGTTTTCGGAAACTCCGGCGGATTCGATGGCCGTCAGCAAGCGGCCGACTTCGGTGTCCAGATGCTGCAGCATGGCTACGTAGGCGTCAGGGGCGACGTCCATCCAGTTCTCGGCCGTCACCACCTTTGCCCCGTCGCCAGGTCCCTGAAACGGAAAGTGGGGACATTCGTGAGAGACGTACAGGAAGAATGGCTTGCTCTTGTTTTGCTGAATGAATTCGATGGAATCGTCAGTGATTAGCTCAGTCATGTAACCTTCACGGTGCACGGGCAGGCGCCCCTTGAACAGCACATGCAGATCACTGGTTTCGCGATGATTGAAGTAGTGAACGTTGCCGCCCAGGTAACCGAAGAATGCATCCCAGCCGTGTTCCATCGGATTAAACTTCGGCTCGTATCCCAGATGCCACTTGCCGAAAACACCGCACGCGTAGCCGGAGGACTTCAGTTGATTCGGAATGATGGTCTGCGCGGCCGGCAGCCCCAGGTCTCGTGCTTCGGCCAGGCGAATGGCGTCGTCGTAGCGTCCGACATTGCCGGTGCCCAGGGCGCACTCAAGGCCGCCGACTCGCTGCTGATATCGTCCGGTCAGAAATGCCGTGCGAGTCGGGCTGCATTCCGGGCCGTTGGAGTAGTGTTGCGTAAACCGCACGCCGTCCCGCGCCAGTCGATCGATGTGCGGCGTCTTGGCAACGGGATGCCCGTAGCAACCCAGGTCACCATATCCCATGTCGTCGGCAAGAATAAAGACGATGTTCGGTGGGTCAGCGCCCGCGGCCGGGCCAATGAGGGAGCACAGAGCGAGTAGAAGTCCGGGAATTGTCTGGTTCATAAGGAAGTGAGTCACGGTATGAAAGATTGGTCAAAACTGTCTGAGTTGTCGGTCGCCCAGCTGGCCGCACGTCAGGAAAACAGTGCCGTGATCGGCCGTCCCGTTGAGCTTCGAACCGGCCGGCCGGTGGGGTGCATGATTTCCGCTTCAGGAGCGAAACCAAAGCTGTGCAGCATCGTCGCGCCCAGATCTTCCGGACGGACGGGGGATTCCTTCACGTACGCGGCCTGTTCGTCGCTGGCTCCGTAAATCGCTCCTCCTCGTACGCCGCCGCCCGCCAGCACTGACGAATAACAATGGCACCAATGGTCGCGGCCCGAGAACTTGTTGATCTTCGGTGTGCGTCCGAATTCCCCCGTGACGACCACCAGAGTGTCGTCCAGCATGCCGCGATCGGTCAGGTCATCCAGCAGTGCCGAGAACGCTCGGTCAAACGACGGGCAACAGTATTCCCCTCGGATCATGTCGACTCCGCGGTTGTGCCCACCGCAGACGTCTTTGTCCGAGCCGTGGTTGTCCCACAGATTAAACTGACAGCCGTCCTTACCGTAATACGTCCAGAAGACGTTAACGAATCGAGAGCCGGCTTCTGCCAGACGTCGCGCCAGCAGAAAGCTCTGTCCGTATTCATTCCGCCCGTAACGGTCGCGCAGCGAAGCAGACTCCTGATCCAGATCGAAGGCACCACGTACGTCTGCCGACGAGATCAGGTCGAATGCCTTGTCGTAGTTCGAACGCACCTGTTGCGACGACCCCGAATCGATGGAACTGGCCGTGGGCCGGTCGATCGAATTCAGCAACTGTCGGCGGCCCGAGAATCGCGACGAATCGACAGCTTCCGGCAGATCAAGCGCGGCGATGCGGAAGGTCTTGTCCGCGAGGGAATTTTTCTTTTCTTCGTTCAGCAGGAATGAATCGAATGTGTTGCCAAGGAAGCCGCCGGTCTGACCGCGGTAATAACGGTTGCCCGTGGTGAACGGTCGAGGAATTGTGACCCAGGCCGGCAGTCGTCCGCTGTCGCCCAGCAGACTGCGAAGGATTCCTCCCATTCCCGGATGATCGGAAGGCAGCGGAGGATATGCCGGTCCCGGTACCGACGAATCGGCCAGCAGCGTATATTTTATACCCACATCGTGCGAATTCGAAGTGTGCGTCATCGAGCGGACGATGGCGAATTTGTCGGCCCGCTGAGCGGTTAACGGCAGCAGGTCACCGATCTGAAATCCTGGGACATTGGTGGCGATCGGCTGGAACGGACCACGAATTGCATCCGGTGCGTTTGGCTTTGGGTCCCACATATCAAGCTGCGACGGGCCGCCACACAGGAAAATGTAGATGCAGCGTTTCGCCGTCGCCGAGTGTGTCTGCTGGCCGGCAAACACATCAGTCTGCATTCCCGGCAACAAACCACCGAGCGCACTCAGTCCGCCGATGCTCAGCGCATCACGTCGGCTGACGCGGAACGTGCATCGTTGTGGTCGACCGGGTGTTGGGAAGAGTGAGAACATCGGTACATATTGACTTCGAGTTTCAGGGAAACCGCAGAATATGTCGTACGAATGTGGTTGCTGCTGCCGGCAACAGCGTTGCGGTTGGAAGCCTCAACCACGGCCGGATATCATGTCGCCCACCGCTCAGCAGAATTGACTTCACGCACGCGTGAACAAATCCTGATTGTGGCACTATACCGTGCGGCCAGGACCGGCGGAACATACGAGAGTAATATTCCGTATCCGGCCAGCCTTTATGCCATCATGCGTCCATCTGAAAACGGGCACTAAAACTCATGAAAGGACTTGCTGCTGCTGACTGGATGGCATTGGGTGTGTATCTGATCGGCGTCACTGTGCTTGGTATCCGGGCCAGTCGGCAGGTGAACTCGATGTCGGACTTCGTCATGCCGCGGCGATTTGGCAAGTTGATGATGTTGATGCACGGGTTTGGCACCAGCACTCATTCGGACCAGGCGGTCAGCGTTGCTTCGAAGTGTTATTCCAGCGGTCTGTCGGGGATTTGGTATCAATGGATGTGGTTGTTTGCCACGCCCTTCTTCTGGTTGATCGCGCCGATGATGAGACGTTTTCGGGCGCTAACGACGGCCGACGTCTTTGCCGCTCGTTATGGCCCGTCCGTCGCCGTGCTGTTCTGCGCGTTCGGACTGGCGAAGTTCGTCGTGACGATCGGCAATATGCTGAAGGGGTCAGGCGCGGTCATCGAAGCCTGCACGGGCTCTGCGATCTCGGCCGAAGCGTCGATTGTGGTCATGACGGTCCTGTTCGTGGCGTATGGGCTGGCAGGTGGATTGCGAGCCGCCATCGTGACGGACTTTGTGCAGGGCATTCTGACGCTGTTGTTCTCATTCCTGCTGTTGCCGTCTGTGCTGCATGCGGTCGGCGGAATCTCAGGGATGCGGCAATCGTTCGCAGAATTGTCGCCCGGCAAAGACATGCTGTCCCTTGTGACGCCTGGAGAGATCGGCGTTTTCTACATCGGCATGATCGCTTTGAACTCGCTGCTGAGCGTCACGGTGCAGCCGCACAACATGGGGACGTGCGGGGCCGGCCGAACAGAAATCGATGGAGCCGTTGGTTTCATGGGAGGCACGTTTCTAAAGCGAATTTGTACCGTCGCATGGTGTCTGACCGGACTTGCGGCGTTTGCACACTATGCGGGTCGCGTCGACAACCCAGATCATGTTTACGGCTTGATGGCGTCTGAATTTCTGCCGCAGTTGATGCCGGGGTTGCTGGGGCTGTTTCTGGCAGGTCTGCTGGCAACCGTCATGGGATCGTGCGACTCATTCATGATTTCCGCATCGGGACTGGTTACCGAAAATCTCTATCGGCCAGTCAATCCCGGTCGCAGCGAGACTCATTATCTATGGGTTGCTCGCGCGTCGGGACTGGCGGTTGTCGTAGTGGCGATTGGATACACGTTCTGGCTCAGTGGTGTCATTCAGGGGTTGGAGATTCTCTGGAAGCTGAACGCCGTGATGGCTCCGGCTTTCTGGCTGGGCGTGTTTTGGCGTGGAGCCACAACCGCAGGAGCATGGGCGGCTACGCTGCTGACGGCGACGACCTGGTGGGTGTCCGGCATGGACGTGACGGCAACGACTGTTGCAGGTTGGCCATTCAGCGAATCACTAGGCATTGTTGCCGTTCACAACGAATCGCTGGTCGTAACGGTGCCGTGGCAGATGGTGGCGTATCTGTCAGCCGGGTTTGCCGGTGGAATTGTGGTGAGTCTGTGCACTCGCAAGAATGATCCGCAACAGCTGGACCGTTTTTACGAACTGATGAGAACACCGATTCAGGAAAACGAAGTGATTGAACAGCCGTGTACGCTGCCGCAGGGAGTGATTCCGGCACCTCGACGTGTGTTGTTTTCCCGCACGAATCTCGAGATTCCCGTACCGACGTGGAAAGCGATGTCCGGCTTTCTGGTCGGTTGGGTACTGGTCGTCGCAATCATCGGAGGCGTGTGGTGGCTGGTTTCCTGACGGGCGGGACGGCCCGCCAGCCGATGCGAGCTGTCGCTCGGAAGATATAGGGCGTGGGGCCGCTCCCGTTGGTCGCTCACCTGACTCGTCTGCAACTTGTGTTTATGAACAATCCTGACCCATGACCAAACCCAATATTCTGATCATTCTTGCTGATGGCATGCAGGCCGATACCGTCGACCCCGGCCATCCGTGCATCACTCCGAACATCGAGGCATTGGCCGATCGTGGCGTGCGTTTTCGTAACGCGCACACGACCTGCCCGACTTGTTCTCCGGCCCGCGCCAGTCTGATGACGGGCCTGCTGCCTCACAATCACGGTGTCCTGGAAGTGGAACATGGTCGCGACAACGACCAATGTGTGCTGCGGACAGAGCATCCGCACTTCGCTCAACGGCTTTCTGCCGCCGGGTATCGCACCGGCTACTTTGGCAAATGGCACGTCGAACGCACGCAGGACGTGACGCAGTTTGGCTGGCAGGAAGGCATCGTCAAAGGCGCCGAGCACGTCAGGGGAATCGGCAAGGGCGATCAGGGACCGCGAACATTTGAACTGGATGAGTCGTTGACGGGTTACGTCGAAGGGCCGCGTGGATACAAACGGATTCTGCATTGGGGCGTGACCGACACACCGCTTGATGATCGCTACCCCGGTTTGACGGCTGCCGACGCTGAATGCTTTCTTGCTGATCGTCTGCTCAAATCAGATCCGTGGTGTTGCTGCGTGAGTTTTTCCGAACCCAATGAAGCACTGATTGTCGGCCGGGAGACATGGGACCGATACGATCCTCAAAGCATTCCGCTGCCCGATAACTTCTTCGACGATCTTTCTGACCGCCCCAATATCTACCAACGTGAGCAACAGATCGGGCGTGATATTTCCGAAGAGCATTGGCGTGCCGCCAGAACGTGCTACTTCGGACGCATCACAGAACTGGACGGAATTGTGCAGCGACTGACTGCCATGGTGGATGACGCGGGACAGCTGCAAAACACGATCGTCGTTTTTATGGCCGACCACGGACGGTATGTCGGTGCGCACGGTTTCGACGCCCACAACTTTGGCGCCTTCGAAGAAATTTACCGCATCCCGCTGATCATCGCCGGTCCAGGTGTTGCCGCCGGCCGTACGTGTGATGCACAGGTCAGTATCGCTGACGTGGGTGCGACATTTTGTGAACTTGGCCAGACGGAAACGATCGACGTGTCGGATTCCCAATCCTTCCAACCCCTGCTTGCTCAGCCCCAGACCATTCCGACCAGTTTTGAAACGGGATATGCGGAATACCACGGCACCCGGTTTCCCCTGATGCAGCGAATTCTCTGGCAGGGGCCGTGGAAGTTCGTCTTCAATGGATTTGACTTTGATGAACTGTACAACCTGCAGGAAGACCCTCATGAAATGCACAACCGCGTGAACGACCCGGGTCAGCAACAACGCATCGAATCCATGATGTCGGAAATCTGGCGACGTGTCCGCGACACGGGGGACCGGACAATCCACGAATCTCACTACTTTTCCATGCGTCTGGCCTGCATTGGTCCGGAAGCCGCGCCAACCGAGTGACAGAGAATTGTGTTCAGAGACCGCATCGGGCAAAAGAACACGATTGCGTCACCTGCAGTACGTGATGCCAGCGACCTGCTGGTTTATCGATCGCGGGAAAACGCTTTCCACTGGCGCGTCTTCAGTTCTGAGGAAGCCCCTGGAAGGGGTCACAATACCAGCACGAAGACATCTGAGGTTTCTTCAAGTGTTGAGTTGAGAAAATGTCTGGAATTGTTACGTGTTCAGGAAGCGTACGATGGGGGGGTTCCTGGCGTGAATCGTGATCAGGTATTTCTGTGG
>JBDONA010000470.1:0-6945 GCA_039831575.1 Fuerstiella sp. | reverse complement strand
TTCTCCTACTCGGATTCCGGGTGATGAACTCAAAGGGAAAAACCGCGGACGAGGGGACTGCCGCGACGCATTGGATCAAGCGAAGTCTTCCGGCACTATCAACGCGGTGGCTGACGACTGCGACGCTGCTGCATTCTTCGCTGCATGTCCGGCGACATATTGCGAGGAAAACCTCCTGAACCACGGCCGAATCCCGGGCGACGACCACCGAAGGCCCCCCCTCCCGGTAAGCGGCCGCCTCGACTGCCTGCCGTTCGACGGGAACCTCCATCACGATCACGTTCCAGGGTGATACGATAGGTCTGGGATACGGGCTTGCAGAACGTTTCGGCGTCGTCGCACGCAAAGTATCTGACGTTGATCACAATTTCGTGTGGCCCGCGACGATTTTCTGCAGCAGCATCGGCGCACAGGTCCAGCAAGAACTCGCGGGGATCTGCGTCCGCATCGACTTCAACGTCAGGGCCTTCGCCCGAATCGTCAGCCACAATAATTCCCGTGGTGCTTTCCACCTCAAAGACGACAGGCATTGCTCTGTTGTTCCAGTGAACTTTGTACAGCGGGTCCAGGAAAAAACCGAGATAGAGTTGACCGTGTCCGGTGCGGAAGAAGTCACCATCCACTTCGGCACGCAACTTCACGTAGAATGGCTCACCGGATTCATCGATGACCGGTTCAGTCAGAACAGGCATCATCTGTCCAGGCAACGTCACGCGGGGTACAATGCCCGTCGCGGCTGTCTTTGGCGGTGCGAGCGGTTTCATGTTCAAATCAGCGATCGTTGTCTCACGTCGCACGGCCCCCACAAGATCCTCAAGGTCCGCGCGCAGGTCACTCGGACTGCTCCATTGGCGAGCCACGACGAGATTTCCGTCCGGGTCAAAAATGAACTCCGAATTCGGCCGGTCACCAAGGGCATGCTTCAGCACATTATCCATGGAATCGCAGATCCAGTTGATGCGAGTTCCCAGCTTCTCCTTCGCCTCAGCCACATGCATGAGTCGCTCATCCAAGGTAATCGGGGCGACGTAGCGATTGGTTTCCGGATGAGCGAGCGTCTTATAGACGTAATAGAAATTGACGCCCTTGCGAGAATAATCGCGTTCAACCGTCTCCAGACCGGGAACGTTTCTGAGAAACGGTGGTCAGGTCAGACAACCAAACACCAGCACGGCATATTCACCGCGCAGTTCGCTCAGCGAGAACTCACGGCCGTCTTCGCTGTAGACCACAACGTCCGGCAGTTCAGATCCCAGCTGAGGAAGTCCGCCTCCTGGCTGTGCCGAGGCGACACGACCACACAGCACGGTGATGGCGAAAAGGATTGCAGTCCGCATGTGTTCGACTCCTGAATGACACGTCTGACAAGGGTTCAACCCTTGTGAAAGAGTCAAGTGTCGCAGGGATGTTCAGATTTCCGCATTCGTTTCGAATCACCACCCGACAGCGGGTTGTCACGTGTATGCATTGAGTCAAGTGGGCATTCAACGCACAATTCTTGCCTGTGTAAGTGCAACTCATCAGCGGATGACAACCGGCTGACTGAGCAGCGAGTCCACGTTCACTTCAACTTCTCCCCTGATCACATTTGAGCAAGTGAACGGTGCAGGCTGTACGGTCAGATGTCGAATCGATGGTCCGCCGCTCAGCCTGACGTCCATGATTCGCACGCCGACGAATTTGACGACCGTGAATGTGGCGTTGTTCCCCTGACCCGTCACTTCGATGAAGATCGGAATGGCGCGCACCTGCCCGATGATGGACTCCAGTGCGTCTTCTACTCCGGCACTGATTCCTGTGTCGCCGTTAAGATACAAAGCTCCATTTTCGTCGAACGTAATCTCATTGTTGGGCAAGAACGAAAGGTCGTAGGCATTCAGCCCGTCAACAATCTGACGTTTAATGTCCGCCGTACTGTTACCGGCAGCACCAAGATCCACCATTCCTCGATTACCCGGCGCGTCACTGCTGTTCAGGTCCGGGTACATGTTAATTTCCGGAATACTGTCGCTCCTGTTGTTTTCCAGACCATTGGCGGAGGTCCATGAGTAATCATCGTCGTAGCCATGGTTGGTTCCGTTGTAGCACTGATCCAGCAAATCAGTCCAGGACCCAAGATCCAGGGCGATGGGAAGAATATCAATCGTGGCGGTCGGCGAAGGACCGTCGCTTTCCAACGAGAATCCAACCCCCGGCGCCAGCGCGGCCACGGAAGTGGCAGTCAGCTCGAACGAATCGCGACCAAGAACCTGTGCAAACGTCATGGGCAGAGCTGTGGTATCGGCAGCTGTACGCCGGACGGTAACTTCTACCATGTTATATGGAGCTACACCCCATTCTTCGACCCACTGCTGACTGGCACTATTCCAGGATCGGCGTCCAACTCGCACATCACGAACCGTGTCAGCCTGTGACGACGTAACATCCCCGGTGCGGAACCGGGCCACCATTTCCACAGCACGATCACGGGCGATGTCTTCGGCAGCCTGAGCCGTGAGCTCGCCACCTGGACCGAACGCTCTGGAGATCTCAAGTGTCGCTGCATGGGCAGCCGCATCGGCGGCACTCTGCATCTGCCCTTTGGTCAGAGTGACCATCCCAAAGTCAACCGTGAATGCAGCAAAGCCGATTACGACTATCAGCATGGCCGCTGCCAAAATCATGATCGCACCGCGGCGGGCCTCGTCGTCAGGTCGCAGTCGACTGCGACGGAAAGTCGTATCGTTCATCACATCGTTCCTGGATAAAGATGGTGAAAGTCGAGGCTGCGTGAAGCCATCCGCTATTCCGTGATCTCAATGTTGTAGTAAGCCTCATTCTGCTCGTAATCTTCCAGAGATACGTATTGAATCAGGTCGCTGAAGCGATGAATGACTCGGGGTGTACTATCCGTGAGTTCCAGGCCGTCGGATGAGTAATAGCGCGTCTCGCGCTGATACAGCAATTCCACTCGATGCGAACCGACATTGATCGTTGTGTTGTCGACCGAAAACTGTGGATCGTAGTCCGCCAGAGTCACGCCGTCGGCCGGAGTGTCGGCGTGGATCCCGTCACGTGCAAATCTGCCCCACGTTCTGGATTTTCCATCTTTCAAAAAGAACTCCAGATTATCGCCGGACAGCTCAATACCGACCGTGTATTCCAGCTTGTCATAGTCACGGATGAGTAAATTGGTTTCCTCTGAAAAGACTACCGAATTGTTGTACTCACCGATCCAGCTTTGAACCTGATAGCCGCCATCCTGAAACGTCGGTTGGCTTCTGTGATTTAGCTCCACCATCCCGAATGCTCCCGACGTTGAGGGAATCGGTGATATCACATTCGCGATCTGCGGCGCCCCCACGCTGTCATCCGGGTTGCGGATGTACGCGACCCAGTCCTCTTCGACCCGGGTATTCGTGGTCCCAGCAGGCAGGTCAACTGCCGCTGCGATTGAGCCTATAGAGAAAGTCAACAATGCGAGACAGAACAGCCTCGTGAATCTGATCATGATGCACCCCTTTGTTTTGGTTAGTGATTAATCGGAACTGAATAATGAGGGGATTAGGCGGTGACCAAAACGTCATTCTTTTCGCATCGCACATTGCCCGCGAAGAAGGTGTCCACTTAGGAATCGACCGGCCGTAAAGCTGATTGAATCGAACGACACCGTTATGTCGATGTCGATCAGGTCTCTTGGATCAGCATCAGCAAGCAGGGGGACAACGGCACCGTTGCTGACGGACGTTACAACAATAGAGATGTTGATATCCTCAGCCACACACCCAACGGTATTGACGACCTGCGTCGTAATTTCGGCCTCCACGGCTGTGTCTGTGGAACCGTCCATAACCGCTGAGCGGCAGCCTTCTCGAGCAGCGCTGGTCAACAGCTGCGAAACCATTAATCCACGACCAAATTCAATAATGCCCAGGAGCATCAGCATGAAGACGGGAAAGCAGACTGCCATCTCTACCATCGCCGCACCACGGCGTTTCTTTTTGTTCCCGATCGGCGTGTAGGACAGCGAGAAGATTTTTCTCATGATGTGTCTCGTGGAAGCGTTGTGAGTATCAAGGATGGCCCACCCCTGTGTTGAAAGGCTGCGACATCAATCGCTGTGTATTGCGTCCATGTTCACCAAATCTCGCCTTTGGCGGGAAAATCTCTGTCGAGTTGTGACGACTGGTGGCGAAAAGACATCGCGATTGATGTCAGACGTAGACAAGGCCAGCCGAACATTGCCAAAGTGCAACATGACCAGACAAATCTGGTTGGCATCACCAAAGATACACCTGGGGCGACGCCGACAAATCGCATATGTCACGCATGTAATCTCATTCGGTCCGCCGCAGTCAGTCGGCGTGCAATGGTGGCGGTCGACGTTCTCTGCCGCAGTGCCATCACCCAAAGAACGGCACGTGCGAACGAAGTCCCCGCCCACTGTTCGACAGCCTCGCCACGACGGCCCGCTCTACGACTGCACGAGGTACTCAGATCGGCTCTACATTGACTGTGAGCATGGCCCAGGTCCACACGCTGGCAGCAACCTGCTGGTGTTTCTGCCGTCAAGACCCATACAACCGGACTGAACATGAATTCGACCGCTCAAAAAACGGGTTCATTTAAGAGTGTCCAGCAGACCGTGACCAACCCTTGTGGGTGGCGGCCAGCAATGCCCGGAAGTGTTCAGATAGACGCTGACGACATGCAGATTCATGGACCGTATGTCAGATCCTGCCGTACTCGTAAAGGCATCGCCGCAACAGAACTTGCGGTGTGCCTGCCGATACTTCTTGTGCTGATCGTTGGGACCATTGAAGCGTGTTCAATGGTTTATCTGAAACAATCACTCAGCGTGGCTGCGTACGAAGGCGTTCGCGTGTCTGTTTCGCCAAATGGTGACCCGGTCGATGTGACGACGGCGGCCAACCGCATACTCACAGCTCGTAATGTTAAGTCAGCAACCGTCACTGTCTCCCCAGCCGATTTTGCGACTCTGCCGGCAGAAACGTGGGTTTCTGTTCGCGTCGCGGCTCCGGTCAATGCAAATTCCATAATTTCCGGTTTCTTCTACGACGCGATTGTCGTTGATGGCGAGGCCACAATGATGAAGGAATTCTGAGACGATGATTCAACGACACGCAAAAGTAGTCAGCCGGAACCGTCGGGGAGCCATGCTGCCGCTCATCGCGATATGCCTGCCGGTGATTCTTGCTTGCTCCGCATTCGCGATCAACATCGCCTGGATGCAATTGACTCGTACCGAGCTGCGCACAGCGACGGATGCGGCGGCTCGCGCCGGCAGTTGCATGTTAAGCCGCACTCAGGACACTGATATCGCTCGCGCGACTGCGATGGAAGCCGCAGCCCGGAACACCGTCGGCGGAAGCTCTCTGTTGCTGGCCAGCACAGACGTAGCTTTTGGCATGTCGGCACCGGACGGAGCGGGATCATGGTTGTTCACCGAACAGCCTGAGGACACCCACGGCCTGAATGGAGTCCACGTCACGGGCCGACGAACCGAAGGATCGGCATCGGGAGCGATACCCATGCTGTTCACTGGGATCTTTGACATGGGTCACTTCGAACCCGTCAAGACTGCCGTTGCGTCTCACATGGATCGTGATGTCGTTCTGGTGCTGGACAGATCGGGGTCCATGAGAAGATGGACGCCTGGCGGAAATCGCTGGCTGGATCTGAAGACAGCAGTGGCAGCATTTCTGAATGCCCTGTCAACCACGCCGCAGGATGAACTTGTCGGTGTCGTGACATATTCCACCACATCTACCCTCGACGAAGACATGACGCTCAACTATGCCCGGTTAATGGCCACCATCAACGCACGGTCGGTTGGTGGCATGACCGCCATTGGACGGGGACTGCAGGACGGCATTGATGGAGTCACGGCTCCTTTGTTCGCCCGTGCCAATGCCACGAAGACAATTGTCGTAATGACTGACGGCCGGCACAACCGGGGAATCATGCCGGAAACCGTGGCCCGGACAGCACATGACACCTACGGAATTACCGTCCACACCATCACTTTCGGCAGCGGTGCGAATCGATCGCATATGCAGACCGTGGCGCATAACGGAGGCGCATAACGGAGGCGGTCGCCATTGGCACGCAGACAACCAGGCGGGATTGATCGCCGTCTTCGAAGAAATCGCCAACAACCTGCCCACACTGCTGACCGAATAAGCCGAAGATTTTGCCGTACAGTGACTGCGACCTGGAACAGTCGGGATGAGGAAACTGTCATGAAACTCACATTCAGGAAACGAACGAATCGTCGATCAGGAACGACGCCATGCCGGCGCGGAGTAGCGATCGTCGAATTCGCAGTGGTCGCACCTGTTTTCTTCATTCTGCTGTTTGGAGGAATCGAGTTCGCAACGCTCAGCACAATTCGAGCGACATCACATAATGCGGCCTACGAAGGTGCTCGAAAACTTGTGATTCCCGGGGCCGATGTGGCCATCGGAATAGCCGAAGCCGAACGGATCATGAGTATCATCGGAGTGGACACTCTGGCCGTCACCGTCACGCCGGACGTGATTACGAACAACACTCGCGAAGTCACCGTCAGCATTTCGATTCCATATGACGACAACGCCGTCTTTGTCCCGATGTTTACCGGTGGGCTCACCATTGTCTCCAGCACGACACTCGCCACCGAACGCTACGACGGAATTGTGGCCGGCCCCTGAGTGATCAGTTCGAAGTCGGTGCCATAAGGCAGGGGCCGCAATACAAGCTATAAGCGCCAGCGAGTGAGTCTCGTGCGCTTGTGTAACACACTTGCGTGCCTGTATCAACAACGGCAAAGCCTCATGAGTGCTCGCCAACAGAGCTGGTGTTTTACCGTCGGAAATGAGTGTGCCGCAGTAGCAGTGGCAGCATTCCCACACGTCTTCCGCGCCGCCAGCGATGCTGGCCGGCGCCAAGTCCTCCGCAACGGCA
>JBDONA010000856.1:0-1685 GCA_039831575.1 Fuerstiella sp. | reverse complement strand
CCAGCTACCATGTTTGCCACGAGGATCCGGTGCGGGTGCATCTGCATCCGGGTCGAATTGATCCATGAGGTCAAGAAACGCCGCTTTCAAATGACGATAGTAGAAGTAGAAATCATCAGTACGAAATGAAGCGATTTGGTTGGTGCCAAGAACAACGCGAAGCGTGTCCGGTCGGCTGCCCTGGACTTTCTCAAGCATCTCAGCGTAGCAGCATAGCTGTATGAGGTAATACGGCTTTGGCTTTCGAGCAAGCTTGGTGTCCCAGATTTCATAGCGAGTGTCGTTGCCCGCCTCCCTGACGAGGAAGTCTGCGTAGCCGGCAAACGGAGGCAGAGACAGGTATGATTGGAAGATGATTTCGCGTTGGTCGGAAATTGCCTGAAGCGTCGCAGTTCCCGCATGATGGCGATCGCCCGTGATCTCACAGATATCGTGGTTGGCGTCCCGCAACGATTGCAGATACGCGGCTTCATGAAGTTCGCCCGTCTTGGCAATCAACATGAGTTCTTCACTCGGTTCGTCACGGACCGCGATGTCCGGCCGAACCAGTCTCAGCCGTTCCATCCAGCACGCAAACGGCGACTGAACAAACAGGATTAGATCCGATGGGGAATACACTAACTCGCTGCCCGAATTCAAATACATCAGTAGCTTTCAACATCGCATCAGTTTAGACGATCAAGTTCGATCCGAGATTCGGTCATCAGCTTAGTTTGCACGGGATGACAGGTAAAAAGATCACCTGTTTGTCTGAATCAAACCAAGTCAACACATGCGGTAATTTCCTACCGCTTAGGAACGAGACTAACCATTGGCGTCCCGGATCAGAAGAACACTTTGGCCGTCACGAAAGTACGTGCCATGGAATCGGATAGTGGGACACAGACCGAACTCGTCTGAACGGACGAAAGGAGCGCCGGCGACTGCGGAATTGCACCGCTGAAGTTAACGCCAATTTCACTGTGGCGTTCACGGTCATAACGTTAATGGCCCACGAACTATGAAAGTTCCCCGGGGAGCAGCAACTGTATATAGAACAGCAGACGCAACGCTTACGCCAGTCAGTCCGGATTGTATTTCGTGTAAATGTTCACAAAGGAGTAGGCGTTCGAGTATGTAACCCTCGGGGAGGTTATGATCGAAGCTTCGTCAAGACTCGGGATTCTCGTCGTCCTGATTCTCAGGGCGCTACATCTCCACAGAAGGCCAAAGGGGGTCGGGTTAAGTGCGGATTTTTCATACTTCAGATGTTCACGTCGGGATGCGATTTACACGTGGATACCCGGACACTGTTCGAGATTCTCTGGTGAAGGCTCGCGTCGAAGTTGTTTCACGAATGGTGGAACTCGCCAACAGGGAACAATGTGATTTGTTCGCAATTGCTGGCGACCTGTTCGACAACCTGAAAGTTTCCAAGACCGCAATTCGCGAAACTGCACATGCGTTGAAAAGGTTCGAGGGGCTGGTGGCCGTGCTGCCGGGGAATCATGACTACCTGCAGGAGGCAGACGATCCGATCTGGCCGAATTTCGCAGATCAGCTAGGGGACGATCATTTAGTCCTCAAGGATCGGCGGCCGTACGATCTCGGGCCGTTCGAATTGCCGTGCGTATTGTATCCGGGAGTCTGTTGCTCCAAGCACTCGAAGGAAAATGCTATTGGCTGGGTGCCGGAGGCTACTGCAG
>JBDONA010000738.1:0-6953 GCA_039831575.1 Fuerstiella sp. | reverse complement strand
GCTCGACCGTGTGTGGCGTGGCAGCGAATGCAGTCGTTGCTCCAGCGACCGGTTTCATCCGGATCGGACCGAGGTGGCTGTAGAAACGCAGTGGTTCGCGGGATCCATTGTTGTTCTTCACGCAGATACACAAAGGGCAGCAGGCCCAGGAACGGCGAATCCTCCATCAGTGGATACCAGTACGCCTGCATGTGGTGCGAACCAGTCGTCATCACGATCGGGCGTTGAAATCTAACGTGCTCGCCCGGGACCTGGGCGCCCAGTGGCAGTTCCAGGTCCACAAAGAATTCATCCTGTTCACGCCATAGTTCGACCTGTTTGCCATGCCAATCGAGGACTCCGCTAAAATCGCCGATGACGGATTTCGGCGTGGCCAGCTGCGTCATCGTTCGGTGGTAGGACGAATGCCAGCTCGCGTGCTGTCGGGGATGACAGCTGCGACAAGTGTCCGAGCCCACATAGCCCAGCGAGTGTTCTTCGACGGGCCGGTTCTGCCGTCCTGCCGGCACGTTGAAGGCCTGCGTTTGTTCTGAGGCCGTCCGGACCGCCATCATCGGCACCAGAAGCCAAAACCCTACGAAGCCGATCAACAGGTAGCGAAAGAGCAACCGGCCGCTGCGCCTTCCTGCGATGAAGGACAACGTCGCTACGCTCAGAATGATCATCGCCAGCAACAATTCGTGGCGCATGGTTAACCCTGATTCGATTTTCGAAGTAGGCCCGTTCGTTCATGCCCCAGAACTTAATCGGACGGCGTTGTTTTCTTCTTTATATCAACCTGCAGCGTAAGCGAGGACAAAAACCACGTCGATCGCCTCGCCTACGTTTCGGGTTACGAAGAACACTGAACGAACGAAACAAGTGGCGCTGTCCAATTAAGGCGCTGTGCTATTCCTCGCCACCAGGAAGTAGGGTCCGCTGTGCGGACCGACACGATTTAATGAGCGGTCCAGAGAGAGTCGAACCCATACCACGGTCCGCGAAGCGGACCCTACTGCTATTCGTCGCCAGGCGCTGCCACTGGTTCGTCGACGGTCTTGCCGGCGTCTTCTGACTTCAGGTCAAAGTTGAACGGACTGCCGCCGTCGGCCACGTTGACCTTGATTTGCCATTCGCCCCCTTCGCCGCCGGCCTCCTCCTTTTCCTCCCAGCCTTCTTCGTCATCTTCGTCATCTCCGTCCGGATCGTCCACGAACTCTGCTGCATCCATCTTTTTGACGACGACGGTTGTCTCGCCGGGAAATGCCCCATCCTGCTCGTCGTTGAATGCAATCGTGTAGTTGCCACTCGCATCCGTGACGCCGAAAGGACTGCCCTGTGTTGACACAAACATCACGCGGGCGTTGGCGACAGGGGAACCATCTACGGTGACCTTGCCATGCGCGTCAACTAATGTCGGGGCATCAGACGCATCTCCACTGCAGCCGATGAATGTGATTGATAAAAAGAAAGCGATTGCAGTCGTTCTGGCAACTGCAATGCTGATGTTGGTCGCACCACGTGCGTCTTGTGATTTCATGGCCCGGATCTCCTGATTTGTGTTTTTGGATTGGTGTTTACAAGTAGTTGCAAAACCTGTGGTGACCCGACGCGTCAGCGAGGGATGTCTTTGTCTTTGTTTCGTTTACAGTCCCTCGCTCACACTTCGGGTTTCCAGATGTCGTGCAAGAGGGGTTTTGAATCGGCGCTAGAACAGTTTACTTATTGTCGTGGACGATACTGGCTCGTGGGAGTAACGAAACTGCTATTGAAAATCGTTCTTCGCGGCCACAAGTCAGCGTGAAACGCTGTCGTGTTAATGAATCGTGTGGGAATGCTCAACAGAAGGTCGGCCACTGAACAACACATCAATAACCTGTTTCACCGTAAGTAGCCGGCGTCACAGGAACGGTGTTCAACCGACGCTGTTAACGAGGAGCGAGTGAACCAAGTTACTGGACGGGACAGTGGTCCCATCCTACGGTCGAAAACCATAATCCCTGACTGCACCCTTTGCTGACGATGCGTCGCTGGATCAAGGACTTTGCCGCTACTGATAGACTTCCTTGTTGAGCGAATGACTTCGCGCCGACCCCTGCCAGGCGAGCAACAGTCTGAACACGGATGCTCAGACTGTTACCCGACGCAGCATAGACAGAACCGACTGGCTACGAATCTCGATCAGTATTCACCCAGGACCAAATTGTCTTCCATGGACCACAAACGCTGGTAGAGCCCGAAACCGGCACCACCATTGGCCGAGTCATAGGGATCGCGGCGGATGTTCCGCCAGATATTGGGGCCACCAAGATTGTTGCGAATACCGCGACCGGTGTGCTGAATATTTTCGCTGACAAAGCGAACGGAACCGTCCGCCATTGTGAACTGAGCTCCACCCACATGCAGGCTGCCCGCCGACCTCCGTTTTTCCTGGACTGCGGAACTGGCGGGTGGGTTGATCTGCGTATAGCCTTCGGTCAACACTCGGGACGTATTACCGGCGCGTCCCCTGCCGTTAAAGGCGGCGTACCACCGTTTGCGATTGGCGTTGTTTTTGCCGGCGGATTCGCAGCACAGAAAGGTGTTCGAAGTACCGTCCGTTATGTCACGAATGCGACGAATCCCGATTTGCCCCCGCTGCCGGTGAAAAATCCCATTCGACCGAATTCTGTTGGTGGACGTCGAACTCCCGTGAAACGAGCCGCCACACCCGGCATAACTGGTTGTGGCCCACTCATATCGTGTTCCACCGACGTTTTGAGTAGCGGTATCCGCAATAACGTCCGACGGGCATTTTTGAGCCGGGTAGCTCAGAGCAATCACCTGGGCATTGGGTGGGTCAACACATCTCACATCATGTTCAAAGACGATCTGGTTGAATTGCGGTGCCTGATCAATAAACGGCAGGATCGCCGCAGTCCAGGCCCAGCCTGGATTTCTATTGGCCGCGCCTGCATTTCCGTCATATCGCACCCACTGATGACCGATCGGAAAAGTGCCATGCACATCATGATAGTTGTGTATCGCCAGCCCCAGCTGTTTCAGGTTGTTTTTGCACTGAGTTCGCCGAGCGGCTTCGCGTGCCTGCTGCACAGCGGGCAGCAACAACGCAATTAAGATTGCGATAATTGCGATCACCACCAGCAATTCGATCAGGGTAAATCCGCGTTTGGATCGCGCGGAACTAAGGCGTGACATGAGATTCTCCTTTGAAAAGAAAACAAGACGAGCAGGCACAAGAACGTGCTCAGATTACCGATGAGTAATATTTGCTGAAGAGAACCTGTCGTGGTGTCAGATTTGACAACCAACGCAAACGAGTTCTTGACCTCGGAAGCCATTCTGCGCGGACGCAGCCCCGGGGAGTCTGTCCCCGAACGCACCAACGTAAGAAAAACAATAGTCATGTGGAATCACTTTTCGGGCTTATTACAAAAAAACTTTCAGAAAACTGATATTCTTGCGGACACGCGCTGGACATCCCGTTCCCGGCGGGTGGTTCGGTTTGAAGATCGGCTGCGTGAAGTCACGTTTCTACCTCCTCACATAGGTGAAATCAGAGATGAACATGTGTTACCCATGTGTCCCTACTAAACAACCTGTCCTGGCGCGTCAATGTTGCCAAGCCCCGTCCTGGCGCATCGGTTTTGTCAGGACAGGTCCTGACCTACGGCATTAGAACGGCAGAAACGCAGGCGAGTGAATTCCTGACGTCTCGACGTGCGCATGTCGAAGCGGAGCTTCGGGGATATGCGTTCCGAGGCTGGAGCCTGGGAACGAGTTTTAAAATGTCACACTCTCTCTCTGGGAGAGTCGCGAGGAACGAGCGGAGAGGGCATGTTGGCGCGAATCAGCTGCGTAGGCAGGACCTGTTCTGGCGATGATGGGCGCGCCAGGACCTGTCCTACGCAACTCTCCAGGAGGGAGAGTTGAAGTCATCATTCGACCAACGCAGGGTCGGCGGGGATGCCCGCGGGCGACAACGACAGAGCATGGCGATTTCGGATTGCTCGTTCGTGGTGCGGGTTTCGTGTCAGGCATTCATCCAGGGCGGTGGCAGCGGCCTTATTTTGCCCCAGCAGTTGCCGGCACCGGCCCAGCCAGAACCAACTGCGTGCCGGTGAATCGTCGAGTTCGACGGACCGGGCGAATGCTTCGGCCGCCAGAGGAATGGAGAGTTCCTCAAGCAACTGCGTTCCCTGCAAAAATTCGCCCCATGCGGTCACGCGATTGGCGGCTTCCATGTTGCCCGCTTGCTTTCGCAATTCGGCAAGTGCACCGCACATGTCGATCGCTTGCTGAGTCTGGTTGCCCGACAAAAGGTGTATTCCCGTTTCGAAGATGCGTTCCGCTGCGGTCGTGTTCTGCTGAGCCAACAGAGCGAATCCAAGGCGTGCGGTCCGGTAGGAATCGGCCCCGTCTTTCTTGATGACACGCTGTAACCTTTCGACCTGTGATTTCCGGTCCTCCTGTGCAAGGTCGATGTTGGAAAGCAGCTCCTCGAGCAGAGGATCCCAGGCCTCGACATTCTCAGCCAGAATGATTTCCGCGACGCGATTGATGTTCTGTGGCCGTTGCAGCTGCTCCAGTGCTGCGTCAATTCGATGCTGAACGTCCATTTCCAGTGAAAGCGTCTGTATGATTCCAGCGCGACTGTGCCACGGGCCACGTATCTCTTCACTCAGGACATCTGCAAACGCGGAGTACTGCTGCCGGCTGCGTTTGTCACCGCGTTCATGGGCGGCAACGGCCAAAAGGTGATAGACACGCCAGGAATTGGGCTGCTCTTTTAAGAGCTCGTTCAACAATTCTGCGGCCTGATCCGGGTTGTTATCCTGGATCGCCAATTCGGCCAGTTTTAAACGAGAGACGGCCAGTTCAGACGATTCTTCGAATGCTCGCTGAGCACAGCTGCTTCGCCCTTCGCGAAGAGCGTTCAGACCGATGAAGTGCTGGCACGCTGCCGGAGACGAATGTCCCTGTTCAATTGCCTGGTGGAACTGTCGATCCGATTCGGCGATGTCGCCAATGCTGAACAGGCAGAACGCCCAGTGATATCGAAAACGTGGATGTGCGGGGTCCAGTGTTACGGAATGTTGATAGCAGGCTTCCGCTTCAGCATAGAACCCGCCAGCGAACAGTGTGTCCGCAAGGTCGTGCCAGTCCAGGGCGATGTCAGGCCTGACCGAAGCCAGCGCTTCTTCAATTTTGGCGCGCGTAAAAGCCGGGTACCCTGCCAGATTGGGCTGCGGCAGTTCGTAGGTTACCGGTCGATAGCAAACCAGCCATGTTGCTGCCGTCAGTCCCACGACCAACAGCGGTATTACTATGTACAGTAATCGCTTCATGGGGCCGGCTCCCGCAGGTCCTGGTTTTCCCAGATCGCGACGCCGTTGGGGGCGTTGTCAAAGGGTGGATAAATCTGCAGGCTTCCGGCTGCGATGTCCGGCAGACCATCGCCGTTAAGATCTCCGCAACTGACAGTGCACAGATGAGTCGGCTGAGAGGCGATATGCCACGCCGAAAACGTCTGGTGGCCGTCGTTTTCCAGCCATGCAAGGCTTGTGGAGTGCGGTTTTTTCCAGTCGTTGAACATGCTGGCCAGCACGACGTCAATGTCTCCATCGCCGTCCATGTCCGCTGCGTCAGCGGCATACGTCCCGCCAAGTGTGGCGATCTGATGAGACGTAAACTCAAAGTTGCCGCGATTCTCCAGCCAGATACAGCCATGACCAGGTTGAGGGCACGGATAGATCAGTTCCAGATTATCTCCGGCGGAAAGAAGAAAATCGGTATCGCCGTCCTGGTCCAGATCGCATTTCACCATGCCGGCGAAACCGCGATCAAAATCTGTCGTGCCCCACACTCGGTGAGCGATCGGTTCAAAGGATCCGTTTCCCGGATTCTCAAAGATCCAGACTTCTTCGTCATTCTGACTGATCAACGCAGCAATGTCGGGATCACCATCATTGTCATAATCGTCAACAGGCACGTGGATGCAGCCTGGTAAAGACAGCAGCTCGTGATCCGCAAACCGGCCGTCTCCGACATTTTCCAGCCACAACACCCGACCATGTTGGTATCCGAATTCCGCCACCGCCAGATCGATGTCTCCGTCGGCATCAAAGTCGCCTGGCTGCACATCCGTTACGCGGCGCAGATCGTCGGCAATGATGGAGACGCTGAAATTCAAGTGTCCATCGTTGACAAGCACAACAACCTGTCCGGTACGACTGTCCGTGGGCCAGACACTCCGCAGAATGGCGACCAGAATGTCATTGTCGCCATCCGCATCAATGTCAACGACTGCTGTATGAGCCGGTGCTGGCAGAGTATTCTCCGGCACCAGAGGCACCGTCGTCCAGTCGGATTCAGCCGTGCGGTGCCACCACCAGACCGTGTGCCTGACGGCATCACAGATCAGCAGGTCCTGTGTGCCATCTGCGTCCAGGTCCGTGATATTGACATTCGTGATTCGCGGTCGCGCGTCCGCCGTCGAGCCGTTGTCAGCACGCCGAAACGTCAATCGTCCGCCTTCCAGTTTTGTGCCAAGACAGCGTACTGGCAGCGGACGAACAGTCGGTTGACAAACCATGCACAACAGGACAAGTGCAAGCCCGGCTGTCCCCGTCGAAATCAGTATGAGAATAGTCTTATTCAATTGCTGCCTGAGCCTGCGGCTGGAAAGCGCCCGCACGATGGAGACCAGCAAAAAAGGGCGATGTCTGGACATGATATCCGAACAATCGCCCTAATTATAATTGAGTAAAAACAAGTTTCGCTACAAAAGGCCGAAGACGTACCATCCCGTGCCTTGAACAAGATTCAATGACGCCGACGGTGGTTACTCATCCTCATCCCCATCTTCATAGCTGTCTCCTTCGTGTTTATCGATTTCACCTTCCGCACTGAGTTCAAAATCGAACGTATTTGAGCCCTGTGCCACTGTTTGTTTCAGTGTTGACTTGGAGTTG
>JBDONA010000835.1:0-6970 GCA_039831575.1 Fuerstiella sp. | reverse complement strand
GATCATTCGCATTGTTTTGCTGTTATCAACAATCAGGATTTTCACGGTCGGTGTCTCTTTCTGGACGTTTGGAATTTTGAAGTCTGCGGTGCAACAGATTCGCTGCGTTGTGGGCCATGAACAGGAAAAAAAATCCTGCCTCCTTCTGCAAAGGAAGAATTCGGTGCACGGCCGGATTCCGTTCAGCTACCGGCATAACCAACGCTAGGTCACGTCCTGATTTTCGGTACGGCTAATTGGTCGGCAGGATTGCGAATGTGGCAAACCACGGCCGCTGTTGGCGGCGTCAATCAGACCGTCACCGGAACAGACAGCAATACGTAGTCAGACCGCCAGGGGCCATGACTTTGCGACCAATGCAATGAACGGCGCACAGCGGCCGTGATGACACTTTCCGCACAGCGAGACACAGGTGTTTGATCACGCCGCGACAATTCCATCCCTGCAACGAAACGCCACAATTCACCGTCCGTCATCGATCCCTCCCCCCTGGATCTCGGACAGCCGCTTGCTGATCGTAAGCCCCAACCCTGTTCCGCCGAATTTTCGGGAGGTCGATGAGTCGGCCTGAACAAACGGTTGAAACAGATTTCCCACCTGGTCTTCCGACATCCCAATGCCGCTGTCCACAACATCAAACTGCAGGCGGGGCTCATCCGAACCCGTGTCCAACACGCGGGCCACAATGCGAACCGCACCAACCTCGGTGAACTTGATCGCGTTTCCGGCCAGATTGAACAGAATCTGACGCAGTCGAGTCGGGTCGGACTTGATGGATTTCGGGATCGGGCCGTCAAACTCAACCTGCAATGTAAGGCCCTTGCCACTGGCACGAACGCTCATCAGTTCAGCGACGTCAAGCAGAAGCTCGGACGGTGAAACGTCAAGCACCTCAATTTTCAGCTTGTCGGCCTCGATCTTGGAGATATCCAGGATGTCATTGATGATGCTCAGCAGGTGATCGCCGTTGCGTTGGATCTTTTCCAACCAGTCCCTGCTCTCCGCATCGGTAGCTTTTTCACGGAAGATTTCCGTGAATCCCAGGATGGCAGTCATGGGCGTGCGAATTTCGTGGCTCATGTTGGCCAGAAAATCCGACTTGTATTGAACTGACATGGCCAGTTCGCGGGCCTTGAATTTGATTTCGCTGCGGGCCTGTTCCAGAGCCACATTTCTTTCCTGCATCGCGAACTGCTGTTCGTTCAGGTCGTTTCTTTTCTGTTCCAGTTCCTCGTTCGCGCTGACAAGTTCGGCGGACTGCTGCTGCGTTGATGACAGCAGGCTGCGAATTTTCTCCTCGCCCTGCTTCGACGTGATCCCTGCGGCGACAAGACTAGCCAGTGATTCAATGTCAGCGATGTTCTCGTCGCTGAACGTGCCAAAGGAGGCCAACTCGATGATTCCCTTTAGTTGCGACCCTTCCAGCAATGGGACGATCAACAGGTTGCGTGGTGTCGCGCACCCCAGACCGGACGTCAATTCCTCCTCCTCTTCTTCGATGAACATCCTGAAGTCTGCTCGGATGCTGTCGAGGATATTCTTGCCTGTCCCGACCTCAAGCATCTCCGCGACATCGTGCAATGCCTCAGGATGATCGTTCATGGCACGACGTGCACGATTTCAGGTATGGCAGCTTTGCTGAGCCACATTCCCGACAGGCTCTCCAATTGTTCGATATTCGTCCATATACGCGGCAGGTCATAGGCCTTTGCATTCAGATTGCGGAGCGACCGCATTCCCGCCGTCCAGTCGATCCGCCCTGTTTGAAGGGCTGCAGGAAATCTGCAATGCCGGTGAGCAGAAATCCTCGTTGTCCTGTTTCCTGATCGACGATGGCCTTGCCGACTGTCACCAGCAGATTCGCCAGCTTTTCATTTTTCGCGGTCACGAAGCGAACCGACATTCTGTCCATGACTGTTCTCAGTTCGTCCAGGATGGATTTGCCCAGACTTGTCTTCAACGCATTCTCGACACCCTGCTGCGTTTTCTCTTTGATAGTCACCTGACGCCGCAATTCGATTTCCGGCTCAGCGGCCTCTGCGAGCCATTGGGCATATAGTCGATCCAATTCAGTCAGATCGAACACGGTCGCCTCTCGATCGTGAGCGCTGGCGATCAGACTTCGCAAACTCGCAAATTCCTTCGTCAACTCTCTCTGGCCTTCGTGATACGGATCCAGCAATTCCTCTTTGCCGATAATCAGAAACCCGCGTTCGCCAGTCTCCTGATCGACCATGCACTTTTGTATGGATTTCACCAGGAACACCCCGTTCATGTTGCCGTCAACACGGAATTGCTGCTCCATTTCAGTGGCAACAATTCGAATCTCATCCAGGATGTCTTTGCCCACTCCCTGGCTCAGCATCTCCTGCAGATGGTCGCTGCCGACTCCCGCATCAAGGATCCTCCTGCGGATCGCGATCTCTGGTTCGGCGGCCTTGATTTGCCATTGATGCAGGGATGCTTCAATCTTCTGCAACCGCCTGACCTGTGACGGGTTATCACGGACGAGTAGTTTTTCGGCAGCGATCAGATCCGAAAACGTGCCACGTGCAGCATGATAGGGTTCCAGAAACTCCTGCTTACCGGTGATGACGTAGCCACGTTGACCCGTCTCCATATCCACAACCAGCGTCAGCAGTTGGCCGGCATTGGCAATCACCGGCGCGTCATGCTCAATCACGAAAGAGAATTGAAGATCGATATCGCGCAGATTGAACAGCACAACGACGGCCAGCGTTGCTACGAGGCTCAACAGAACGCCGAAGCCGACGCCCATTTTCCGGGCAATAGTTATCTTCATCCTCTGACCTCTGTGATCCGCTATTGGCCTGAGACGAACTGCCTCGGCTGTCGATCGTTTGAGAGATACGAAATGCGTCCACAGTCAACTCTGCGTGTCTACTGGAAAACCCCGGGCAATTCTGATTGACCTGGTTTCCGCCCATACGATGAAAACATACCTTCATAAATCGCAACGTGCATCAAGTCGCGGGTCCTTCCGTGGGAAACCACATGGCTCGATGGCATCACCCCTACGGGAAATTGCTGCCGTTCCCGCAACACGTACGGGTTTCCAGGGAGACCGCAATGCAAAGAACGGCGGAATGCATCGCTGCAGTTGTTCCGTCCCCAACACGCCTGTGCTTGGTTGAGCCCGTTTTTTCCGGTTCAACAGCAAACATGCTGTGCAGTCGTTCCGTTCATCAGTGCCCGGACCTCTTCGCGTTCTGACGGGTTGAATCTCGGCTTTGGCCTGACACCTGTAGCGCAGCGCCACGGCAACTCAGTGATTAACACGGAAATGTGAGCCGCAAGTCGCTAGCCGCGGGTTCCTGGGGGAGAAACCGGCGGCTAGCGCCCGGCCGCTCACGCCAGGAGCTACGTAACTTCAAAAAACTGAGCCGCCGCGAGTTCAACGCAACGTTTGCTGTGCACCTGGTCGCAAACCGAATGAATTGTGCAATAAGCGCAAAACTGAGCTCTCGTCATTGAGCAAAACCAGCATCGCAGATTGCCTGTTGGCGATTATCCTAAACCGTTAAAACGGCACGCAGAAACTATCGAATCGCCGGACAGCGATGGCACTGGGCTGCTGTCTTGTATTAAACTACACTGGCGAACGCCAAAGCAACGGAAGGCGGAAGGATTCAGAGATGGGTGGAACCACGGCCGAACGTGTTCTTGTCGTCGACGACGAAAAGAATATGCGTATTACTCTGGCTGACATTCTGTTGGACCAGGGTTACGAGGTCGACGTGGCTGCCAGCGGCCACGAAGCCGTAAAACTTTGTTCGGAAAACGGCTACCGCGTCATCCCGCTGGATGTGCGAATGCCGGGAATCGACGGTGTGGAGACATATCGGCAGATTCGACAAAAACAGGAGGGCGTCCGCGTCATCATGATGAGCGCCTGCACCATGGAAGAATCAAAGGAAGCCGTTCTGGCACATGGGGCAGTGGCATTTCTGGCCAAACCTCTGGATATCGACCGGGTCGTCAAACTGGTCGGAGAGATCAGGGATACTTCAATTCTGGTCGTGGAGAACGATGAGGTCATCGCTTTTCCGCTGAAGGACAGACTAAAAGAACAGGCGTACCGGGTCGCGCTGACTCGGACCCCGCAGGAAGCGCTGGAACTCGCGAAACAGATTCAATTCGACTTGATTTTCATCGAAGCGAAACTGCCTGACATGAATGGGCTGGAACTTTATCTGGCAATCAAGGAAGTCAATCCTAACGCCGTCACCATCATGATCTGCGATCCGGACGAAGAGTTCACTGCGATCGCCAGCGAAGCGGTCCGATACACCACCTATAGCTCCCTCCAGAAACCACTCGATCTGGATCATGTGATCGAAGTACTGGATCGAAACACCAATCAGCAGGCTTCCAATCGCCTGCGCAAACCTGTTCAGGATACAGAATGAGCGTTGGGGAAAAGAATTTCACCACAGAATCGGATGTTGCCGATTCGTCGGAACCCGTATGGCTGACCCGGCTGCTACTGGTTGAGGACAGTTCCGCGCTGCTGTTCACTCTGACTGCGATTCTGGAAGCAGAAGGTTTCGCAGTCACGGGATGTGGAACTGCGACCGAGGCCCTGCATCTGATTCAGCAGCAGGAGTTCGACATCGCGATCCTCGACCTGCAATTGCCGGATATGCAGGGCACAGAACTGCTGAAACAGATTCGTGGTTCCGGAAACGGCATCTGCGTGATCATCAACACTGCCTACGGTGAATTTGAATCTGCCAGAGACGCTGTCAACGACGGCGCGTTTGCCTACCTGGAAAAAGCCGGTGATCCCAGTGAACTGGTTCGCGAAGTGCATCGTGCCAGTCAGTCACGATTTGGACGATACGCCTATGGCCTGGAATCGGCGGTGGCGGCACGAACGATTGAGCTGTCAGAAAGCGAAGCCAATCTGCGTCTCCTGTTCGAAAATTCTCCGGTCTGTCTGTGGCACGAAGATTTTTCTGCCGTGAAGGAGCGGATGAACTTTCTGCGCAGAGAAGGCGTCGCAGACTTTCGAGAACATTTTGATAATAATCCACAGGCGGTGGTCGAATGCGCCGACCTGGTGAAGGTCCTGGATGTCAATGTCGTGGCTGTGAAGCTTCACGGTGCCATGAACAAGCATGAACTGATTACGTCGTTGGCTCAGACATTCACCGATGAATCCTATTACACATTTCGCGACCAGTTGATCGCCCTGGCTGATGGCAGGACATCATTCATATCCGATTCCGTGGTGCAGACTCTCCGTGGCGGGAACAGAAAAGACGTGATGCTGCGGCTGTTCGTCGATCCGAATTCTCCAAACTGGTCGAACGTCTACGTGACCCAGGTGGACATCACCGAGCGAAAACGGGCCGAAAATGCCAACTCGGCAAAGAGCGAGTTTCTGGCCAACATGAGCCATGAAATACGCACACCAATGACAGCGATCCTGGGTTTCTCGGAAATTCTGCTGGATAGTACGCTCAGCCAACAGCAGCTCGATGCAGCCACGACCATCAGAAAAAACGGTGAGCATCTCATCGAAGTCGTCAATGACATTCTGGACCTGTCCAGGATCGAGACAGGAAAGCTGGACGTCAGGACAGTTTCGTGCTCACCGTCCCGGATTCTGTCAGACGTTGTCTCGTTGATGCGTACGCGGGCGGACGCTAAAAATCTGCCTCTGGAAATGGAATTCATTGGCCTGATGCCGGAGAGTATTCAATCTGATCCAACCCGATTGCGACAGATCCTTATCAATCTCATCGGCAACGCCATCAAGTTTACGACGACGGGCCACGTCCGTCTGCTGGCTCACCTGATGAATTCCGAAACAGACGAACCAGTCCTCCGAATCCAGGTGGTTGACACGGGCGTCGGCATGACTGAGCAACAGATCTCATGGCTGTTTGAGACATTCCGGCAGGCAGACAGCTCCACCACACGCGACTTCGGTGGAATAGGGTTAGGGTTGTCGGTCAGCAAACGGTTGGCTGAGTTGCTGGGTGGCGACATCAGGGTCGCAAGTACTTCCGGTCAAGGCAGCACGTTCACCTTGAACATTGCAACCGGGCCGCTACACGGTGTGAAGTTGCTGGACAACCCAGCTTCAGCCCACGTGCCGACGCAGCCCGTTACAGAGCCAGACGCTCCCGCACTCAACTGCCGTGTCTTGGTGGCCGAAGACGGACTCGACACGCAACGACTTCTTGCGGTCCTGCTTGGGAATGCCGGAAGTGAAATCACACTGGCGGAGAATGGCCAGATCGCCCACGATCTGGCCCTTTCGGAAAGAGACAAAGGGACTCCGTTCGACCTGATCCTGATGGACATGCAGATGCCCGTCATGGACGGATACCAGGCGACCAGCCGGCTACGCGAAGCAGGCTACGCCGGCTCAATCGTCGCACTGACCGCGCACGCCATGAGTACTGACAGAGAAAAGTGCATCAAATCCGGCTGCGATGACTTCATGACCAAGCCCTTCGACCGCAAGAAATTGATTTCACTAGTCGCCAAATACGCCTCTCACGGTGCAGCTTCGCTCGGGTCGTGATCTCCTTCGCCGATGCGCTGCTGTCGCATCAACTCATCCGAACTCCGGACTTCAAATTTGCGGCTCCTTGATTTGATGAAGGCCGCGCCGCAGCAACCAGAATTATGTGCCAGACGAAACCTGCCGAGATGACCGTCCATCGGCAACTCGCCCGACAGCTGCCATGGCAACAATCAAGTCAGGAGTGCCTGATGGATCATGTGGCCAGCGACAACGCTTCCTTCCGCGCCATCCTTGTCCCGTTCAATGGGCAACCGATACAAACGCACAGAACACCCACAAGGCCCCGTTGTCAGGCAAGTGCCTGTTCTATACGTCCGGTACGTGGATGTACAACGTCTGGCGTGACATCGACCCACAGCAGGTGCACAGGATGATTCCTGCGAAAAACTGCCGGTCTTCCAGCCCAGC
>JBDONA010000100.1:0-1693 GCA_039831575.1 Fuerstiella sp. | reverse complement strand
GGCTGGCGTGTGAATCACAAGCGGATTGAACGTTTATGGCGTCAGGAAGGCTTGAAAGTGCCTGCAAAGCAACCAAAGCGTCGCAGACTGTGGCCTGCAGATGGATCGTGCGTTCGCCTTCGTCCGCAGCACCGGGATCACGTATGGAGCTACGACTTCGTATTCAGCCGGACTCATGATGGTCGACCGGTTCGGATGTTGACACTGATCGATGAGTTCACCCGGGAGTGCCTGGCGATCGACGTCTCTCGGAGAATGACCAGCGAAGATGTCCTGGAACGGCTCAGTGACTTGTTTATTCATCGTGGTCCACCGGAACACATCCGCTCGGACAATGGACCGGAATTCACAGCTCATCGCGTGCGGGACTGGCTGGAGAATGTTGGCGTCAAGACGCTGTTCATTGAACCAGGCAGCCCGTGGGAGAACGGCTTCATCGAGTCATTCAACGGAAAGCTGCGTGATGAGTTGCTTAACGTGGAGTTGTTTGACACTTTGCTGGAAGCGAAGGTCCTGATCGAGCGCTGGAGAGTTCACTACAATACCGAGCGGCTGCACAGTTCACTGGGCTACAGACCACCAGCTCCAGAGGCTGTCCTGACGACGCCTCAACACAAGCAAATCACCACTTAACGAGTGGTACCATTCACGGGGGCAGGTCACTGATGTTCCGGGCAACATTCTCGTACTGTGCCCTAATCATCACGTCCTTTGTGACTATGGTGCCATCAACATACAATTGGATGACATTCGTGTTGTTCACGGTCACGACCTGTCACCTGAATACGTCACGTATCACAACACCGTAATCGTCCCGCAAAACGGGGCATAACAAACACATGCACCGGAGTTGCCGGCCGGGCCGAATTTGAAATCACGTCGCTGGCGGCAACCCGGTGATTTTGGTCGTTCGGCGGCAGAACAGATAGGGACTAAAGCACAATGATTCGACTCCGTCTACTGGTGGCAATTGGGACAACGTTGTGTCTGTTCGTTTCGGGAGTCTCCGTTGGGGCAAACCAACAGAACTCTGATAGGCCCAACATCATACTTGTGATGGCTGACGACCAGGGCTGGGGAGATGCCGGTTACAATGGTCACCCGTTTGTGCAGACGCCGGCACTTGATGCCATGGCGAAGAACGGGTTCGTGTTTGATCGGTTTTATGCCGGGGCGCCAGTCTGTTCGCCGACCCGCGCCAGCGTCATGACCGGCCGCAGCCCAATCCGAACCAAGGTGACCAACCATGGCCGCTACCTGCGCCCGCATGAGCAAACCATTGGCGAAACGCTGAAAGCGGCCGGGTACGTGACAGGTATTTTCGGCAAAGTCCACCTCGGCTCGGGACAACCCGACTCGCCCTGCAACCCCGGCGGCATGGGATTCGATGAATGGGTGATCGGCCTCAACTTCTTTGATAATGATCCCTACTTGAGCCGCAACGGTCAGATCGAGCAACGTGAAGGCAAGGGTTCGGTCATCCTGATGGACGAAGCGATTGCCTTCCTGCAGAAACACCAGGACGGCGATCGGCCAATCTTTGCGGTTGTCTGGTTCCCCTCCCCTCACGTTCCGCATAACGAAGTGCCGGACGGGCCCAGTCTTTACGCTGGCCAGAAAGACGCCGGCTACTACCGCGAGATTACGCTGCTCGACCAACAAGTCGGACGTCTGCGCGGTGAGCTCAAAAACC
>JBDONA010000811.1:0-1694 GCA_039831575.1 Fuerstiella sp. | reverse complement strand
GGCATCGACACGCCTGAGGTGCGCGGACCGACCCGTGACGCCGGCCGCGCGGCGACGGAATACCTCGAACTCCTGCTGAAGAAACTGGCCGGCCCGGAGCGGCAAGTGACAGTCCGCACGCAGCGGGATCGGACGGGCAAATACGGGCGTTATCTGGCGGACATTATCGCCGGTGATCGCAACTTGAACGAGGCGCTCATCCAGGCCGGACACGCAAGACCCATGGAGTACTGAAAATGACCATCAAACTTGGCATGGAAGCGAAGCTGTACCGGAACACCGGGACGTATGCCGCTCCGACGTGGGTTGAAATGACCAACGTCAAGGATGTGACACTGAACCTGGAAGCAGGCGAAGCGGACGTCACCACACGCGGCAACGCCGGTTGGCGGGCCACGATCGCAGCGCTCAAGGACGGCTCGATCGAGTTCGAGATGGTGTGGGACACGGCCGACGCCGATTTCACCGCCATTCAGCAGGCGTTCTTCGGAAACACGGACCTCGAGTTCGCCGTGATGGATGGCGACGTCACGTCCAGCGGTTCGCAAGGGTTACGGGCCACGATGGCCATCACCAATTTCAGCCGTAGCGAGGCCCTTGAGGAAGCCATCGGTGTCAGCGTGACCGCCAAACCAACCTACGCCGCCAACGCACCCGAATGGATGACCGTCCCATAGACGGCGTTCGCCGGATTGTGCCTGCGGCAGCAGCAAAGGAGATTGAATGAAAACGTTTACCGACAACGCTGGCCGCACGTGGACGGTCACCATCAACGTCGATGCGATCAAACGTGTCCGCACACTGGTGCAGGTCAACCTGCTCGATGTGCTGGACGACGGCTGCAAACTGTTGGCCGAGCTGCATGACGACCCGGTGCTCCTGGTCGATGTGTTGTATTGCGTCTGCAAACCGGAGGCGGACGCGCAGAACGTCAGCGACATGGAGTTCGGTCGGGCCATGTCGGGCGATGCGATCCTGCAGGCCAGCACGGCATTGTTGGAGGACCTCAGCGATTTTTTCCCGAATGCCCGGCAACGGGCGGCAATGAAGGATCTGCTGAAGAAGACGGAGACGGTCGTCGAACGGCTGCTGGATCACGCGGAAACGACGATCGCCGAACTGGATCCCGAATCCGTGGCACAGACTGCTATCGCCTCCTTTGGGAACTCGCCGGAATGCTCGGCGTCGACCCCGGACGGCTGACGCTGCGGGAACTGGTCTGGATGGCCGAGGCCAAAGGCCAGGACCACTGGAACCACACGTCGGCCCTGATGGCACTCATTGCCAATGTCAATCGCGACCCGAAGAAATCGAAGGTGCTCAAGCCAGCCGACTTTCACCCACACATCAAACGAAAAACCAAACACGACAAGCCGCCGAAAGCGGACATCACTCTTCTCAAAACGGTCTTCGTCGACCGGCACTGCCGGCCTGATGGGAAATGACACATGGCATCCACGCAGGGAATTCGAGCCGGTCGAGCATTCGTCGACCGGCACTGCCGGTTTATTCTGCACGCAGTAACCGAGATCGGAAGTTGACATGGCGAGTTCACAGGGAATTCGCGCAGGTCGAGCGTTTGTGGAAGTGTTCGCAGACGACTCGAAACTCGTGCGCGGACTCAAAGCGGCTCGCAGACGTTTGCAGGCGTTCGGGGCGTCGGTTCGCGCCATCGGTGCGAAGATGTTTGCCGC
>JBDONA010001026.1:0-29208 GCA_039831575.1 Fuerstiella sp. | reverse complement strand
TGCTGTCGGGCCACGAACGGAGCAACCAACACCGCTTTTCCGTCCGGACGCAGTCTGACGTTTCGTAAGACGATTTCGCCGTGGTGCAGATCGTGCGATTCCAGCCATGCGAGCGCCGTCAGAAGTTGTTGACCGATTTCCGCAACCACGGGCCAGGGCAATCGTCCTCCGCGGATCAGCAGTTCATCCGCGTTCCAGCCGGGGACAAATTCACTGACCACGCTCGGCGGGGCCGACGCTTCCGTTTCCGTCAACGCGAACGGAAGCGTGATCGCGACTGGCGCAGTGCCCCGTAGTTGTTCTGCACGTTGTATCAAAGTACCAAGGGCGCGATCGTCGTTTGCCGTCGATTTTGGATTCGCGTCCGGCAGCCGATGGACGGCAACTGTGGTGTGCGAACCGACCTCCCTTCCCTGGAACGTATTGTTCCCCAGTTGCTCTGTCAGTACGTATTGTCCGACACGCAGTTGATGGGGGTCCGGCGACTGCAGTACGTCGGCCTGCCACGGCGTGAGAACCCGTCGTTGTGCCAGAGCGTCAATCCATACGGAATCGAAATCCGGAAGATCACGACACAAGAGGCGGACGGTCGGTTCACACGCGACAACGTCCTGCGAACCGCAGAGTTGCAGCTCAGAGATTAGTTGCAGCAAATTGTCTGACGGCGATCGCATCCGTGCGCTGCCCTGTCCTGCCTGTGAAATGTGAGTTCTGTCTGTGTCGAATGATCCTCGATATGGTCGGGAGGGACAAGTCAGGTCCGGCAGCACAGTACCCACGACAGCAGCGGGCGACGTCGATTCGAGCGTTTTTCAACCCCGTTGGCTTCATCTACTTCTTCAGAAGCGTGGCAATGAACGGGTTAATGTCCTGCTGATAACTGAAGGCTTCCTGTTTGCCGGGCTTCAGCAGCGTGTCATCAAATCGCTTGCCCAGTTTTCCGTCCTTTCCAAAAACGAGTACGGCGGGGATGGAGTTGAGGTCCAGTTGGTCAAAGATCTCAATGGCATCGACAGAACTGAGGAAGTTGGGGAAATCAGCTGCGCGTTTCTGCAGAAACTTCTCCGCTCGGGGGCGGTAGTATTCCGGTGGTTTGGATTTGATACCGACGTAGTCGATGTTGAAGCCGACACAGACGATTTCTTTTGGGTAGGTCTTCTGCAGTTTTACGAGTTCCGGAAACTCCTTCATACAGGGAAGACACGATGTGGACCAAATGTCGACGACGACAATTTTTCCGGGACGCTCCGCGATCAACGTCTTGACGTCCTTCCATGTGCCCTCCTTAAGAGCTACGACCGCTTTGGGAGCGCTGGCAGGTTCCTTGTCTGCAGCCTGTAACACAGGTGTTGACGTTGTCAGAACAACGGCCACAAGAGATGCCAGCTGGAGGTGTCGAAACATTGCGTTTAGCTTTCCGGGGGGAAGGAGGCAGGAGAGGACGATGGCTCAACCCATCATAAGAGAATTGACC
The DNA here is from genome assembly GCA_039831575.1 of Fuerstiella sp. GTDB lineage: Bacteria > Planctomycetota > Planctomycetia > Planctomycetales > Planctomycetaceae > Fuerstiella. The sequence goes on along the minus strand of JBDONA010001026.1, from coordinate 27,734 downwards.
GCCCGGAGAAGTCTGCTTTCATGAAAGTTGTGCCGCGTGAACCGATGCTGGATGTTGTCGTGTCTTTGTGTCGCTACCATGCGAGGCCCACCGGATGGTGGGCACACAGCCCGACACGGTTTCACGTCACTCCCCATAGGTTTATCTTTTGCGCCTTCTCCTGGCAATCGAATCATCATGTGATGAAACTTCTGCAGCTGTTGTTGCCGAGGACCGCAGTGTGTTGTCGAATGTCGTGGCGTCGCAGTTCGAATTGCACCAGGAATTCGGTGGCGTAGTTCCCGAGATTGCGTCTCGTGCCCATGTACGCAGGATACTGCCCGTTCTGGACGAAGCATTGTCCCGCGCGGACTGTCAGTTGAGTGACGTGTCGGCCATTGCGGTCACGTCTGAACCGGGACTTGTGGGTTCTCTACTGGTCGGATTTACTGCCGCCAAGACCCTGGCGATGAGTCTGCGTATTCCATTGATCACTGTCAACCATATCGACGCACATATTTATGCGTGCGGCATGGGGACCGAGTCCACGGCGTATCCATCGGTCGGATTTGTTGTCAGTGGGGGACACACAAATCTGTACGACTGTCGATCAGCGACGGATAGCCAACTATTCGCAGGAACCACCGATGACGCAGCCGGGGAGGCGTTTGATAAGGTGGCTCGAATTCTGGGCCTGCCGTATCCCGGTGGGCCGGCCATTCAGAAAGCCGCGGAAACAGGAAATCCGACGGCCTTCAAGTTGCCGCGTCCGATGATGCGTGCGGACCGAATCGATTTCAGTTTCAGCGGGCTGAAGACGGCGGTGCTGTACAAGGCACGAGGCTTACCTGGGCCGGATCAACTGACACACACACCGCCGGAAGTTGTATCTGACCTGGCGGCTTCGTTTCAGCAAGCGGTGGTCGACGTGCTGATCTTCAAATGCCGCATGGCATTGAAGAAACTGAATTACAAGCGACTGTGTGTGGGCGGCGGCGTCGCGGCCAATCAAGTGTTTCGGGAACAGCTTGCTGAAATGTGCAGACGCCACAGTGTTGAACTGTTAATCGCGCCTCTGGAACTGTGCACCGACAACGCCGCCATGGCCGCTATTGCATGGGAGTACCTGGAACAGGGCCTGATCGCTGAACTGGACGCAGACATTCTGCCTGGACTCGTCCGGCCAGGTGTGAAACGGCGTTAGCGCTTCGAATTACTTTTGTGCTGCTCCGCGACCGCGTTCGATCTGAACCTTAATGGTCGCGTCGTGTTCGACGACCTCGGTTGCCAGCGACATCGTTTTTTCGTGGTCCGTGTTCTGGTACCGAATTACCTCCACCTTGACCCTGCCCGTGATGACACGGCCCAGGATATAGCGAATTCTGATTTCATATTCACCGGACAGGGCTTCCACGCAGACATACTCTTCTGTGTGTCGTCCCTGTTTACTGCCGTCGCTCTGCCGGATTAACATGCCGCCATTGGATGTCAGGCGGGACTTGCGAGAGCATCGCTGCCCATTCGGTTCAATGACATCAAGGTCAATATCCGCGTCGCCGACCCAGGAAACCCGGATTCGCAGGTCGCGGGCGTTTGCTGACTGCATCGCGCGGCGCACGTTACTGGCCATCTGCGGATTTCCGGCCGCCGTCATGTTGCGTTCGAGGTCCCGCAGAACGGTCATGGCTTCGGCATGCTCCGCTTCGAAACTATCCGTCCACACGTGACGAATCGTGCCGACACGTGACCAGATGATTGCTTCGGGGTTCTGACTGCCGTCTGCGATACGTCTGGCCAGACCCCACGTGGTCGGCTGCCACGGATTGCGTTTGGCAGCTTCTCGGCAGATCGCAATGGCCTGATCGTAGGCACCAAACCGTGCCATGTACGATGCTGTGACCAGCATCTGGGCTTCGTTGCCGGCGGCGAAGTCAATTCGGGACAGCAAAACACGATCGATTTGTTTCTGTGGTCGACCGGCCAGCTTCATTTCCATCGCCAGCACGTCGTACATCCACGTCTGGGCCTGGTCGTTACGGAGGGCGGATTGAATCCCTTCGATCGCACTCTCGTACTTCTTGACGTCGTGGAGCCTGCCGACGGCCGTCAGCAGAGCGTCGGAACTGAACCGCTTGTTCTTCAGCACATTGTCCCAGGCAATGGGCAATGCTTCATCGCTGCCGGACACCTCAGCCAGCAGTTCCGTCGCCCGCTTTTTAGTTCGGGCGTTCTGATCCGGTCGCAGCTGAGCGCGTTTGGGCGGCTGGTACGAAACGAGTCGATACGGCGACCGACGATGACGCACGCCTGACGTGGGCTTGGTCTCTAGTTGAACAGTGGTTTTTTTTTGAGGTTGTTGACGGTGTCCATTGAGATACCGTCTTTTGCGGCCTTCTCCAGCATTTCTGTGATTTCCGGTGGAATGCTGAACTGGCCACCGCCACCACCACCACCGAATCCACCACCCTGCTGACCACCACCACCACCGAATCCGCCACCCTGCTGACCGCCCTGCTGGCCGCCCTGCTGACCGCCCTGCTGACCACCGCCGCCGCCGAGTTGAACGGGTGGAATGACGAGGTCCGCGACCGGGTAGACGCGCGTCACGAGGTTGTCATCCGACTCAGCCTTCGCGAGTGTAGTGATCATGAAGACTTCGTTCTGGATGACGTAGGTCAGTTCCGGCTCAACAGTCTGCTCGAAGATAAGCTTCAGTGCATTCCGTAGGGTGATGCCTTCAAAGTTGATGTCGGTGACGGTGACATCGTCCAAAGAAGTCAGACCTTCCAGTTCCAGTTCCGCCTTATCTTCCCAGATCGTCATGCGGAAATCGGTCCCTGTCGACCCGCCTTCGTCACCGTAAGTTGTTGTAAAGTACGTGGAGATCGTCTCCATGACTTCCTTCAGAGGTGTATCGCCTGGGAAGTCCAGCAACGGCACAGGCTTGTTGAGCATCTGTCGCAGCCATTTTTCGACCGGCTTTTCGCTTCTTAAGTCGAAGGATTCGTATCGGGGAACACGAGTCAACGTCAGAGCACGCCAGACATCTGCCGGCGGGTATTGAATCGGTGGTTCATCCGGAAACGGTACGTGGGACAATTCCACCTGATACAGAACAGCCAGGAACCGGTCGTGTCGCAGATTGACAAGTTGATAGGCCTTACTCAGTTGTCCCAGAGATTCAGACATGACCAGCGCCTGCGTTGCCGGGCCGTTACCAGGCTTCAGGTCCAGGGCAGTCCGCGACACCGTTTCGCCATCTTCAAAGCCGTTGATGTCACCATGTGCCGCACGATCCAGCAGGCCACGAACCTGGTCAATCAGAATCGCCAAACGAACTTCTTCCTGGTCCTGTTCGGCCAGGAGCTTCCGTTGAGCTTCCTGGACGGCTTCGTCACGAGCGAGGTGTTTACTTGTTAGTGCGTTGCTCTGCTGCTGATTCCGCACGCTGCTGAGTGACGCGATCACTCGTCTTTCCAGTTCCGAGCGAACATCGGGACTAATGTCTGACGATGACTGAATCGTTTCCAATACGTCCTTCAGGATACTCGTGGCGTAATCGGGTTGGTCGAAACTGATCCTGCGGGCGTCGTCGATTGCAGCGTTGGTCTGAGCAGTCAGAATCTGAGCCTCAAGACGAAGTCGTGTTTCGACATCAGAAAGGGGATCAGGACGTTGTGCCGTCCCGGAGTCCGGTAAGGTCTGGGCGTCCGGTGCCGCTAAGGGCACTGCCTGCGGCTGTTGCAGGGCCGTCAGCATCGCCTTGATTTCTTTGTTTGAACCGTCTATTTTCGCTGCTCGTTCAGCGATGGCTGTCGCTTCACGAGTCCGTCCACGGCGATTCAGATAGTTGCTGGCAGCTACCGAATCCTTGACGAATTTTGCGAACTGCTGCGACCCGTCCGCCAACAGTTCCAGACTGGCAAGCGGTGCATTAACACCGTTCGAAGTCATGACGCGATTAACGAGGTGTGGCAGTTCCGGTCCACCTGCAGAACGCTGACAGACGTCTGACTTCCAGGACAACTTTGCGCCAGAGTCAGTGACTGCGGTCAACTTTGCAAAGTCATTGATCTGGCCTTTGCCTAAGACAATGCAGTGTCGGTCGGACCTCAGCATGTGCATCCCGTTGCCGGCGGATTTGACAGACCGGCCGTCGACGGCGAACGATCGTACGACCAAAGGAGCGATCTGAAGTGACGCCGCCGACCTGGCAGCACTGTCCTGCTGCTGTCCGTGATCCGGCGTTGCCACGGTGCCGCCCGTGAGGTTGGCAAGAATTGCGGGCAATTCGTTGTTTGAGTTAGGACCGATCACAAGCGAGTGAATTGAGGTTCGTTTTGCAACGAAATGTTCCACCAGTTCGTTCAACTCGGCCTGTTGCAGCGTGTTGGCGGATGTCAGTCCATCACCAATATACAGAACTGACGTCGGGCCACTATGGGCGACGCTATCCAGCAATGTGCGGAATGCGACTTTCAAATTTGTTGTGCCGAGCGGAGTCCGCATGGACAGCTCTTGCAGAGCATCGTTGACGTCCTTTGACGCACTGCCCACAAAGCCCTGCGTCAGGCTTTCACAGGAAACGTCAGCCGCAAAGATCTGAACTTCGCTCTTCGGAGAAAGTTGTGCCAGGACCTGTGACACCATTCGCAAAGCAGATTCGCGGACGCTTCCGGTCTGGCTGGCTGACGTATCGATCAGCAGAATGTGTCGGTTGACTTGATCCACCTGCCCCTGGGGGGCAGTCACGGCCAGGGCGAAGTAGTGTTGTCCGTCTGTATCCGCAAACTGCTGAATCACAACCGGCGCCGCAGCACCAGTATCGGCAGGACACGAAGATATGGCGACGAGACCTGCAAGACTGCAAAGACAGTATTGGAAGGCGGTAGTTCTCGAAAGCCGCATGTGGAAACCTTTCGGTGGACCGAATTCTGGCGGATCATTGTTGGATACGTGACGTCTGCATCCCGGAACGCAGAATGTGCGCAGTATCATATAACCGTCGTCGGACGGTTTAGAATCGAATTCCCTGCAAAAAGACGATGTCGCACCGTCTTTTGACAGAGTCACCTGCTTCTGACGGGCGAGACGCTGTCTTGGGAAAAGTCAACGACTGGGGATTCCTTTGCGCCACTGCTGCAATCCGATTCTTCGACGATTTTTTCGGCCTGTCATCGCATTCTGACGGCAACGACTGGATCTTTTGTGGCGGAAGTACGCCATTTTGCAAGGCTCGGCGACTGACCGTGGCCTGCACGGCCCCCAAATCCTGGAGCAGGCCGGCGGAGTTCTGGGGCGTCTTTGACGATTCTATCAAGACCGAAGGGCTGTCATCTCGATGTTATTGGCTGGAGGGGCCGGAACATTGAGTGTGAAACACAGCGTTTCATTGGCGTGGCTTAGGGGCCCCCATGTTATTGGCTGGACCGGTTGTGCTGTCGGAGGGGCGCGACGTTGGGGGCATGGCTTGTCAGATTGAGCTTTCTGCTGACTTTGTGTCTTTTGGCACGAGGCTTAACGCCGCGTTTGCAGCCCGCTCCCGGGACACCGCCAATCAGGCCTTGTTGTTCCACCTTGCCACAGGCCGCTGACAGCCAACAAACGCAGCATTTGAGACTGTCGACTGGCGATGCCGTCATGCTCGGCAGTCTCGACAGAACGGCCGGACGTCATCAGGTCCGCTTAAGCTGGTGTCCCACCGACACTCACGCAAAACGGGAAGCTCATGGGGATGAAGGTGTCGCCACCCGGGGGGAATCTTTTGTTCTCAGTCCTGCGACGCGTCTGCGGATTCTGCCAGCCACAGGCTGTGACCGCACCAATTCTGACGGGTCAATTGTCTCGGCCGACGCATTTGTCGCGACCGACGGCACTGCTGATTGTGAAGACTTCCGCGGATCCGTTGTGAGCGGAGATACGGCGGGCACCCAAAACTGTCTGTCTCCGACGCTCTTTGGAAAGCAACACGGAGGTGGCGTACGGCGATTTGCCGTTCCGCTCTTTACAGCGGCCGGCGTGCGTGATCGGCACCTTGTCGCCCACGAAATTGTCCGTGGCGCTCAAGTACGAGTTTACGCCACGGACCGGTGCGATTCGTCGGCGTCGTTGGCCATTGCGATCGTCGAACGGCTGGAACGACGGCTGATCCGGTTCGTTGGAGGCCGAGTTGGCGCTGTGTCAGACGTTGATTGTGACGGTTATCTGACGGTCGTTCTGTCCCAGCTGGAGACACGCGAATCGGGGCGCACGGCCTGCGAACCGGTCCGAGGCTGTGTCCGTGCTTCTGATGTTTATGCGCCTGGCGAGTTTGGTGGCGACATCATCTACTTGAGTGGCGACGTGCCCGTCGACGATGAACTTGACGCAATTCTGGCACACGAACTCACGCATCTGGCGATGTTCTGCGGGCTGTGTTCCGAGGGAGGATTTGTGCAACTGCCAGGATGGCTGAATGAAGCAGTCGCCCATTACGTTGAACGCCAGGTGAATCCTCGCAGTCGTAACATGGCTTCGCGACTGGAAGAATTCAGACGTCGGCCGGCTGACTTTCCCGTCGTCGTCCCTGATCACCATGCCTCTTTGTCGTTGCGGCGTGGTCCATCGCGGGCAGCCGGCTGCCTGTTTCTGAACAGCGTTCTATCGCGACTGCCGGGGCACGCGATCGGTGACCTGATGGCAGGATCTGGCGAAGCGATCCCGCGACTGGAGCGACTCACGGGGCGCACCTTTGCCGACCTGTTCCGTGATTGGGGTCTTCAAATGATCGTCGCCGGTGACAATCTTCCTCGCTGGAAGGTGCTTGACCGACGGGCGTTTGCCCAGCCGTTAACCGGCACTGCACTGTCGTGGAGTGAGCCGGTTATGACCGACGGCATTCTTACCATCACGTCGTCAGCTGATTGTCGATTACAGGTGACAGTGTTGAGCGGAGGCGGGTTTCGGCCCGATTCCGCCAGATGAGGTCGGGCCTGAAGACGGCGACAACATAACTGTCTGCGGCTTGAAGCCATCACCGCCGGCAACGGGGTTGGCTGCCGTTTTGTGCGAATGGCGGCACTATCGCAGATACGATTGCAGCACCAATCGGTCGCGTCGCTTGAAACATTCGACCAGATAGTCGGAGGAGTACAGCTTGATCTGCTGTCCGTTGTATTCGACGTTGCCATTCGGCAGGAATTGAAAATCGTCTGCATAGTCATCCGAAATCTGTTCCGCGTAAATCGCAGCCAGTGTTTCCGGGTCCACTGCATGTCGTTCGCTCAAGTCGCTCAGGACATCGATGCCGCCCAGAGAGTATCCGAAGAAGTGTTGACTGTTTGAACCCGCGATCACAGAGCTGGTTGCCGCTTCGCCCCTCAGCGCTGAATCAAGGTCGTTCAGCAGGGGTTGCAATTTGCGATAACGATCCGAAAGTTCCTGGACTTCCGTTCGGTCCGAATCGTTTCGGATGCGCCCCAGTCGCTGCTGACGTTCGAACACATACGTTCCGAACACCGCGCGACGTTGTCGGTCATTCTCGTTTCGAAAACTCTCACGACGTTGAAAAAGTTCCCTCAGGCGTATCGGCGAGTAAAGACGAACTGCTGTGCCCTTGTAGCGCAGCCGGCCATCTGAATCTTCGATTCTGAGAAGCAGAGCTCCGGTCGTACTTTCTGTTTTTCGCAGGTTCAGGTGCTTCGCGACTTCTGGTCTGGCGTACCCGGCGTACAACGCCGCATAGGTTTCCGGATCAACACCGCGACCTTCCTCCAGATCTCGAATGGCATCAATCCCACCGACGGACACGGCGAAGTAGTTGGTGCCGATCATTGCTGAATTCTCGAAGTTAATCGCCTCCAGAAAACCGTCCAGATCCTTGAGTGCCCGTTCGACCCGACCATACAACAGCAGCGTCTCGCCGGGGAGCCTGACCTTGTCGGGGTCTTCATCTGCGTGCACCGTTGGTAGATTGCCGGACTCTGCACACACAGCCAGCAGGAAAGCAAACAGGATGACAGGACACCTGCCGAGACTCCGCTTGAGTTTTTTCATAGGACTGAAAACCGGGTATTACTTCAAATGAAATCGACAGTCGCTGGCTCAGCGAGCATGGCCGCTGAGGTTTGGGAAGAGATCGTACCACCAGTGACGGATCAGTACGCAAAAGTCAGCCTTTTCAGCGGAGCGGTGTGGCATTATGGACGCGGTCGCACCCGAATCGCAAGACGCATCACAGCAGAATTACTGCTGTCCAGCCGATCCCGCCCACCCCAATCATCAGTTTTTGTCAATGGTTTCGGGGCCATTGGCCCCTGTCGGAAACGGCGATATTGAATAAGAGTTTTCGAGAACGACAACACTGCAAGGATTGCCAGCTTGAGTGGAGCAAACGGAGTCGGTCTGCCAGATCACAGAAGTGAGCTTCTTTGCTCAGCCCTGATTGACAGTAAAAAACGCTGCGCTGCGTGGAATAAGTCCAGTGTCAGAATCGCAAAAAAGGCGCTGCGACAGGCCTGCGAGGCAACAATGTGTGGTCGCCGCTGCACGGCTCATCTGCACGTCGGCTCTGTTCGGCACGGTGATTTTCCGGCCACGGTATCGAAGCCCTGCAGCGTATTGAACGGACCATTCGGTCCACAGCAGATGCGGATTACGCTGCCTTTTTCTGTGAGCTCTCAGGATTGCGTTGGTGAACGACGTCCATTTTCAGGCTCGCACCGCCCTGATCAGACACTTTTCCGGCGGGACCAAATTGAAAGCTGATGGCTGCAACAAGACCACACGCGGTGAGAGCGATAAAGCACCCGATTACGGCGATCTGGTCATCTGAAAAAATTGCGGAAAGATCCATGAGTGTTTCCGTTCCGGTTTGGAGGGTGTCACAAGTTGACGTGCTTGTGGCATGAAAGGCGAACGGTGTCTCCTGTCGGGGAGACGTCTTTCGGCATTACCTGCGTCATACAGTTTTTTCGGATATCCCGTTGTGAATCCTGTAGGCGTGCTGACTGGGAACTGTCAGCGGAGGTGTGTCCCCCGGAATTACAGCGAGTGCGTGGCTCTGGCAAGCTGCATGGCACCGTAACGATTGTTTCGGTCAGCAAGAGTAAGGCCGGGGTGCAGCAAATATTGCCGGTTTGTGCGTGTCAGATTGGGCTGACAAGACCGATAAAAACGTTCGTCCGGTCTGAACGGGACACAACTGTTCGGTGCAAAATGACGATGATGCAGATTAGGCAATTTCTATGGAGACTGCTCGCGCTCGGGATTCGTGGATCGTTCCCCGTAAGTCGAAGACTGTCACATGCAGTCAGCGAGCAGGTTCGAAACCGGTAACGACACAACGTCGTCACTGAGGTGCAAAATGTTTGGATTGAATAACTCAAGTCAACACATTCCGTCTACCAGCCGACCTCGCGTACGGGCACCGTATGGACATTGGGCAGTCAGTCTGGGTCTGGCCCTGACCGTGTCGCTGCTGGGGGGATGTTCCAATCAGAAGAATCAGTCGGAAGATATTGTGCGCGCGGCGCTGCAGCAGCAGCAGCAAGGACGCTACGAAGACGCGGTGCAGAGTCTGACGCGCAGCATCGCTCTGAATCCTGATTTCGCGGAGGCGTATTATCTGCGTGGCACGTCGTATGCCGTGCTGGAAGATCTGGACTCAGCCATTGCTGACCTGCAACTCGCAACCCGAAAAAAACCGGATTGGGACCGCGCCTGGTGGGCACTGGGAACGATGTACCGCACGGCGGACCGCCACGACGACGCTCTGGACGCCTTGTCGCGGGCCATTCGACTTAACCCGCAGGCCGCCGATGCTCATTTTGACCGCGCCTGTGTCCGCGAACACCTGGGGCGCCACGCGGAGGCTCTGGCGGATTTTGCCACGACAGCCCGGCTTGATGCGAACCATGTTCAGGCTCATCTTCACTGTGGAATTCTGCAGACGCAGGACAGCCCGGCGCTCGCTGTCGAGACGCTTAGCGCTGCCTTATGTCTGGACCGCCGAAATGGACAAATCTGGTTGCATCGAGGTCTCGCGCATGAAGCAAATGGTGCTCCGGAACGATCACTTGCTGACCTCACCGTAGCCTGCCGCCTGCTTCAGAAAGATGGTTTGTCCTGGTATCACCGTGGACGGATTCTGAACAGCCTTGGCCATCAGGATGAGGCAGTACATGATCTCAGTAAGGCCGCGGAACTGGATCCGGACAACCTTAAGATTCGTGACGCACTCCTGCTGACACAACAAGAAGTCGACAATTCACGTTTGATCGCAACGATACCGGCCAAGGTTAACGTGTTGGCCAAAACAGATGCAGCGACGAAAGCATCTAACGTGAGTGTTCCGGAGATTGGAGAAGAGCCGCAGTTGGCATCATCGCAGGGTTTTCGTCTGTTCCCGATCGGCGAATCGAAGGTTGATCTCGACCCGGAACCGGAATCCGGCGATACGCAGACATCTCCGCTACCACGCCAGTTCAAACTGTCCCCGACTGAAGATTTGGCACTGACAGCGTCGACTTCTGAGGCGGCATCGCTCATTCCGGAGGCCGATCGGACCGATGTCGGCGAGACGAAATCGTTTGCGTTATTCCCGATGGAAGCTGATGGTGAGCAGCAGGCGAGCGACCAGCATGTTGCCCTGCTGCAGGATTCGCAGCAGCCGGTACAGACACCTGCGAATGGCCAGCAACTTTCCGCAGCAGATCTAGCGGTGCCTATGTTATTGCCGACGACCGAACTGCTGCTCTCAACTGCCGACGATGCAGACAATCCATTCGCGGTGGTGGCGAACGAGGCTGAATCAGGAAACACTGCACATGATGTGCGGGACTCTCGTGAAGCGGCTGAGCCCGATCCTTTTGCACATCGCCACATCGAAGCTGAAACCACGACGCCACGGAAAGGATTAGTGGTCGGAAGCATATTGCCTCCGGTCAGTGAGCCGCCGACCGATTCCGGCACGGCCACTTTTAGTATTCCGGACCCGGTGTTGGACTGCGACCTGCTGTACCAGCGAGCTCTGGAAGCTCACCGTAATAATGATCGTCCGGCGTGTCTTGCGGCACTTGAATTGTTTCTGACGGAAAAACCGGAACACACGGACGCACGGCTGCGATACGCGATCGTGCTGGCGGAACACAATCGGCCGCAGGCTGCTCTGGCCGCGGCTGAAGCACTGCTTCGGGACAGCCCGGACAATGTTCAGGTTCTGCGATTTACGGCGGACCTGCTGCGGGACATCAATCAGGTTGAAGCTGCGGTCACTGCCTATACCCGGCTGATTTCGCTCGGTGCGGATCAGCATTACTCAGTTCAGGAACGAGCAAAGCTGCGGCTGATGGCCCGTCAATGGTCTGAGGCGACAACGGATCTGTCAGAATTACTGCGACAAAGTCCCAACGATGTCGTGTTGCTGAAGCAGCGGGCATTGGCGTTACAGAAACAGTTTCAATGGACACTGGCGATTGCCGACTGGACGCAGATTGGCCTGATCGACAATACAAACGTGGAGGCGATGGAAGCACGTGCGGACGCGTTCCTGACCCTCGGTGAGACCAATGCTGCTGTCTCAGATCTGAACAGCCTGCTGCAGTACAAGCCGGACAGCCATCGAATTGCCGAACGACTGGCGCACCTGTACACCCAACTTGATCAACCCGGCGAAGCTGCCCGAGTCCTGTCTCCGGTCGTGGAAAGTGGTCACGCCAGCACCGAATTGGTGTTCATGCGAGCCCGCGTACTTGAGCAGACGGGCGAATCGGACGCGGCGCTGCGAGATCTGAACTACGTTCTGGCGAAACAAGCGGACAACTTTGCGGCGACCGTGCTGCGTGCGAGGATTCACACGAATCTGGGAGACTTCCGTGAAGCCATTGAGGATCTTGACCAGGCGTTACGGCTTCGCGGCGAACAGCCGGACTTGATTCAGCTACGCGGCAATGCATACGTCGACAGCGGTGATCGTAACGCTGCTGTACGTGATTTCACCCGAGTTCTGCAGCTGCAGCCAACAAACGTTGACGCACGAATGGCACGTGCAGCCACGTTTCGTCGTATGGGCGATCTGGATGCAGCCGTGGCAGACGCCAGCGTTGTGCTTAACGACAATCCGCAGCACCGCGAGTCACTCATCATCAGAGCAGACTCGTACTTCGCCCGAAGTCACTTTCAGGAAGCCCTGCGGGACTACGATGTCGTTCTGGAGGCCGACAACTCAGACGACGACGTACTCTGGCACCGCTGTCGAAGTCGTTTGAACCTTGGTTTGGATGTGCTCGCCCTTCGAGATCTGGACTTGCTTCTTGAACGCGATGCGGCGCACAACGAAGCACTGGCCGAACGGGCGCGTCTCAGAGAAGCCGGTGGTGCATTTGAATCGGCATTGACTGACCTGTCGGCACTGCTGGAAAATCGCCCGGATGACGTGCACGCGTGGGGACGTCGGGGAACGATTCACCACCGCATGGCACATTGGACGGAAGCCGTCGATGACCTTTCCAGAGCATTGTTGCTGGATCCCGCGCAATCGCAGCTGTACTACCGTCGTGGTCTGGCGCAACACCAACTAAACCGTCCTGGATTGGCCGTCGAAGACCTGGACAAAGCCATCAGCATTGATCCTGAGAATCCTGATTTCTGGTACTCCCGTGGCAACTGCCATGCCGGGCAGGGGAATGTGGACGCGGCTATCGCTGATTACAGAAACGCAGTGGAATGTGATGCCGATCATTCGGCAGCGTGGTACAACTACGGCAATATGCTGTTTGGTCAGGGCCGGTTTGAAGAAGCCATTGCAAGCTGGGGCAGGACCATCGCAATTCAACCGGACCTGTTTCGCGCGTACAACAATCGCGGGGCCGCGCATGTCCAACTGGGACAACTGGACAAAGCGCAGCGGGATTACGAGAAAACGCTGCAGCTCAACCCCGCCTTTGCGCGTGCGTACGATAACTATGCATGGCTGTTGGCAACGTCGGAAGATCCGAAATTCCACGATCCCGATCGAGCGATCATTCACGCTCAAAAGGCATGTGAGCTGACCGACCATCAGGACTGGTCACACCTCAGCACACTGGCCGCCAGTCATGCAGAGGCTGGCGACTTTGCAAACGCCGGAAAGTGGCTTAAGCAGGCACACAGCCTTGCACCGGATGAACAGAAGGACCAGCTGATGCAGCTTGTGAAGGTGTACGACGCGGAACTGGAGAAGAACCGTTCCGCTCGGCAGAATCCGTCACAACCGCGGATCCGTCTCTGATCCTGCCGCGGCCGTGTATTCCTCCAGTTTCTTGTACAACGTGCCTCGACCGATTTCCAGGATTCTGCAGGCCTGGGTCTTATTCCCGCCGACTCGTTCCAGCACCGACATGATGTGTTGCCGTTCGGCAACCGCCAGTGGAACCAATGTCCCTTCCGACGAAATCGCCGGATTGCCGGCGGTCAGCGCCAGATCCGTAACCTGCACTTCATCACTCCGCGACAGTACGACAGCTCGTTCCACCGCATTTTTCAGTTCGCGGACATTGCCCGGCCATGCATACGAATGCATCGCCTGAATCGCTGCGGCGGAGAAGACGCGAGGTCCCCGGCCGATCTGTTTGTAAAAGTGATGCAGAAAGTGTTCCGCCAGCATCAGCACATCGTCACCCCGCTCGCGCAATAGCGGAATCCGGACTTCGATGACACGCAGGCGAAAATACAGGTCTTCGCGAAAACGCCCGCTGGAAACCAGTTCGGGCAGGTTGCGATGCGTGGCGGCGATGACACGTACGTCCACCTGAATGGATTCGCTGCCACCCACACGTTCAAACGGATGCTTTTCCAGAATTCTCAGCAGCCGCGCCTGACAGGCAGCGCTCATTTCCGCGATTTCATCAAGAAACAACGTTCCCGTGTGGGCACGTTCAAACTGTCCCGTGCGGCGCTGATCCGCGCCGGTGAATGCTCCTTTTTCGTGACCGAACAGTTCGCTTTCCAACAGGGTCTCGCTGAACGCTGCGCAGTTGATCGGAACATACGGGCCGGCGTGTCTGGGATTGGCTTCATGAATCATGCGCGCCACCAATTCCTTGCCGGTACCACTGTCGCCGTTGATCAGAATAGTGCTGTCTACGGGGCCCACTCGCGAGATCGTGTCGAAGAGATGACGAATGGCAGGGCTGTCGCCTATGATCCGATGCTGCCCGTGAACAGCCGCCCGCAGCTGCTGATTGGCCATCTGCAGGCGTTCCCGGTGATCAAAGTTCTCCAGCGCCTGGCCCGTCTGGTGAGCAATCGCAATCACCACGTCCAAATCGTCTTTGGTGAGTGGCCCGTGTGAGGAGTCACGTCCGCATTCGATTGCACCATATCGTTCGGTTCGACCGGGTACCGGCACGCTGATGACCATATCAGCGGTGCATGGCGAATGCGTGTCATTTCCGTTGGCCCGCGTCGGATGGATGGCGCCATTCTGTACCAACATGGCTTCGTTGTTCTCCAGTGCCAGACTGGCGAACACTGGTGCGTCGTTCAATTCGCAGCTCATGTTTCGCCCACCGACCGCGTTCAGACGCCCGTCAGAACCGGCCAGCCAAATCGTGACCGTATCAGCCTGGGTGGCTTCCATGATGGAATCACTGACCAGGCGGATGATGGCGTCGCGATTGTCCTGTTGCTGCAGATCCTGAGCCAGTTGACACAGGACGGCGACCGATCGCGCCAGACCGTCGTCTGCGGCCAGCAGTTTTTCTGTGAGGGCCGGCTGCTTTGACGGTTCTGAGACGCGCATCATGAATGTGCTTCTGGCAAGACGCCTGGCCTGCCAATGGGGCTCGTGAGCGTCGTGTTCGCGAGCAAACACGATCAGTGTTTCACCGATTCGAATCACATCACCGGGGCGTAACATTGCGCGTTCGATGCGACGTGAGTTTACGAACGTCCCATTGCTGCTGCCACAGTCCTCGATTTGCCACCGCTGTGAATCAAACCAGATCCGCGAATGCAGTCGCGAGCAGTGATCATCGTCGACGGGAAGGTCCCGCGCGACGTCGCGTCCGAGAGTCACCTCGTCCTGCTCCGGAGCGATGGACAGGCCCGCCCCAGGCGTCGGTCCGTTCAACAGGATCAGGCCATATTTCATTGTGCTGTCCCTTTCCATCCGCTCACGTCAACGCCCGGAAACCACGCCCCTCGAGCGTACTCTTTCAGTGCGCGCCAATCAATGAATCGTCCTGACACAGGGCGCTCTGAAACAGAACAGTGGTGCTGACGGTAGGGTTCTTACGTTCGTAAGTTGAATTGTGTGAACATGTTGTAGCAATTCCTGAAGTGGCGCTGATTGACTGGCATCAGCACTGCTTAGGCCAAAACCGTTCCACTGCCCGTGAATCTGACCCAAACGCACGTTTCTGATCGGATCCACAGGCACCGTTTTCCCCCTGTCACAGAGAAAGATCAGCCCATGTCACGTCGCCAGAATCAGAGATTCCCGTCACTCACCACGATCAATCCCGTTCGCGGTTCACGCCGTCGCCGGAAGGTCCGCAACAGGACTCAGCGGTTGGAATCGCTTGAGCAACGCACATTACTTGCAGCGGCCGGATTGGCGGTGGATTCGGCTTCGATGGAAGCTTCCGACGTAGTTTGTGAATATGCACCATCGCCGACGTTTTCGGTAGACGGCAACGGTGTGGTAACGGTCGGTGGTACTCACGGCGATGATGTGATTATCGCGTATGTTGATGCAAACGATCTGCTCACTGTGCACGTCAACGATGTGATCTACGCAGTTTCAGATTCGGTGGTCACTCGGATAGAAATCGACGCAAAGTGTGGCAATGATTTCCTTGGCGTAGCACCATCCGTGGAACACCCGACATCCGTCACCCTGGGTCACGGCAATGACGTTGCGTATGTGCTGGGAGGTCCCGCCCGAGTTTCCGGAGATGCAGGTCACGACCTGATTGTGACCGGTCGTCACGACGACAAAATCGGGGGCGGTCGCGGCAACGACATTTTGCTGGGCGGCCGCGGCAACGATGAAATCCACGGCGGCATGGGAGTCGATGGGATTGCAGGTGGGGACGGTGACGACACAATTCGTGGCGGCAAGGGCGCCGATATTGTGCTGGGAGACGGTCCGAATTTCTGGCCGCAGCCTCCTGCAGTCGACGGGATGTCCGCTGCTGATTATCTGATTGATTTGGGGGATCTGAGCTTCGGCCACGACTACATTGAAGGTGGTGATGGTGACGATCAGATTTACAGCGGGCACGGCAACGACCTGGTCTTCGGTGGCGCGGGCGATGACACGATTAACTCGGCGGACGGAAACGACATCGTGGTGGGTGGTGCGGGCGACGATTCACTCAGCACCGGCAGTGGCAACGACTGGGTCTTCGGTGATGGCGCGAACTCCCTGCCGTCCGTACTGCCGTCGCCTGAAAACCTGATTCCGTTTGTGCTGCGTTTCAGCAATGTCAACCACGGCGACGATAAGATCGACGCGGGCAGCGGCCACGATATTGTGCTGGCTGGCCGGGGGAATGACAGGCTTTACGGTGGTCGCGGCAACGACTATTTGCTGGGCGGTCGGGGCGGCGACTGGATCGAAGCGGGCATGGGAAATGACTTTGTTCACGGCGGCCAGGGAATCGATGTCCTGTTTGGCGGTGCTGGAAACGACAGCATTCTGGGTGGTCGCGGTAACGACTACCTGATTGGCGGAAGTGGGGATGATCGACTGTCGGGCGGACTGGGAGATGACTGGATCTTTGGCGACGGAACGAATCATTACCCTGCCGGCTATGTTGATCCCCTTGTCTACGCGCGTGACTTTGGAGCTCGTGGCACTGGCCACGATCGCATTCACGGCGGTCGTGGCAGCGACATCATTTTCGGTGGCGGAGGAAACGACGGCATCGTGGCCGACCCGGTGTTGCGCAGATCGCCGTCCCCTCAGCCGGTCGATCCCACGCTCATTGACCCCGCCAACGAACTTGACGACGTGGCCGCCCAGCTTGTACGTGCTCAGATTGACACGCCGAATTCTGAAGTTGCCATAGCCGTGCCCGTTCCACCAGCGGTTGGGCATGACATCGTGTTTGCCGGTGCGGGGAATGATCGCGTTCTGGGCCGAGCGGGGAACGACATTATCGTAGGTGGAAGTGGCGACGACCGCTTGTCCGGCGGTCGTGGTGATGACCTCATTCTGGGAGACGGGCCGAACACAGTTCCGCAAGTGCTGCCATGGCAGACTGATCTGAGTATTCGGGCCTACCTGCAGCGAGTCAGCCATATTGGTCGGGGTGATGATGCGATTGATGCCGGTGCCGGCAACGATCTTGTCTACGCCGGTCACGGCAATGATCGGGTCTACGGCGGTCGCGGCAACGACACGCTGTTCGGTGGTCCGGGTGATGACGTGCTGATCGGCGGTGCCGGAGATGACGTTCTGGTTGGTGGCCGCGGCAACGACACGCTGGATGGCGGTTCCGGGAATGACCGTCTGCTGGGCAACGACGGCGACGATTTTCTGACCGGCGGTTCAGGACGCGATTACATGGAAGGTGGTGCCGGGGCGGACACGATTGATGCCGTCGACGGCGAAGTCGACCTCATCAAGTTCGACCTGTTGGACACTCTGTTCATCGACGGTATCGATATATTGATCTCGTGTTGATTTGGTCGGCATCAGGTCCCGGCCTGCATTTGGGCCGGGATCGACGACCGATCGGAATCTTTCAGCGTGCCGGGCCATGGACATACCCAGTGCCGAAACAATCGGTGTGTCTCGTCTTCTCGTCCTTGATTTGTTTTTTTGTGTGCTTCGCCCGGAATCCGAGTAGGAGAAGACGAGTAGGAGAATCGCATTTCTTCTTCGCCCTCAGACTCTCCTCTCTCCCCCAGGGCTGTCGCGTCAAGGTTGTCGGATGACTTCAAGTCCGCTGATGAGCGATTGTCCTTTGGTCGCCAACAGATTTAAAATCAGCACGTCTTCCACTTCGACGTCTTTAATCTGACGGACGATGCCGTGCATTGGACGGCCCGCCTGGGAAAGCACGTCAAAGTCACGCAGCACAACCTTGCCCTGCAGGGAAACGGTCTGCACGCGGTCATGCGATTTCAGGTTGTCTGGTTCCGCGAAGAACAGACGCACGGTGTACCTGCCGGGTTTCAGATTGTGCAGTGTCAGCTGTTCAAGGCCTTCGACCACTGACGCCGCGACCCACGGCCATTCTCCGCCAGCCTGCATCCAGACACTATGACGATAACCGAACGTAGGTTTATCGGGCGACGTGTCGACGGTAATCTTTGGCGACGGGCCGCCGACGGACGGGTAGTCCAGCCACAGTGTCCCGTCACGCGTGATCCGATCGCCGGGAGCTCCGAAGTTCAGCCCAATGCGCTGGATTGACCCCGGTCCCGGTTCGCTGTCTCCCCAAGCCGACCATTGTTCGTGGTTTTCCGGCATTGCTACGAGCGACATTGCTGTTGGCAGTGGATAACTGCACGTGCAGCCTTCGTAGAAATACGGGACGTTCAGCAATCCACCCGCCGGAATGACGCTGTTCGTGCATCCACTGCGGGGACCACTCAGGAAGACAGTGCCGCTCTCTGCTGTCTTGTCGTAGAAGGCCGGAGTGCCCGCTCGCAGCGTGTAGAACGATCCATAATCCACGCCACCGTCGCATCCGTAGGTTTTGGGGAAGGCTCGTGGTTCCAGGGCACCCGTCAGCGGATTGACGCGTTCGCCTGCAACAGGCTGCTCCGGTTGCCATACGTTTTTCTGATGAGGCGGGCGATATTGACTTGGCTCCGGCTTCTTCGGATCGGTTTTTGCCAGACTCGCACGCAGGTCCGCCTGCTCTGAACTGTCCAGCACACGTCCGGTATAAATGTCCGACAACACTGGCGGCAGCAGCGGATAATCGATTGAGTAATCTTTATTGATCCGTGACGCATGCCAGTCTTTCGGTCGAGAAATCATGACGCCGTTGGTAAACAGCGGCTGCGGTGATCTCTTGAAATGTGCCAGAGTGTCGTCGAACCACAGGACTCCGAGTGGAAAACGGACCAGTTCGTCCGGGCTGGATTTCCAGTTGCCGTTGTATTCGGTCGTCCCCGGAAGTGCGCCGACTCGCCGGATCAGAGTCTGCCCTTCAAGCCCCGACAATTCAAAGTTGCCGGGTTTCAATGATTGCAGTGTGTCGACGTTGGCAGTGCCCTGCCCTGTTGCGTTAAGAAGTGCTGCGACTCCGCCGAACGGCCGCAGTGTCTGCAACAGCCCGGGCCAGGAATCGGCAACCTGGTCAGGCGCCTCCGTCGTCAGGATGGTCGCGATATACGGTGGCAGTGCAATCTGTCCAGGATCGCTTTCGATCACTGCGGCTCGTGTGCCGTAGACACCGGCGTGATCCAGTTCTCGACGAAGCTTTTCGACACGGGCGTGATCGTCGTCAATTGCCACGACGTGATAGTTCGATTGTTGCAGCAGTGCTTTGACCAGAGATCCGTCTCGTAAACCGACCACAAAGGCGTATCCGTGTGGTCCGGCAGATTCGACCACCAACTGTTTGGCCCGGGCGGTTGATTGTTTATTGGTCGTCAGATTGATGACCGCTTGCCGCCAATGCGTTGCCGCCGCCGTTCCTGCTGCTTCAGCCTGTGCAAAACAATAGACACGGCCTTCGCGTGTCGATACGAACAGTCGATCGTCCGCCGAGATCATGGAATGAATAGTGCCGTCCACATCATCGAATCCATCGTCGAACTGAAACGATCGTTTACCAACGCGAATCGTACGGCTGATCCCGGAAACGCCATCTCCCGTGTTGACTTTGTCTTCGTGCAACTCCCGATTGACGACGTCGTCAAACGTGATCTTTCCCCGCCGAATCGCCAGCGCTGACGTTTCATCGATCGCTGCAAACCAGCCGCCGGGAAACCGTCCTGCACCAGGGAGTTCGAATTCGACTAACTCTCCCGTGAGTCTGTTCAGCACGGCCGGATACGCTGTCGAGCAGGGGACGACCAGTTGATCACCGTTCACGACAAGATATCCCTGCGGCGCCAGTCCGCCGATGGCCTGAGTATTGTGCGGCTGCTGACCGAACATATAGCCCAGTCCATCGTTGCGCCAGATCACTTTCCCTGTTTCGATATCCAGCGCGTACACGAAGACGCCTTCAAACGGCCATACGCCTGCCGCAAAGTACACCTGCCCATCCGCGACGACGGGCCCTCCGCGGACCGGCCACACAGAAATCAGACGTAAATTTCCCAGTAACCGTCGTTCGCTGGGAACCGCGCGATGCTTCCAGCGCAGGTTTCCGGTTTGTAGTTCGACGCAATACAGGTGCCCGTCGTCCGACCCGAAACAAACGGAATCCTGCCAAACCGCCGGTGCACAGCGGATTGGTCCGTTTGTACGAAAGGTCCACGTTTCTTTGCCGGTGGCTGTCTCGTAGGCAGTCACCCCATCTGTGCGGGACGAAGCGACAAGCATCTGGCCACCCGCGACGATCGGTTCGTAGCCGGCGTCAAACTGCAATCGACTGCTGTGGTAGGCCGGAGTGATCACCGGCAAGTGCCGCACCCAGCTCAATTGCAGCGACGGAGAAAGTTCCGTCGTCGTCACACCGGTTCGTCCTGCGTTGTGCCGCCACATGGGCCAGTCGTCGGCGGCGGAGACGTTTGCCGGGGCCATGACGGCGATGCAACCGAAAGCGAGGAAGACGTATTTCATCGTTGGTGATCTGCCTTAGGGTGAGGGTCCGAGGGGCAAGCCGAAGCGATCATTACTCCAGCTGGCGGTATCCACTGATGCCGGATGGAGAACGATACTGTGCGTCGCAGCGATCAACGACTGTCGGACAATGGATTTCCTTCAGATCGCGTCGACCCAGTGCCGGAAATGCTCCCAGACAGATGCAGTGTCAGCGGCTGGCATGATGTCATTCGTTTGCAACATCTGCAAGTCGTCGTCTTCAGGTTCATCGTTTGCGAAGAGCTGGCGTCTGGAAGTGTGAGCAGGGTTTGCGAGGCCCTGAGTCCCGGCTGTCCCATTATTCGGTGGCGTGTCGGCCACGACAGACTGCACAACCTGGAAACTCTGTGCGGTGACTGTGTTTGTGGCTGGCGAGTCCCCAAGGCTGACGATGTTCGCCCTGATCTGTGCTGCGGAGAGTGAGCTGCTGCCCTTGGACGGATCGATCTGCACGTCCGTTCCCGCGAGTTTCACGAGTTGAATCAGGAACGAATCAGGAACGAATCATTTGCATCGAAATCTCCGTCACCGTCGACGTCGGCAACTGACCCCAGCTGGATGATATTTGTACGGATCTGTGCCGCGGAGAGTGTGCTGCTGCCCGTGGACTGGTCAATCTGTAAATCTGTCGCGGACAATTGAACCAGATGCATCAGAAATGCGTCGTTGGCGTCGAAATCCAGGTCACCATCGACATCACCGGGCAGTGTGTTCGTTGAGGCCTGAAAAACCATATCCAAAGCGGCAACCACTTCCGGCTGCGTGGTCAGCAGGCTGTTGTCGTCGTAGAGGTACTCGACGGCGGCGCTCATCCACAGTGCGGTGTTCCAGAGATCGTATCGGCCATTGAACAGTGTGAGCTCACCGGTCGGGCTGTCATATTGCGCGGAATCGACCGGGCCGAATGGCCCCACAAGATTCTGCTGCAGAAAGCTTTTCAACGTGTCTGTGGCGGCACCCGGATCTGCGGCAAGGACGAATCCGGAAGACCACGGCATCGTTAGCGATGGTGCTCCAAAATTCTCGAAAGCGCTGGGAGTAATGTACCGGTTTCCCGTGCCGTCGTCCGCCGCATCCGGCTGCAGCGGCAAGCCACGGTTTGTCAGCGTTTCAATGACATCCAGCTGGTACCGAACGGCATTCAGGTGCGGATTGATGGCGAGCTCGGGATCCGGATAAGTGGTGTCCCCTCGATTCTGGACATCGACGAAGATCGGGAACAGCCATTGCAAAAAAGGTGAGCGGAAATTCGTCGACGGATGGACAAGATACTGAGCGTTGTTGTTGCCCAGATCTGCCAGCACTCGGTCGGCGGAATGAAACTGCGTCTTGATATCCACATGGCCGGTGTTCGCCAGATGCGCTGCCAGCGAAATGACGTAGACTTCTCCGGAATAGCCGTCGTAGACGCTCTGAGTAAGCTGGCCGGGACGTGCGCCCGCGTTGTAGCGAAATGCAGATAGCCAGCCCTGGTTCGAACTGAAGGGGCGGAATTCAAAGCGATCCAGCAAGCTGTCGACATTTCCGGCGAGCGTGGAATCAACTCCCGGCATCGCCCGAAATGTCGTCAATCCCAGAAACATGAACGCTGCGTCAACGACTGATTCTTCACGCAGTCCAGTGGGTTCCAGAGTGATTCGATCAAGTGTTCGCGGCGGCAGATACTGCGAATCGTCCATCACGCTGTTAAGCGTTGCCACCAATCGAGTGACGTAGCTCTCTGCGTCCGACTGTGATATCCAGCCACGGCTGACCGCACCAGGCAGAGTTCGGACCAGCATGGCCGTTGTGTTCAGCCCTAATTGATCTGCAAACGTACTGACCGCCGGAACCAGTCCGGACGAACGATCACGACTGCCCCACAGGCCACGAAATGTTCGTTCGGTCAACCGTTCCAGCAACGCCTGGTCGGTGACTGAGTTCAGCGATACGGGACCTCCGGGTTCTACAAAGTTGACCTCATCCAGCAGGATAGAACCACCAACGGGCGATTCGCCAGTGGCTTCAATCACAAACAGAATCTGCCGTGCTCGTGAAAGGTCCGGGGTTCCGGTGACGTCCCAGACGGGATTCGACAGATCCAGGGGGACGCTCAGACTCTTCCAGTGATTGTTCGTGTCGATTTCAAACGAAGCTGATGCGCGATGATCGTCGCCATTTCCGATAAGGTCGCGGTAGTCCTTCAATTCCACGTGAAGTGTGAAGGTGGCTCCTGTTTCATTCCTGATCTGGAAGTCAAGCCTTTCAAACTGCGAGATGTCGCGAGTATCGACGTACACATTGCCGTTCACGGGACCGAAACCAGCCAGAGCCGAACCGAAAAATCCAAATTCGGACTCGGCAATCAAAACAATCGAACGCATCGCACCCGTGCCGCCACGGATCGTATCTGTCTCATGTATGACAGTAACATTGTTCGATGACACCGTGGGGCCACCGAGCAGGTTATGGGTGCTGGATTCGGGCGTCGGGAACGTGGCGTCACCGTTCCAGAACGGAACAACCGAGATGTCTGCCATCGTTGTGAACCGCCATGAAAACGGACCATTGATGCCGGAGACAGAATTACCGAACATATCAATCACGCCTTCCGGATCGATCTGGACATAGTATTCGGTCGAATTCACCAGGTCCCCCGGCAGGTCCAGCAGAACCTGTTGGCCCGAAGCTGTTACGGCGGAAGACGTAACCGGGAACCTGGCAAAGATGGAATTATCGGCTCCGCGGACGATGACAAAATTGCCTGTGCCCAATTGAACGTTGCCGTCGAACGTCAGCACCAGGTGTGTGTCAACGGCGACATTATCGGCACCATCGACAGGTAAGAACGATTGTACGGCGGTCAGCAGCAGGCGATCCTCCATCAGTTCTATTGCTGGCTGAACCCTCACAGAATCGACCGTGCACGGTCCGGCGAAGGACGGGTGGCGTACGGACCGTCGGATCGGGGCACGGAACAAGTCTCTGACTGCCTGCTGAATCGCTGTTGTGTGACTCTGTGAACTGTGTGTTTTTCGGGGAGTGCAGGCGGGAACAGTCGTCCAATGACTGCTGAACTTCAGACTGCGACTGAGTCTCCGAAAGCGGACTGGTGGCATGTATGTTTCCAATGACTCTGAAGGCGACCTTGCAGGGGGATATCAAGGTTCAGCGTTGGGGACTGAAATACATTACAGATGGTAGCCGGGGAAGTGCCAGAAGATTATGAAAGACCGATGCCGCTGATTGGTCTGAATCGCATGGTTTTTGCCTTGTGACGTTGGTTTTCGCAGCCGTCACCGCGTGATCGGTCGTCCTGCCGTTTCTGCGCGTATTTCGTCGACAGACTGAGATGCGGACGCAAGGTCGTGAGTCCGCTAACACCGGTCTACATCGCGATTGGAAATCCCGGCGGCACAGGTTCAGCGTCGAACGGTATTTACCGGGACAGAAACACGCTGATCGTCGCGGTGTCTGGCTTCGAAATCCACCGTTTATTCTTCTGCTGATTGATCGTCGTCTGATCGATTGGCGTCTCTCGGCAGCATTGTCAGATCACGGGTGGTTTTTTCATTCAGATCATCGTTCGGTGTTTCGACTTCGACCTTGATCTCCGTATCGCCCAGCAGGATCCGATCTCCGCAGCGCAGCACGTGCGAGGTGACGTCATGACCGTTAACGATTGTCAGATTGGTTGAATCCAGGTCGCGAATTTCGAATTGGTCACGGCCGTTGATCAGGATCTCGGAGTGACGCCGGCTGAGCAAATCGTCATCGATCGTCAGGTCAGAGCGGTGGCTGCGTCCGAGCACAATGGGCAGGCGAGATGGCAGGAGTTCGACACGGCCAGCGGGCAGGCCAGGTGAGATCAGGATCAGTTTCTTCACGTCGACATCTCAC
The DNA here is from genome assembly GCA_039831575.1 of Fuerstiella sp. GTDB lineage: Bacteria > Planctomycetota > Planctomycetia > Planctomycetales > Planctomycetaceae > Fuerstiella. The sequence continues at coordinate 3,139 of JBDONA010001026.1, read as the reverse complement.
TTATTGTGGCAAGTATCGGACTCGACCGTTTCCCTCGTCCACTGATTTGCGGCATCGCAAAGTCGCTTCAATCCGCAGAAAAGGAATGGGGGCACACCAGAATACCCTGGCGCCAGAGCTACAGAACGAATTCGCCGCAAATACTGAACTAGGATTCGGATAATGCTAATCGCCCCAGGGATTACTGCCTACTAAGAAAACGTCAGACAATATATCACTGAGGTGCAGTTAAAGGCTGCCAGCTTATTGAATCGACGACAAATCAAGTCTGACATGCGACGACAGCATATAAGTGCCATCGTCCCCGAAACCGTACCATGACAACCACGAATCAAGCAGCCAACGATCTTGAAGGTGATGGCCGCCCTGTGCCGGAACGCCAATCTGAGCGGTCATATACGTCAGGCCAGTCCGTGCCGAGCGTCGATTCAACATTCGCAGATCACCCCTCCGTCGCTGACGGAATTCTCAATCGGCTGGATGAGATGGACTCACGAGTGGAGCAGCTGGCGGCAGCACAGGATGGCCACCAGCCCGGTGGCGCTGATTCGGCAATTCTGGCACAGCTACAGCCTGAGATCTCCAGTGGGACAAATACCCTGGCGCTGCAGTTGAACGATGCTGTGATTCAGCAGAATCAGGCCATCGCCGGGATCGCATTGGCATTGAGTGGACTCCAGGATTGCTTTACGCGATCGTTTGCAGAATTTGCCGCCAGAGCACCTGATGAGGATCCATCGGCGTCGCCCTCAGGCAATCATGAATACACACAGCCCGAGGCGAACGGTGACGCCGTCGAACCAAATGAACCAATCGAAACGAATGAACCCAATGTCACATCGATGAGTGCGTGGGACGATATCAAGAGTGCGTTCCTGACCGAGGAAAGTAGTGGCTGCACCGACGACAACGCAGGTCGCAGCAACGACCATGAAAGCAGCGAAACATCAAACTTATCCCAGCCGGACGAAAATACTGAGCCTGTCGAAGTGTCAGCACCAGACGAACCGTTCGAGATTCCCGAGTTATTGGACATCGACGGCCTGTCCGATGCGGAGCTGCGTCCCGCGATCATTGACCGAGAGTCCCTGATGTCGACGCTCGTCCAGCGCCTGCTGCGAAAGGTTCGCTCAGAGCAGACGCTGTCGCCTGAGCAACTTAAGGATATCAAAGATGGACTGCCGGAAGAGCTGGCAGACAAGGTCGAGCGAAGTCTTGAGACACTCCATCAGCAGGAGCGTGTTGGGCAATTGGATCTCTGCCTTGAGCGCGCCCGCATATCGCGGCAGTTGTCCACTCTGGAAGACACTCGGGAAAAACTGGAAGCCAGTGCTCGCGGAATGGGCATGACAATCAGCGACGACGGATTGCTTGAAGGAAGGCTTGACGCCTCGCAAAAACGAGGTTCCAAAGGCCGTCGCTGGCTTACCGTAATGGGTTTTGGAAACTGAAGTTCGTGCTGTCGTGCGGCGGCAACACGTATCGCTATCCGATGTTTGTCTTCCAGTCAGCCACTCTTTCGGCGACGCGTTCTGCTCCACCGGAGCCGAAACTTTGTAACGCTCGCATGGCATTTTCGGTGCCAAGAACCTCATAGACATCGGCTTCAATCAGGTCGCAGGCCTGCTGTAAATCTTCCACCGACAGATCCTTCAGCCGACAGCCCGCGTCTTCGCACTGCGCGACCAACTGGCCGACTGTGCTGTGTCCGGTCCGCATCGGAACGCCCTTCTTGATCAGGTACTCCATCAACGCCGTGGCATCCAGGAAACCGTCCTCCAGACGAGACGCGATATGCTCTCGCTGAAGCTGTGCACCGGCCACGATGGATGGCGTGAGTTCCAGGCATGCGGTGACCGTGTCGAAGGCATCGAACATCGCCAGTTTGTCTTCCTGCAGGTCTCGGTTGTACGCCATGGGCAGGCTCTTGATCAGAATCAGGATCTGGGGAACCGCCGCCATCACTCGAGCTGTCTTGCCGCGAATCAGTTCCAGCACGTCCGGATTTCGCTTTTGCGGCATGATCGACGAGCCGGTGGTGTAAGCATCCGGCAGTTTGATGAAGCCAAATTCAGTGCTGAACCAAATGATCCATTCTTCGCACCATGTGCTCAGATGAGCCGCAATCAACGACAGACAGAAAACGAATTCCGCCAGGAAATCCCGATCACTGCTGACGTCCAGGCTGTTGGCGGCGACCGCCTCAAAACCCAGTAATTCGGCTGTCAGGTCTCGATCAATGGGCAACGAAGATCCCGCCAGGGCGGCGGCACCCAACGGTGAAATGTTGACTCGTTTGCGGCAGTCCGCCAGACGCTCCCGATCGCGTTTGAATTTTTCGCAGTAGGCCAGCCAGTAGTGAGCGGCCTGAACCGGTTGAGCACGTTGCATGTGCGTGTAACCGGGAAGAATGACGCCCGCATCCTGTTCGCAGCGATCCAGGAACGATCTCTGGCAGTCCAGCAGCAGCGTGTCCAGCAAATCAATCGCATCGCGTACGAACAGCTTCAGGTCGGTCGATACCTGATCGTTGCGGCTGCGTCCCGTGTGCAGTTTTCGTCCGACATCACCGATGCGTTCGATCAGCGCACTTTCAATGTGCATGTGAATGTCTTCGAGTTCCGCCGTGAATGCGAAGTCGCCGGTTTCGATCTCCGTGCGGATTTCCTCCAAGGTGCTGCAGATCTGATCACGTTCGACGTCTGTGATCAAACCGGCGCTGGCCAGCATTGTGGCATGCGCTTTCGAACCCCGGACATCGACTTCGAAAAGTCGGCTGTCGAAGCTGATTGATTCCGTGAACGCTTCCACGCGTGGATCTGTGTCCTGCTGAAATCGTCCACCCCATGCTTTGGCCATTTTTATTCCTGTGAACTGCTTGTACTTACGAAAATATGCTGTAAATGATTCAAACCAGCCACTAGTGCTGCATCCACATTAAGTTTACTAATGCTGACGGTAGCGGAAGTCGCCAGGACTTTCGGCGTTTCCCCTCGTTTGCCGAAACTCCTGGCGACTTGCGCTACTAGTAAACTCAACATGGACAGACCACCAGCGGGAGCCGTGTTTTCTTCCGAGCATCAGTTGGCACGGTGCCAGGACATTCGTGTCATTCAGGCTTTTGCCCGTGTTCGACAAT
>JBDONA010000050.1:1006-7012 GCA_039831575.1 Fuerstiella sp. | reverse complement strand
GAAGCGGATGCGCAGAAAGCCCTGACGGCGCTGCGCACCGAGACTCTCCGTCAGCATTATCCGAATCAGTCCGCCGCCGATCGCGCCGAGACGCTGCGAGCGCTGAGAATCGCAGACAACAACCGAACTCAGCCACAACGCATCCTGGTGGAGAAACTGCAGCAGGCCGAAGTGCTGCCGGATGCAGAACAGCCGACGTCCGTTCTGGATGCTCGTCGCGCTGTTGATGATGTTCAGAACGAAATTGTAATCGTCCGCCGACAGCTGGAACCCCCACTTACGATTCGCGCATTGTGGGATCGGGGAGAGCCGTCCCCCACGTACATTCTGCGCCGTGGCGAGCACAACAAACCCGGCCGCCTGGTGGGACCCGGTGTGCCCTCCGTCCTGACGGACGGGCGCACGCCATTCGTTGCCGTACCTCCGTTTCCGCAGGGAACGCCGAAAACCGGCCGACGTCTCGCCTTTGCACGCTGGCTGACTCAGCCGAATCATCCACTGACTGCTCGCGTGATGGTCAACCGCATCTGGTATCACCACTTCGGAACGGGTCTGGTGAAGACGCTGGAAAACTTCGGCGCGAAAGGCGAACGTCCCTCGCACCCGGAATTGCTCGACTGGCTCGCAGTGACATTCGTGGAACGAGGCTTCAGCATCAAGGAACTGCATCGCGTCATCATGAATTCCCGCACGTACCGCCAATCGAGTCACATCACGGACGAGCGCCGCAAGTACGACCCTCAGAACCGACTGATTTCCCGCATGCCGTTGCGGCGAATGAATGCCGAGGCACTCCGCGACTCGCTGTTGTTCATCTCCGGACAGCTTGACGACACGCCCGGCGGACCACCCGATCCCGTCACCGTCAACCGCGACGGTCTGGTCAGTGCCAGGTCGACGTCAGGTGGTCGCTGGCGGCGCAGTGTCTATCTGCAGTACCGCCGGACAGAAATTCCGTCGATGATGGATACCTTCGACTATCCCGAGATGGGCCCGAATTGTCTGTCCCGCAGCGTCTCCACCGTTTCACCACAGTCACTGATGCTGATGAACAATCAGCACGTCCGCGATCTGGCCGTCTCATTCGCAGGGCGTGTTGAATCGATCCTGGAATACCGCGGCACCGACGCACTTTCAGCTCAGGTCGACACCGTGTATCAGCTGGCCCTGAGCCGTCCGCCGAGCGAAATCGAACGGCAACTCGGCATTGATACCTTGAGAGTACTGCACCGCGACTGGCAGGGGAAACCGCACGCCGCGCTGGAAACCTATTGTCACACTATCTTTAATTCCGCGGCCTTCCTGTATGTCGATTGATCGGCCGGCAATGTCAAATGCTGAAATGAACAACTCCGCACCGCGAAACACTCGGCGAGATTTCTTCGCGCGCACCAGTGATGGATTGCTGGGGGCCGCCCTGACGCAATTGATGTGTGGCGATTTCTTCGGTGGCACCTCCGCTCTCGGTTCAGAGTTGCCCGCAGATACAGCGGACGCACCCCCCGTATACAATCTCAAGCCCAAACGAACTCACCACCCGGCCCAGGCGACTTCGGTGATCCAGCTGTTCATGAACGGCGGACCCAGTCAGATGGATCTGTTTGATCCCAAGCCTGTGCTCAGCCGTCTGGATGGAAAACCGTTTCCTGGTAACGTCGAAGAGATCGGAAATCAGGGCGCTGCAGATATCGGCGTGATGATGGGCGGTCGATACAAATTCGACCGGCACGGGCAATCGGGCATGTGGATGGCCGACGCCCTGCCACACACGGCGCAGCTGGCGGATGACATCTGTCTCATCAACTCCATGTGGACCGACCATCCCAACCACGATAATGCTCTGTACAAGATTCACAGCGGTCGGCTGTTCATGGGGTACCCGACACTTGGGGCATGGACCGTCTACGGTCTGGGAGCGGAGACCGAGAACCTGCCTGCCTACGTCGTGCTGAATGATCCACTCGGTCCACCCAAGAACGGCACACGCAACTGGACAGCCGGCTTCCTGCCGCCCGTCTTTCAGGGCACCCGCTTCCGCCCCACGGGTTCGCCGATCCTTAATCTGAAACCGCAGTACCAGCAGCCGTCTGCGGTGACCGAATCGGCTCGCGGGTTACTGAACCGGCTGGATGAAATACATCTGAAAGACCGACCCCACTATGGCGAGCTCGACGCCCGCATTGAATCCTACAGTCTGGCGGCGCGGATGCAGTTGTCCGCCGGCGAAGCGTTAGACCTGTCACGTGAGAATCGGCACACTCACGAAATGTATGGCGTCGACGAAAAGTGGACCGATTCTTTCGGTCGCCGCTGCCTGCTGGCTCGCCGCCTGGTCGAACGCGGAGTACGTTTTGTGCAGATATTCCTCGAGGAACAGCCGTGGGACAGCCATGCCGATCTGGCTGACAATCACCGAGGCGCGTGTCAACGGACTGACAAGCCCGTCGCGGGACTGCTGCGCGATCTCAAACAGCGCGGGCTGCTGGATTCCACGCTCGTGATCTGGGGCGGCGAATTCGGACGCACACCGACGACGCAGAAATCTGCCGACGGTTTCTCCGGGCGGGATCACAACATGCAGGCCTTCACATCGTGGATGGCCGGTGGCGGCGTCCGCGGTGGAACAAGTTACGGCACGACCGACGACTTCGGCCACAGCGTGGTTGAGAACCCCGTCAGCGTGCATGACTTCCACGCCACGATTCTTAATCAGCTGGGTCTGCATCACCAGAAACTGTTTTTCAGTCGCAGCGGTCTGGACGAGCGGCTCACCGGCTTCGAACCGCCGCGCGTCGTGACAGAGATCCTGAGCTGAGCATGGCGTTTCAGTTGTCAGTTGTCAGGGTGGCCGGTGGCTGGACTGAGCTTGCGAAGGAAGCCCCGGAGTTCCTCTCGCGACTGTGCACTGCTTGCCAGCAAGCAGTGGCACGACAAAGACTCCGTTCACGCTGAACGTTCGCACAGAAAAATGGGCGTTCCCAATGTTCTTTACCAGACTTCACGATGCACAAAATTCTGTGACCGCACCCGTGATGGTGAAAGTTTTGCCGATCAGTAGACGCACGAGAGTGCAGACATGACAATCGGATTCACAAGTTCCGATGTGATCCCTGCATCGTCGAATCATCCAGACCGGAGGCCAACGTCATGCGATTGTTCTCAGCTGTGTTCACGTTATTGGGTGCCTGTACGATTTTCCTGCAGCCTGGCCACGCACAGGATGCGTCGGAACTGCTGCAGCAGGTCAACCTGCACCGTGGCGTATGCTGCGTGATGGGAGCCGGCGATGGCTCGCTGCCGCTGAGTCTGGCGGAACACAGCGAGATGCTGATTCATGTCCGCGATGCGGACGCGGTTGCTGTCAAACAGCTGCAGCAACGCGCAGACGAAGCGGGTTACTCAATTCAGCGACTGCTGGTCGAAACAGGTGACCTGGGCCATCTGCCGCACGCCGACAATACGCTTGACCTCGTGATTTCAAATCAAACGGATCTGTCGGGATCGCTGTCCGTGGCAGAGGTGCTGCGAGCACTGCGGCCGGAAGGAGTGGCTATCTTTGGAGGCACCGACGCAAAAGAGGCGCTGCGATCGTGGGCGTCGAATATCGAAGGTGTGAAGTCATGGTCAGACACGCATGGCGATTGGGTGCAGTTTTCAAAACCCGTTCCGTTTGGTCTGGGAGAATGGTCGCACTGGGAGAAATCCCCCGACAACAATCCGGTCTCAGACGATGCGTTGATCAAAGCGCCTTATATGACGCAGTTCATGGCCCGGCCGTGGTACATCGGTATGCCGGCGGTCACGACGGCGGCTGGCGGACGAACGTTTCTGGCCATGGGGCACATCGCTCACCATGAGCGCGAGTGGGGAGCGTTAAATCGTCTGATCGCTCGGAACGGATACAACGGCACGATTCTGTGGGAGCGCAAGCTGCCGGAGGACTATCTGGTCCATCGCTCGGCGTTTATCGCGACGAAGGATACGTTCTACATGATCAATGGCGATCATTGCCTGCTGCTGGATGCGCAGACCGGTGAGGAAAAAGGTCGGATTCAAATTGCCGACTTTCCGGGCGACTGGAAATGGATCGCACTCCACAACGGTGTTCTGTACGCGTTGGCGGGGAAACCGGGGGATGGTGTGGAACTGGTCAAGGGCGACCGCGCACTCGGAGGCTGGAGCTGGGCAGATTTGAGCAAGGGCTATTACCCCAAGCGGATTCCGCACGGGTTCGGCGACGTTCTTGTGGCCTTCGAAGTTGAAAGCAAAAAAACGCTGTGGACGCATCGCGAGGACTCATTGATCGACTCCCGCGGGCTCGCCATTCGCGATAATCAGCTGTATTTGTATTGTCCGGATCGGCACTTTCGCGCGCTCGACTACGCGTCCGGTGCAGTACGGTGGACGAACCGTGATGAAGAGACACTCGGTCTGATTGAAAAGCCTGGCAAAGGTCTGACTTCAACGCCTGGCTGGCGGACGCAGACTCTGGTTGTGGCCACACCGGGATCCCTGGTCATTCAGGGCCAGACCAGAATGAATGTGCTGGCGCTGTCGACGGAAGACGGTTCGCTGCTGTGGCACAAACCGAAGGTCACGAACAATCCCAACGCGATTTTCGTAAACGACAAGGTCATCATCGGAGTCGGAGAACGGGGTAGTCATCTGGTTCTCGATCCGCAAACCGGAGAGGTCGAAGACAATCTGAAGTTCTTTAAACGTGCCTGCACACGTCTGACGGCCAGCACGGATTCGTTCTTCGTTCGAGGCGAAGGGATGACTCGGTTCGACCGTGCCAGCAAGACCGTTCAGATCGACGGTGCCGTGCGACCCGCGTGCAACGATGGCGTCATTCCGGCGAACGGTCTGATTTACCTTGGCCCGTGGGCCTGTGATTGCAACCTGTCACTGATTGGCAATGTCGCGCGGTGTTCTGCCGGCGATTTTCGTTTTGACTACAAAACAGAAAACGCGGAACGTCTGGAAGTGGCCGAAAACGGTGACGCAATTACGCCCTTTGAAATCACTGACAGCGACTGGGCGACGTATCGTGGAAATCTGAACCGGTCGGCCAGCACTAACGTGTCAATTGGGGCAGCGAAGAATCTACGCTGGCATTACAAACCAAATCGGACTCATGTGTCTTCAGATCTCAGCGCTGCCGGAGGACTCGTTTTTCAGAGCGGAGAAGACGGCAAAGTCCGCGCGATCGATGGAGCAACGGGCGACGAACGGTGGTCGTTCCAGACTGCCGGGCCAGTGAAATATCCACCGACGATCGCCCAGGATCGCGCTTACGTCGGCAGTGCGGACGGATTTGCGTATTGTCTGGAAGCCGCGACCGGTCGACTGCTGTGGCGCTTCCGCGCAGCGCCGGTAGAACGACGCCTCATGATTTACGGTTCGCTGAGTTCCACATGGCCGGTCAACACCGGCGTGCTGGTCCATGACGGCGTCGCGTATTTCGGGGCCGGAATTGTCGATCACGACGGCACCTACGTGTACGCGGTCGACGCCGCGAGCGGTCAGCTTGTCTGGGAAAACACGGCCTCGGGACATCTCAACGCCAAACTCCGAAAGGGCGTCAGCGTCCAGGGAAATCTCACGATCCTGAATGACGTGCTGGTGATGGCTGGTGGCAACGTCGTGTCACCGGCACGCTTTGATTTGAAGACGGGGAAGTGCCTGGAAACGCCCCGCCAGAATGGACAGCCTCAGTCCAACGGTGGTCGATTTGTGGGCGTGTTTGACGGACAGCGGATTATTGCGGGCGGACGTATTCTTTACTCGTCGCCGCGAAACGTATCCACGAAGGGGACATTTGCTGTCTGGTCGACTGATCGCAAGTCGATGACGCTGAACTATGGCGGGATTCCTCCCGCCTGGAACGACTCGGCTCTGACGGTCGCCAATTTCAAGTATGGCAGCGTGACGACTCTTGATATCGAACCGTTGGCAACAAGGATCAAGGATGGATTTGATGCTGCGACAACACCCCAGAATCGG
>JBDONA010000050.1:0-996 GCA_039831575.1 Fuerstiella sp. | reverse complement strand
GGCGATGGCTAAGAATGCGGTTGTCGCCGTCGCGCGTTACCAGGTCATTAATCGAGCTGTGCCTCAGTACTTTCTGACGGCACTGCGTGCAGATAATGGCCAACAGATGTTCCAGGTCGAACTGCCAGATGAACCACTGCCAGGAGGACTGATTGTTGACCGCAACGGCAACGTGATCGTCGCGCTGCTGGACGGTGGAGTCGCCTGCTTCGGCAAGTAACGCTGGCTGCGGCAGTTCCATTCAGATGCTGATCGGCTCAAAACTGCCGTTGAGAATCGGCGCTGGTGAGACGTTCAGCCAGGTCTGCAGGATTGATGCGTAGACCTGGCGAAAGTCGACCGTCATTTTGAGATCACCCTCATCCAGATCGGTGAGGGAAGGATACGTGCCCTGTAAACCGTTGTTTGCAGATGGCCCCGCGATAAAGACGGGGCCGGCGGTTTCATGGTCTGTCCCGTGAGAACCATTTTCGGCGACTCGACGGCCAAACTCGCTGAACGCCAGCACCATGACTCTATCGTCCAGCTTTGATTCCTTCATGTCCTTCATGAAGGCGGACAGCGACACTGAGAATTCACGCAGCAACCGGCTGTGGTCGTTGAGCTGATCGGAATGGGTGTCGTACCCGCCCTGCGATACATAGAAGACTCGCGTGCCGCCGTCGAGTTTCAGCATGCGAGACAGCAGTTGCAGTTTTTTTCCAGGCCGCGAGTTGGGATAGTCGGCATCGCCCCCGGCCGGCGTGCTTTCCGCTAATCTTTTGGCAGCTGTGTACGACGCATCAACTGTCTGGCGGATGAAGGCGTCAAGATCTCCGCCGTTCGAGGCAGCAAACGGCCTGGTGAAGGACCCAAACAGACGCAGTTCGTCTTCACTGTTAAGCGAGATTGAGTTCGCTCGTCGGCCTCGAAGTGCGACGGGGATTTCGCTGTCACCGACAAACACGGAATCCGGATCGGACGATTGTTCAGCGCCGTACCCGTCAGCGGCCCGTC
>JBDONA010000080.1:0-1698 GCA_039831575.1 Fuerstiella sp. | reverse complement strand
TGCAGCTGCGTATGGCGACGAACCGTCAGGCGATGATCCGTATGGAAGCGACGCGTCGACTGGGACGCAACCTTTGCCACGTCGGCGAAAGAAAAAATCGTCAACGCCAGCGAAACTGGAAGCCTCTCCTTTGTCCACGCCGCTGCGGGTGTGCATTGCGGCTGGAATTTTCGCAGTCATCTGCATCGCGGTGGCCATGTTGGGACGGTCGGTGATTCCGCCGAATGTACGAATGATATTGTTTTCTGTTCCAGTTCTGGCCGGTTATGTGATTTACGATCAGTACTGTCGACATCGGATAAGGTCCGAAATCGAAGGGTTTGGCGGCCGGATTCGACGAATTTCCTGGCGTCCGTTTCAGGGCAATTTCTTCAGCCGCGGATGGATGACGGGAGACATCTATCGTTTTTACGCGGTCGACTACGTAGAAGGCGGACGAGAAAAGTCTGAACTCTGTGGTGTTAACCCGATTTTCGGCAACCGGTGGGACTGGGATTAGTGGAGTCCAGTCACCTTCTGTGATCGTCGCGGCTCGCGGATATGCCTGTCGTGTTTCAATCGCACTGTTGGACGAACAATCCGCTAATCAACGAGAACCTGCTCCGGAGGAACCATGAGCAAAGGCCGAGTCAAATACGAGTGCCCTGAATGTGGGGGCAAGGTTCGGATCAACAGATCATTGGGTGAGGTTGAACTCAGCCTCAGCGGAACGCAGATCACGGATGCAGGGATGGCAGAGATTAAGGCAGCTTTGCCGAAATGTAGGGTACGCAATTAAGCAGGAGGCAAGACCTGATGCAGTCCGTGAAAACCCTTCCCTTCATATTTCTAACGCTACTCGCTGGCTGCACCGAACAGCCGCCAGGACTCCCCAGAGTCACCGACCGCGATCTCATCGTCGAAATACAAACGCCCGTTGCCGATCAGCCGGGCATCGGCCCCGAACTCTACAAAGTCATCAAGACCGTGGACGGCGACACAATCGACGTTCTGACCGCAGACAAGAAAACAATCCGCCTACGCTTCAACGGAATCGACACACCGGAACGCGGCCAGCCGTTCGGCAACAACGCCACTAAGTTTGTCAGTGATACCGTCGGCGGCAAGATGGTCCGACTGGTGACGCATGGTGAGGACAGATACGACAGGACGATTGCAGACATCTATCTGCCAGTTGACGATCCGCTGGTTAATCTGCCGGATTTGTTTCTGAATCGTGAACTCGTCAGACGCGGTCTGGCGTGGCATTACAATGATGATATTCAGTTCTTAGCCAGCGTTCATCTATATCCGCGTCAAATACACTGCTACCTTCTCTCGAAACGTCTCTCGTCCGTACCTATTCCACTTTACGTGGTCGGTGGTGCCTGAGATGGAGTCCGTGCCTGTCTTCCCACTCCGTTGTCCCCCGATTCCACCGAAGTCGGCATTCATCGTGCCTCTGAAGGAAGAGCCCGACTTTTCGAGCGAGGCGTTTCCACTGTTCATTGACAAACTATTTACCACTGTGAGCGACAATCGGTCGCCGTTGTGATTCAGTTTGAGTGTGTCACCGCGATTAGTGCGCCAGAGAAGCGGCGGCGGGTGACGGGACAGGAATTCGTACGCGGTTTTCTGCAGCACACTCTGCCGCCGCACCTGCAGCGGATTCGTTACTACGGGTTCCTGAGTCCCAACAGTTCGCTGAAGCTCGACCGC
>JBDONA010000166.1:0-29275 GCA_039831575.1 Fuerstiella sp. | reverse complement strand
TCCCTCGCGGTTCAGGATGTTTGCGAAATGATAGGCGAACATCGTCACGCCTCGGTCGGCTGCAGAAAAATCAGCGGCCATCCATGATGAACGGTATCTCCCGCCGCCGGTTTCAAACTTCCGTTTCCGTGGAGTCGGAAAAGAACTTGCGGCCGTCTTTCTCCTGAATTCACGAACGAGCGGCATTGCTGTTGGAATCGTGGCGTCCTTGTCACGCTGATTGAACGCCAATTCTCCGTTAAGCAGGGTTGTCCCAGTCAGATACCAGACATCGCCAACCAAAATATTGTTTACCGTTCTACTGAAACCATGACTTGATATAACCGACAAGGTTTGTGGATCAGTCGAAACCTCGAACGGAGGGAATTCTACTGACCATTGCTGCAGATCGTTCGCCACTACCGTTCTGGTTATTCCCCCCAGCGTCACGGTCACCTTGACGCCCTTGTTGGCGTGCCCCCAAACCGGGATCGGCTTGCCATGTTGAATGATGGCACCGTCCCGGAAGTACTCAACCACCTGGAGGATCGGATAGTCGGGGTCGGTATACTGTGCATACTTTGCTTTGAGTGCAGCCAGTTTCTCCAGATCGTCTTCTTCAAAGATCAACTCGCCGTTGACCGCTGCAAACGGCGTCGCAGGCAACCCGGCTTTGTTATAAAGATTCGAGTTTTCCGGTACCGCGTTGTATGCGTATTGAACGCCAATGGGCTCCGGAACACTCTTTGAAGTGACAGTAACGGTGTTACCAACAATGACCGCCTCGGCAGCGTGCCATTTTTTATCCTTATCGCAAAGGCGGAAATGGTTCAGCTTGTCAGTCGGAGTCGGCTTTGCCGGTTCAACGAACTTGTCCGCTTCCCGGTAGTCCTGGGCCAACCCTTTATTGCCAACCATCAGGCCGCCAAAGAGACTTTCCTTCTCGACCGATACAATGACTTCACTGCCTTTGACTTCGTAACCACTGTAGATCGGACCGGTATAAGCGATGTCTTTGCCGTACTGTTTCGCCAGTGCCCATCTTGCCAACCTCATGCCCGGATGAAGTTTGTTGTAGTAGTGAATTCCTTGCGGCCTGGCTGAGTTGAGGTCAGACTGGACGACCATTCCGACGTTCTCGGGGTTATTCCTGAAAAACATATGCTGGACTTGGCGGATGTCTGCAAATCCAACCGAGTCCGGATCTGGAGAGCCATAGCACTGCATTTGAGTGAAGTAGAACGGCATATCAGGCATGCCCCAGGCATCTCGCCAACCTTTAACAAGGGCCTCCATTCTTGCTGCGTAAACCCTTCCGTCGCCCGAGTTACTCGTGCCCTGACACCAGATCGCACCGCGGATCGCATACGGAACCACGGGGTTGATCTTACCGTTGAAGAATTGAGAGGGCCCTCTCCACATTCCAGCGATACCGGGCACGTTCGTTCTCGCGGGTATCTTGCCACCTGCAACAGTGGCCTCGCCGGCCACCTTTTGCCAGGCTCTCAGATCTCCGTAGTATTGGTCAAAAGCATTACGTCCTTGCTCGGTCAGCGGGTCCGCGTCGCGAATCAGGTCAGTGTCCTGTCTGAGCTGGGGATGTTTTTCGATGGCCTGGCGTTGGGTGAATGCTTCTATCCTGGTATTGCTATGAGCGCTCAGCAGAATGCCGATTGGCATGTCCAATTCTTTATGGAGCGTGTACGCAAACGATAGTGACAGAGCCGAGAAATTTCCCGCACTTTTGTGTGTCTTCCATCCGCCATCCGAAGTGCCTTTTTTCTGCGGGTAGAGAGCCGATACTGTATTGATGTTGATCTCTCTTATCGGAATGTCTTTTTCCGAACTGGCGATTTCACGCGCGATTTCGCTGCACATGCTCTTGTTGGCGATCCAAACCATATTGGATTGGCCAGAGGAGAACCACACTTCACCAACCAGTACGCCTTGAAGAACGATCGATTCGTTCCGGTTATTGGTCACAGTCAAGCTGCGTTCTTGGTGTGATACTGCGAGTGGATTGAGCTTAACCATCCAATCGCCATATTTGTCGGCGACGGCTGTCTTCTTCTGGCCAGCAAATTCAACTGTGACTTGGGCATCGGGCGTATCAAAACCCCATACCGGCACCACGGTTTGTCTTTGCAGGACCATGTTATTTGTGAACGGTGCAGCTAACTCCAATTCCTGGTCGGCTGCCGCTGCAACTGCCGTAACCGACAACAAAACAATCGAGACGAACAGATTCATTCTTCGTGACATGATTACCGCTCCGCAGAGGCGAAAGAAATGTTCATTCAGTGGCTTGAGCGTGAACTCCTTGAACCGGGCCAAGCACGCCAATAATTTTGCTGCCAGTTATATTCTGCTGTTTGTGGTTAACCAATAAAAGTAGCTTGCCGACTTAAGAGATCCTGATTCTCGCATCTTACTCCTGCACCATTCTGTGAACCAGCAGCATGATCTGCTGCTGACGCTGGTTGACAAGGCCGCAGATGGTCGCAAGCAGAATGTGCCAAGGCTGGAGCAGGAAGGAAGTCCCTGGCTCACAACTCAACGTGGCCTGGTCGTGGTCCAGCCGCCGAAGGTGATGTCGTCGACGGCCAGTGATCCTTGAAACCGTTTTCCACCGTGAAAGTTCAGGCTGGTCGCCGTGCGGGATTTTGCGTCCTCACCGGCAGGCGTGTTGAATGTGAACCAGGCCGGACGTCTGGCGTCACCGTCCTGGTGTTGGGGGACACCATCGATCTTGAATTGGAACTGCCGTGCCATCGGGTCAACCTCGAATTCGAGGAACACCCACTGTTTGAGCGGTCCGTAGAGATTGAGGTTGGACTTATTGGCGACGTTCATGCCGAGCATACGGTGTCCCCCCTGTTCCCAGGCTAGGCAGGTGACCGAAAACAGCGGGGCCACGCCGAAGCTGGCCGCATCGATGGTCTCGGGAAAGTTGCAGGCCAGCCAGAAGTTAATGTAGTAGGGCCGGTCGTGAGGGATCCCCGAAAGTGGAATCGACGCTCCTCGAGTCCCTCCCGTTGAACTGTCGAGCAGGTGGGCGTATTGCCTTCCGCTGGTTGTTTTTCCGGTCAGACCATCCAGGCGATCACGGACCATGTAGTTTGGTTTCTCCTTGATCCCTGTCCAGGCCGTCCCGGTCGATGGGTCGATCAGTCCAACCAGCAAGCCACCGGCCTGGTAGGGTCGGCGATCGAAGTCGATCCGCACACGAACGTTGTCGGTTCGGGGTGTGTAGTCCTTCGCCGGGCGGTGAAGTTGTTCGGCCGTGGGAGGGCGTCCCCCCGATCGCACATCCCTGGCGGCCGGGCCGGAGAGCGCGTCGGCGAGATCGACGTGGCCACCCGACGGGCCGGCCACCGGAGCCAGCTTGTACAACAGGGCAAAGACGTCCTTGACACCCTGATTCTTCGGCCAGGTGGACGGCTCGACCCGATCGGTTTCCCGGTAGTGCCCACGCCCTTCCGTCTCGATCCTGCCCCCACCGATAAACGTGTTCTTGTGGAAGTGGATGTGGTCGACCGGACAGGTCACATCCTCCCAGGAGAAACCGCGACGGTTGGCCGAGAACAGGTTGTTCTCCAGCAACATTTTTCGAAACCCCTCCGGGCCTCCCCGCTTGATGCGGGCGATCATCTGGCAGTTCAGGACGATGTTATTTCGCCAGGTGTTGTTCGTGCCCGAGTAGATCTCCCAAGCCAGGGTGTTCTCGAACAGCAGGTTGTTCTCGAAGAGGTTGTTCGAGCCGGACCGGTTGCTCATGGCCTCGGCCCCTGAACACCGGAACACCACGTTGCGTCGGATCGTGTTGCTGCCGCCCTTGCCTTCAATGCCGTCGATGCAGTCGTAGATGATGTTGTCTTCCACCAGCGTGGGGCAGTAGATCTGGATGGCGGTGTTATTTCCGGGACGATTGCCGCGGCAAAACACGTTGTTGCGGATGACGGTTCCGGTGAAGGCCGTCTCGTTGCCGTTCTGGCTAACCTTGATGCAGGAACTGGAACCGTGCCCAGTCCAGTCTTCGAACAGGCAGTGCTCGATACAGTTGTCCCCGTGGTCTCCGGTCTCGCGAATCCAGATGCCCTTGCAGGCGAATGTGCGACCGAATTCCCGGAAGCGGCACCGTCGCACGGTGTTCCGCTTACCGTAGATGTTGAGGATGGCGCCCCCGTTGTGGCCCGACCAGTTCAGCCCGTCGATGACGGTGTCGTTGCATTTCAAGGTCAGCCGCCCGTCGAGTTTCACCTGGCCCGGCTTGGCTGCAGACAGCGTGATCCGGTCGAGCGTGACGCTGATGCTCTCGGCATACACTCCAGGGGCCGCGAGGATCCGGTCTCCGGGAGCGGCCACCGCCATCGCCGCTGAGATGGTTGCTTTCGGCTCGGCAGCGGTTCCAGCTTGGCGGTCATCGCCCTTGCTCGAGTCGACGTGAATTGTCGCGGCCCGAAGTGGACTGACGGCAATTAACAACAACACTCCGCTCAGCATCATCCCCGGGGTTCTCATCGCCTGTCTCCGGTCATCCACTTGGCGCTGTCAGTGACTCACGGTGATTTTTTTTCTTCGGCTTGTTTCTTTTGGAATTCTTCGTGGATTTGTCGCCAGCGCGGTCCGACACGACCGATCGCTCCCTGCCGCTCCCGCACTTCTCGAATCAATCGTTGATCGACTTCATCACGTGGCCAGGCGCCGGCGTAGGACAACACATCTCGATAAGCCGCTGTTGCAGTCTGTACCTTCACTTGTGCGGTTGCGGGAGTCGGAAATGGTGTTCGAGACAGAAACCTATTGGCACCCTCACCATAGAAACCATGTTTCTTGGGACCGCCGAGGTTCTCCTCGCTGAGGATCATCACAATACCGAACTCATCGAGATCAGTGCCTGTGCGATGCGGACCGATGTTGCCGGCGCAGTGTACCTTGGTCTCGTAATCCGGCTTCCCGTAGTTGCTGGGACTGAGAAAGATCTCAGGCTTGCTTTCACTGCTGTCAGGGCCCAAGCGATAGTAGTTGGCGATGAAGTTAACGCGGGATCCGGAAGAGGTTTTCGAGGCGTTCCAGTAGTTGTAGACAACATTATTGACGACGTCGAAACGATAGGGAGCCCGTTTTTCGAAATCGTCGAGACGGGGCCCTGCACAGAGAGGATTGCGATCCAGGCTGCCCGTTAACAGGCAGTGGTGAGTGGTCACGCGCGTCGCCCCTCCCCCCTGCAGACTACCGCAGGAATGAGGTCCCTTTTCATGTCCTCCATCCACCAGGCCCTCGGCGATGATACACCACTGGAGCGTGACATCGGTACTGTCCCAGGCATCAAGAACTTGATCATAGGCCCAGGCTGCCGAGCAATGATCAATCAGGACGCGGCGGCTGTGAATTGTCGGTAGGCTATTTCGCCCACCGCGGCAGCGCAGGTGACGTACGATGATATCTTCACCGTGGGCGATCTGCAGGCCGCCGGTGATTGTGATTCCGCCATAAGGTGCAGCGCTTAAACCGTCGATTGTGACACGTTTTGCCGATTCCAGCGTAAGCATCTTACTTAGTTTGATTTCGCCACCCACCTTGAATTTGATGACTCTCGGACCCTCGGCAGCAAAAGCGGCAGCGAGTGAGCCAGGCCCTTTCTCAGCCAGGCTCGTCACCCAAATCACTTGTCCACCCTCACCGCCCTTGGTCACCGCGCCGTAACCCTCGGGCTCGAACAGTTCGGCCTTCCGCGGGATGCTGCTGGTCCTGTCATCCTCTTGTGCGGCCACAGGCCCAATGACAATCAGGTATGTGAGCAGGATAATCCTGGACAATGGAAACTGGTTCATTTCTTGCGTCTCCGCTTGCTAGATAATTTCTAACTATGTCCACGTCGGACCCAGCTGTAAAAACTCTATCCTAGGCAATGCCAAACAGGCTGACAGCACATAGGAAGGCCACCTGTTAGGATTTCTTCATCTCCGCTGATACCATTTAAGGGAACAAGGTCAACTGAGGAAAAACCACCACCTTTTCGCATTGCCGTGGCGCAATCATTTCTCGGGACGCGGGTTCGATTCCCGCCGCCTCCATTTTTCACCGTCCGTGCCATCGATTGCCACGGGCGGACAAACGGCGTCTAAACCCCTGTCACCGCAGGGGTTTTCGTCGTTAATGGTGGCTAGTTCCATGGTCACCGTGTTGCCAGCCGATGACGGCAAATGACATGCTTTGGCGCAGGTTTTACTCCCAATATACTCCCAGGAATCTGTGCCGGGTTGATCGGCCTTGCGGGGTCCGAGGCCCTGGAATCGAAATCCGTTCAACGTGAGATGGTCAACATCCTGCTGAACTGCTCACACCTCTACGAGGATCTCAGGGCGCGGGCCTCGGCGATGTAGTCACGAATGTCTCGTGACGCTTCCCGGGGCGGGGTCTCGACGCCCGGCGGATGTTGTTATCGATAACAGAAGCTGCGGTGTTCAAACCGTCAGATCCAGTGACGTCCCAGCCGAGAAAGATCTGCCACTCAGTGAACGATGCCTTCGTGCCGCTCGGCGCACCCGTGGCAAACGTCACCGTGCATGTGCTCTGGACCCATCATCTGACCGCAATAGCGACATTTGCCGCACTCGGCCCGTCGAACCTCTTGTGCGGCTCGAACAACAGTCGCCAACAACTGCTTAAACTGGCTTGGCATAAAATCTCCCCAGTACAAGACTCCGACTGATCTCGGTTGGATTTCCGGAAAATGACCTTTCCAGCGAACGCCAAAAACCGCCACTTCGGTTCTACCGGCGTCGATCGTCACGATGACCTCTTCGGGATCCCCAGCGATCAGCCTCAAGACGCCACTTTCAGATTCTTGCTCAAAGACGGGATCATCCAGCACGCTCTTCACGATTCCCGCGAACAGGCCATTGAGAGAGAGTGATCCGCTGTATTCTCTGAGATCTTCGGCCGCCATGTCTGACAGACTCGTCAGCCCGTCAAGATGAAGCCTCTCTCCTTCGTACCCGCACAGGATCTCTGCCGCTTCATCATCGATCACTGTGAAATCACGGAGGTCGACGATGGTGTCATTCGCCAGGAACTGCTCAGCGATCTCCTTGGTCAGTCGCTTCTCAGCCATCGTCGGTCTCCTGGAACGCCCCCAGTCTCCCCACCCCAGCCCCGGCGTGCAACCCGCCAGATCCGAACCACGGACTCCGGCGTCGGGTGGGGGCTACCTGAACTTGCCTGGCATGCGGGCATCCCAGACCTTCAGCACGTTATCCACCCCGCCGCTGACAACTCGTTCCCCATCAGGGCTGAAACTCGCACTCTCGACACCGTCTGAGTGGTGGCCGAGTGTGAGCAATTCCTTGCCGGTCGCAGCATCCCAAACCTTGACTGCGTGGTCATTGCTGCCACTGACAATTCGCTTCCCGTCGGGACTGAAACAAACACTGTTGACCGTTCCGTTGTGCCCATTGAGCTGATGAATCAGCAAGCCGGTTTCAGAATCCCAGACCATCACTTCGCGGCCATAAATACCGCCGACAATCCATTTTCCGTCCGGGCTGAAACTCACGCTCATGGCACAACTTGGGTTTTGGTCAAAGAACGAGAGAGTCTGTTGACCGGATTCGACATCCCAGACCTTCACCATTCCGTCAAGACTCGTCGAGACGAGGCGTTGTGAATCGCGGCTGAAACTCACGCATGTGACATCACTTCGATGCCCGTTGAGTGTCAACGTTTCCTTGTCGGTTTCAGCGTCCCAGACTTTAACCGTCTCGTCACCACTGCCACTGGTTATCCACTTTCCATCCGGGCTGAAACTCACGCTGAGGACATAACTCGAGTGTCCCGTGAGCGACGCCATTTCCTTGCCGGTTTCGACATCCCAGACCGTGATCTCACCGAGTCCCCTGAAATTCCCACCTCCACTGACGATCCGCTTCCCGTCGGGGCTAAGACTCACACTGTAGACAGGTGCATGTCCATTGAGCGTGAGTGTTTCCTGGCCGGTTTCGGCATCCCACACCTTCACTGTCTCATCAAGACTGCCACTGATGATTCGCTGGCCGTCCGGACTGAAAATCACGCACGTGATCGGTTTTGAGTGACCGTCGAGCGTGAGCAACGCTGGATCTGAAGAACAACCCGCGATCCCGATCAACAGCACCGCCAGCAGAACTCGCATCACATCTCCCCACGCTCGGACACGGTACCCCAGTCTCCCCACCCCAGCCCCGGCGTGCAACCCGCCAGATCCGAACCACGCACAGCGGCGGTGGGAATTGCCTCTCACTCAGTCGCGGCAAGCGAAGCTTCGGCCATGACGTCCGCCGAGTGAACAATCGCCAGGATGGCCTGTCTGAGATCGGCCGAGAGCAGCGGCCAGGCGGTGATCACCTCGGCCAGTTCTTCCGTCCCGAGTGCCATCGGTTGACGATTGGCGTCATCGGTCCACTCCCAGGACACTCCCACGTCCTGCAGCATGTTCCATAACCGCTTGGCTACTTGGGAGTTACGAGAATGGACCCGCGGGTTCGATTCCCGCCGCCTCCATTTTTCCCCGTCCGTGCCATCGATTGCCACGGGCGGACAAACGGCGTCTAAACCCCTGTCACCGCAGGGGTTTTCGTCGTTAACGGTGGCCAGTTCCATGGTCACCGTGTTGCCAGCCGATGACGGCAAATGACAGGGTTTGTCGCAGGTTTTACTCCCAATATACTCCCAGGATACTGTGTCGGCCTGGTGAGGCTGCGTGGACCAACAATCGGGGCGAGGTAGCTGTGCACCATCAATGAAATGCACAGCTTCAAAAAGTCCACGAATGTTTTGTAATAAATCCACCGTGTCGGATCACAAGTTAGGTTGAAATGATCCACGCGATGAAACCAAACGAACAGAAACGCATTTTCGAAGAATGGCTCACCCAACACAGGGGACTGCTATTCAAGGTTGTTCGTGCCTACGCATTCAAACCACATGATCAGGACGATCTGTTTCAGGAGATCACGACGCAAGTTTGGAATTCCGTTCCAAACTATCGTGGCGACTCTGCTGTCACCACGTGGATCTATCGTGTTGCCCTCTACTCCGCCATGGCATGGTCCAGGAAAGAGCGACGGCACCGCGAGAATCACCAGGCGATCAATGCCGACGACCGTCTATTACTACAACGTTCCAGTATTGAGAATCCACAACTGGACTGGCTCTACGAACAGATCTCCCAGCTTGATGAGATCGATCGCTCACTGACACTTTTGATGCTTGACGGATTCAGTTACCGCGAAATCGGTGACACGATGGGCATCTCGCAAAGTCATGTCGGCGTGAAATTAAATCGCATCAAGAAGCGACTGATTGCGCAATCTAAAAAGGAACCGAAACATGGAGTTTGAAGATATGCAGGTGGTTTGGAATTCACAGCACGATAAACCGTTGTACGGTGTTGATGAAGTTGGGTTACATAAAATACTGCGAAGCAAAAGCCAACGTTTCCATCGTTTGATCTACTGGCAGCACATACAAACTTACGGCAGCAGCGCGTTCATGCTCATGGCAATCGCTGCGATCCTGCTTGCGAACGTTTCCGGACTACTAGGGAAAGTAGATTCGTTGCGGGCTCTGGCTGGATGGGAGATCGTTGCATTATTGGTAGCGATGGTCGCCTGGTTACAGTTTTCGCTCTCTGTCTATCTTGGGCAGAAGCAGCAGAAGAGTCGCGAGCGAAGCGACACTCAATCGCTACTTGAAGATCTCGACAGGGAGATCAAGCACACGACGTATCAGATCAGGACCCGAAAACATATTTTGATGGGTTTCATTCCGCCCTATTTTGGAACCGGCCTCTTCATCTCAATTGTGTTTGGTGTCACCGGTTTTTCGAATTGGATATTGAGCCCAGTCATCGTGGGGCTCATCCTCGGTCTCATCATCGAGTCCCGCTCGCAGCGGCGGCTGATTGAGCGAGAAATGGTACCCCGATTAAGCGAACTGGAGACACTGCGGGACAAGCTAGCCGATCCGCAACACTGATCGGCTGTGGAAGCCTCTCTCGGTCGTAGACCCACAGGATCTTGGCCGCTTCATCATCGATCACTGTGAAATCACGGAGGTCGACGCTGGTGTCATCCGCCAGGAACTGCTCAGCGATCTCCTTGGTCAGACGTTTCTCAGCCATCGTCGCTCTCCTGGAACCCGTAGGGTCAAAAAACTCAGCCGACCGTTAAATGCAGGAGATTCTTGCACTTCCGAAATCTGAAACATCGCAGTCTCAGCCGGTTGATTCTTCGCCAATCTGTCCCGATGCTGTGCGGTTTCCATCGCTCGCTGACGACCTCCCCAAGCCATCGGACAAACGACGCCAGAACCCCTGTTATCGCAGGGGTTTTCTTCGTTAACGGTGGCCAGTTCCATGGTCACCCTGTTGTCAGCCGATGACGGCACATGACAGGGTGTGCCGCAGGTTTTACTCCCAATATGCTCCCAGGATTCTGTGTCGGCCTGGTGAGGCTGTGGGAATCGCTGTTCCACTTGGCGAGCGGCTACAATCAAGCCATGAGGATTCTCTTAACTGACTGCTGAAGGTGCTGCCATGAAACGACTGCTTGTCTGCCTGCTGCTTGTAGGTGTTGTCGCGTGTGGAAAGAGCGTACAGGCTCAAGAGAGCGAGCAAGCTAAAGATCAGCCTGCTGGGCAGACCAAGCAGGAAGCAAAGAACGGCACAACGTCCATCACGACGATTCCAGATTTCTTCTCTGCACATTGCCTGAAGTGCCACGATGCCGACAAGAACAAGGGCGGTATCAACGTCGTGAAGCTCACCGACTTCCGATTGGAAAATGCTGAGCATTGGCAGGAAATTCTGGATAACATCCAGCGCGGTGACATGCCACCGGAAGACGCAGCACAGCCGACGGACGAAAACCGCCGCCGGTTTTTGTCTTTGGTGCGGGAGCGATTGGATCGTCTGTTTGCGGATTCGAGCGAACGTGACTTTCGGCTTACCCGTTTAACGAACAAGCAGATCGCTTGGAGTATTCGTGATCTGCTAAAAATCGACCGCGACTTCAGCGGCGACCTGATCGAGGATCCAGTGGGGAAGCATGGTGACTCGCTGCAATCCAGGCTGGAGCTGACATCCGGTCACATGGAACTTTACCTCATCGCGCTGCAAAACGCCGTTCGTCTGGCGATCCCGGATCTGAACGATCCACCGACTCCCTATCAACTGCACGGCAACGACTGGGAGAAGCAGCACTATCTGAATCGAAACGATCTCGCACACGGGGCGCGGCGAAAGCACCGACGGTATCGTGGACCGGAATGGCTTGGGGATGGTTTCGAAGTTCCGCTGCCGCCGAATCATTTCTTCCGTATCTACATCGACGACAACCGCCCTGAAGCACAGTTCCGCGCCCGCGTTTTTGTCAGGAACGAGACGCCACAAAACGGTGGCGACCTGCAGAAGCACGAGTTCTCCCTGTTCTTCGACAAGGGCTTTAAATCGGCGATGCACACGATCGGAAGTTTTACTGTCGAAGCGAAGCCTGGGACGCAAGTGTTCGAGGTTTTTGGCAACGTCTACGACTTTCCCGGTGTCGATCCGGCGCCACTGGCAGAAGGTGAAGATCCCTACGGCATCATGGCCCACTTTAAATATCGATTCCTCACCGTCCAGAATTGCTCGCCGCTGCGTTCGCCGTCGGACAAGCCGGTAATCAATCCGGATTGGGTGATCCGCGGTGACGCGCACTTTGTCAGGGCCGACGACCGCTGGATCGACGCTTGGGGCGAGGAGTTCGGCAGGACAAACTGGCTTAAACACTCCCACGGCGGCAGCGACCATACGACGAATGGAAAACCATCGGTTTACAAGGACGTGATGAAGGACACGAGCTATGCCATGATCGAACGTATCGAGTTTGACATGCCGTGGCAGTGGCCGCCGGCGAGCGTCCGGCCGTTTCTCGAAGATGGGCGGCTTAATGACGCGGTCATCGCTCGCGAAATGCAAGCCTTTGCACACCGGGCGTGGCGGCGACCGCTTACCGACAACGAAGAGCGAGAACTCGATTCGCTGATCGCCGCGAAGTTGCACAACACAGAGTCCAAAACCGGTGCGCTGCGTGATCTGCTGATGACAGTCCTCGCCGATACGCGTTTTCTGTTTTACACCGATGTCGAAGGCAGATCGAGGATGCAGAACTTCGAGTTGGTTTCGCGGCTCGCGGGATTTTTGTGGAGAAGCGTCCCTGATCAGCGTCTGCTTCAACTCGCCAGTCGCAACAAGCCCATCCGCGATGCAGAACTCGCTGAGGAAGTGAAGCGGATGATCGCCGATACGCGATGCGAACGGTTTGTTGAGGATTTCACGTCGGACTGGATGGGATTTACGAAACTCGACCAAATTGCGATCAATCCGAATTACTATCGGCAGTGGAACCCGAAATTCAAGGAATACATGAAACTGGAGCCGATCGCGTTTGTTTCGACTCTACTCCATGAGGATCTGAACTGCCTCAATTGTCTGTCTTCGGACTTCGTGGTAGTCAACGACATGATGGCGAAGTATTACGGTCTGCCCAGTCCCGACAGCGGCCATCGTTTTTCGCGGGTCCCGGCGCTGGAACACCGTGGCGGTGTGCTCACGCAAGCCGCGTTCCTGCTGGCGCATGGCGACGGCGAGGACGCGCACGCGGTCAATCGCGGCGTGTGGGTCCGTTCTCGACTGCTGGGCGATCCGCCCCGCGACCCGCCGTCCGAAGTGCCCGCTCTCGCCGATGTGGATAGCAAGTCGCCCGACGCCGCGGGGCTATCGACCAAGGGCCGACTCGCGTTGCACCGAACAGGCATCTGCTATGATTGTCATCGTGATATCGACCCGTGGGGCGTGGCTATGGAGTCGTTTGGCGCGACCGGTTTGATTCGCGAGCGAATCCTGCGGCTCACGCCGGAGCAGAAAGTCACGCGGCGATCCCTCACCGTCGTTAACGAAACAGAGATCCGAGGACAAAAGATCACCGGCATGGACGAGTTGCAGACGCTGTTGCGCGAGCAGCACGCAGATGATTTCGCGCGTGGTTTTAGCACCTCGATGTTTTCTTTCGCTCTGGGGCGGCAGTTGAGTTACCGTGAAGACGACGCGGTGGCGGCGCTTGCCGATGACTTTAAGAAGAGCGAGTACCGGATGGCCGACTTGATCAGGGCGATCGTGTTACGACCCGAGTTTCGGCATCCGAATGGGAAACCATAAAGTTGTTTAACGAAGCACTGGATACTCCAGGATGAATCAACACAACAGTCTGAACCGACGACATTTTCTTTGCGGTGCCGGTGTGTCGATGCTGTTGCCCCACCTTGAGTCGCTTGCGGAAACTCCGGCCACCACAACGCCGCCGAAGCGTTTTCTTGCACTTTACGTTGGACACGGCTTTGCGATCACTCCCACCGACGATCATCCGGCGCGTGACTGGAGCTGGTATCCACGAGCCGTGAACGGCACGTTGAAATTCGGGAAGTCGATGGGAGCGATGCAGCCGTTTGCCGGTCAGGTCTCCGTTTTCCACGGTCTCGAACATCCACAGGTCTCTACCATCAATGGGCATTCTTCGGCGGATTCGTTCCTGACGGGAAGCAATCCGCAGGGCGCCGTGATCAGCCCGTCAATCGATCAGGTCGCGGCGATGGCGCACGGCAAAAAGACCCGCTTTTCAGGCTTGGTGTTAGGCAACGAAGGCGGTCTCGGAGCCAGCGGGAGCTCCTTGACTCTGTCTTACAATCGTTCGGGCCGGCCGATCCCTTCGACCAGTAATTTGATCGGACTCTACAACCGGCTCTTTAATTCTGATGCGGCCTTGGTGCGAGAAGAAAAGGCGATTTACGCACGCAACGCAGCGCTGGTCGACCGCGTGTTGGATTCCGCCAAGAGCTTGCAACGCCGCGTCAGTGCGGATGACAACCGCAAGATCAGTTCCTACCTGGAATCGGTTCGCGCGGTGGAGAAAAACATTGAGCGCATGCAACGCTGGTCCGATACGCCAAAGCCGGAAGTCGATACCAGCAATCTCTCGCTCAAGGCGACCGTCAACGAGCCGCACTTGTTCATCGAGACCATGTACGATCTGATCTACCTCGCCTTTAAGACGGACTCGACTCGTTACGTCACTTACATGCTGCAAAGCATGATCGACGGTCCGTGGAACGAAATGCCGAAGAACGCGCTTGGCCTGCCTGCCGGTCATCACCGTTTGGCGCATAGTGCAGCTGGGTCGAAGTTGACAGCGATGCAGAAATTGGGTGCTTACGACAAGTTTCAGGGCGATCTGCTGGCACGATTCCTTGGCAAGCTGGCCGACACGCCAGAAGACGAAGGCTCGATGCTCGACAACACGATCGTGTTCTACGGCACCAGTAACAGCAAGACGCACGTGAATCGCGATTATCCGCTGATGATTGCAGGCGGCTCCAACCTGGGAATCAAACAGGGCGTCTTTCACGAGATGGCCAGCTCGGCCGCGCCCTTGTCAAACCTGTTGTTGACGTTTCTACATCTCCTCGACGTTCCGGCGGAGCGATTCTCTGACAGCAACGGCGTCATGAAAGAGATTCTCGCATGAGACTGGTATCCCTGCTTGCCATGGGACTCACCTTGGCCAACACCGCGATCCAGGCTAAAGTCGTTTACTGCACTCCCTTGAGCGAGGCGGGTCAGTCCGGCATATGTCTTCACGGTGACAAGTTATTCCTTGCCGTTCACGCTAAGCTGGAAGGCTCGCTCAAAGGCAACTGGGCGTAGATCCCTAACCGCCACCCCTGACCATCTCCAGTACGGCCGCCTTCACGCTCTCGGGGAGCTCGGCCCAGGCCTCAATGATGGCGGCTAAATCGGGATCCAGCAGCACGTTATCTCGCACAACTGCTGCGCCTCCTGCAGCGCCACTTGGAGAAAGTGCGTTTTCCCCGGGGTTGTGAGGGGTTGGACGCGGAATCATAATCCGCGTGTCGGGGGTTCGAATCCCTCCTCCGCTACTAGGGTGTTTTCAAGAATACCCACAATCTCCGAGAAAGACACGTTTTCCCGGGCCATCGTGGTGGCTCGGGATTTCTTTTGCGCGGTCGTGCGGCCCCCTGCAGGCGGTTGCATCCCCAGTTTGTCCCCAGTTAGTCCCCAGTTTTCATCCTCACTTTGCCCCACACCGCCAGCGGACGAGTAGTCCCTAACCGACCAGCAGCATGATCTGCTGCCATCCTGCCAAAAGACTTGCAGGCGCTGCGGGCAGCAGCGATCATGAGGCGATGGTTGTCCGGGTGTGACGCCAGAGCACAAGCCCCCCCTGAAAGGAGAAACGTTCATGGTGTTGCTTAAATCAGTGTCTTGTGGAAAGGGGGTAGCGGAAGGTACCGCCAGTTGTCCGTCATGGGGTCCCAGCGGGCCTTCTTGTAAGCCGCGAAAGTGGAGGCAGCGGGATTGGTACCATTATTATTCTTTTTGGGTGTTTCTAGGGCTCTTTGTTCTCTCCGTCTTTGACGTCGGTAGTGTTGATGCTGCTGATTTGATCCTCGCCAAGGACGGTAAAGCGAAGGCCGTCATCGTATTATCCGAAGCCCCCTCATCGGCCGCGAGTAAGGCAGCGAAAGTTCTTAGCGATCATCTCTTCCAAATCTCCGGCGCTCGTTTAGAAGTCGTCAAAGAATCAGCGATCCCGAAGAACGCAAGGTTCATTGCTATCGGAGAAAGTTCTTTAACTCGAAAACTTGAGGTTACGGCAAAAGGTCTGGGGCCTGGTGGAATCCTGATCCGTTCATTCCCCAACGCCCTGGTCATTATCGGACCCGATAACGCCACGCCGTCTGATCCCAACGGAACTCACTATGCAGTGACTACCTTCCTGGAAGAGTCGCTTGGCTGCCGCTTTCTCTGGCCAGGTGAACTGGGCAAAGTCGTTCCGGCTAGTACCACGATCGCCATCGCGCCGATCGATCGATCTGAGACTCCGCTACTGGGCCAACGCAAAATCCGTAACATGTCATACGGCGACCGCGATGCGAAAGGCCTGCTCAGACTGCGTGTCACGGAAGAGGACTACCACAGGCTTCGTGCGAAATCCGAAGCAACCGAATCGGAAGATGGCGGCTGGTTCACATGGCAGCGGCTCGGCGGGAGCCTGGGACTGGCCGGCGGACACGCATTTGGCGATGCGTGGAAACAGTGGAGCGTGGATCATCCAGAGTGGTTCGCGATGCAGCGCAACGGGTCTCGCGATCAGAGCAAGCTTGGACCAGAGCGGTCTCGCTTCTGTGTCAGCAATCAAAAGCTCATCGAGGCCATTGCGAAAGAAAAGATCAAAGAACTGAGCGCTGGCGCGAAGAGCGTGGCCATTGGTCCGAATGATGGGGGGCTGGCCACTTTTTGCATGTGTCCGAAATGCAAGATGCTCGACCCACCCGAAGGCCGGTCGATCACTTTGCTGGACGCAACAGGCAACAAGGGCCGAACCTACTTCGAATACGTTTCACTGACAGATCGTTTTGTGTATTTCTGGAATGAAATCGCGAAACGCGTTGTCGCGGTTCATCCCGACGCCTGGCTGACCGCGGATGCGTATAGCGTTTACACCGATCCGCCTCTTCGGCATGAACTACATCCCAACATTGCGATTCGATTTGTCGACATCTGGTATCTCGACGACGCTGAACACAAAGTCGGCAGAGCGCGCTGGGACGCGTGGGCTGAAAAGGCCTCCAAGCTCTATTTTCGCTCTAATCTACTTCTCGCAGCCCGTCGCTATGGCACACCTGTTGTTTATGTGCACAAGCTGGCCCAGGATTTTCAGTATCTTGCCCATCATTCAATGATCGGAACGGATCTCGATTCCTGTACTCATCACTGGGCGACCCAGGGCCTGAATTACTATGTAGCCGCGAGGCTACACTGGAATCCGGACCTCGATGTTGATGCCCTGATCGACGACTATTGCCAATCTGGCTTTGGCGCCGCCGCTGATTCGGTGAAACGTTATTTCATGCGAATCGAGAAACTCACGAACGAGATCGCCGCAGCCCGCCCCGCGCTGCACCCAGCTACGCCGTACACCTTTGAAGTCATCGAACAATTGCGGGCGATTCTCGATGAAGCCACTCGCCAGGCGTCAGCTCCGAAGACCCGTGCACGAGTCGCTTTCCTTCGCCGTGGCCTCGACTACACCGAGGTCCACGCCTCGGCCTACCATCTTCTCGCAGAATTTGATAACGGTGGTAAAAAGATGACACCCGAGTTGAAAAGGCGAGTTCACGCGACCCTCAACCGAAACTGGGAACTCTCTCGCGAGGTCCTCCTCACTGATTTCAAGGCGGTCCACGTCTCCAGGGTGGCCTGGGGAGGATGGGGGAATTTCAACCGGCTCGGCTGGAAGGCACCAGCTGTCCCCTCCAAAAAAGACTAAGGTAATGCGTCGATGCCTGGCAGAGATGAACTCGAGCGCCCACCGATACCTGACATTGTTGACTCTGCTTTGCTGAGCAGAGTCAGCAGCAACTGTTCCAGTTCAACTCGCTCCGTGGCGTGTGAAAGTGAAAAAAGTGTTGCGCGCGGCAGCGGGGGTATCTATCTAGGGGACCCAACGCCCCCCGGGGGACCCCACACCGCCCGAGGACGAGTAGTCACTAACCGACCAGCAGCATGATCTGCTGCTGGAGGGCCTTGCTCAGCGTCGGCCAGCGCTCGATGAGCAACTGCATCTGCGGGTCGAGAGGGCTGTTTACGAGCGCGCTTTCTCTGAAATTATCCCCAGTTGATCCCCAGCTTTTGTGAGAACATACGTTTTCCCGCGGAAACGAACCAACAGTTCGAGTCCCTCCTCCGCTACTTTTGCACCCGCAGAAGAGAGAGCCTCCACGAGATTGGGGGCTTCTTTATTGGACTGCATGAGACGCTGCAAACCCTGCAAAACAAGGGTATTACGAGCAAGCTCTTCCACACAGGTCGTCTCCAAAATGGACTGCAAGAGTTCATCCGAGACAGCATCAGATGGGTGTCGTATTGGCGTATTGGGTGTCGTATTGGGTGTCGTATTTGCGAACATCCCCTGCATCGCTTTGCGGGTGATCTGTTGAGCATGGTCAAACGCCGCTGGTGCAAGCTCAGGCAAATTCTTTTTGAGCGACTCATAGACCATCGAAAAGAAAACCGATGTGTTCTCCAAGCCTTCTACGTTACTCTCGCTCCACTGCTGCAATGCTCCTTTATAATCCTCGTTAATCACCTGAAGGTAGTTGCTGTCTTGAATCGCTTCGGTGTGTCCGATCCACACGGAGCAATCGTGCTTGTCTAATTTGAACACCTTCACCACGTCGGTGACCCAACTGCTTCGTGCGTTGCTGAACGGCTTAGGGATGCGTTCACCGCGAGCAGATTTCTCGATTTACTCACCCAGTTTGCGCTGCCGGATCATCGTGCGCACTTCGTCGCCCGCCGGGAGCGGCTCGTCTACATAATCGTTTTTGCCGAGGAAATTGATGTAGCTGTAATAAATATGCATCAGCTTCGGCGTCAAATAGGACTCTTTCTGCGCATTGAGGCCGTGCCCTAAGCCTGGAAAAACCCACCACTCAAATTCAGAACCGGCATCGATCACGCCCTGTCCGAATACCTCCATCGATTTCATTGAGATGACTGGATCGGAGTCGCCCATAATAGCTAACGTATTGGGCAGGTTCTTATTCAAATTGTGCATCGGCGAAAGATCCACACCGAGCCATTTGCTCGTGTCCAAAACCGGAGAACCCAGCAATAACAGGTTCGGGGTGGCTTTTAACGAGAGGTCGTCGGACGGGTGATTAAAGCCCTCAATCGTTGCCAGCGCCGCCGCAAGATGACCGCCCGCAGAGTTTCCACTGACGGCAATCCGCTCCGGATCGATACCCAGTTTTTTGGCATTCGCCCGAAGCCAGCGCATCCCGCTTTTGGCATCCTCCACGCAAATCGTCGGCTTACCGCCATTCTCCCTGTTCACAAGTCGGTACTTGAGCGCAAACGCCGAAACCCCGTGCTCCGCGAGATAACGGCTCCACCGGTAGAACCCCTTCGGACTCCCGCCCTTCCAGCTGCCGCCGTGGATATAGAGATGAGCCACATTGCTGCCAGGAACACGCGGCGTCGCTGGCGCGAAATAATGCAATTCCACGCCATCACGAACCTTAAAGATCTCCGTCGGAACCAACGCGTCCGCATCAAACGACGCCCAAATCTTTTCCGAAAACTCACTCGCCAGTTTCTCAGGAGGTTTCGCATCCCCAGCCTGCGTCGGCTGAGCCGCTGCGGCCGGGCGCCTATTCCTCTGCCTGGATTTGAGGAACTGTTGGATCTCCTCCTTGGTCAGTTTGCCGTCCCTATTCGTGTCCGCTTCGGGAAAACGCTTGAGTATTTGCGCCAGTTGCTCTTCGGAGGGCTGTTGCGATTGCGCATTGGAGAAGGGCGCCGTCGCCAGCAGAGCGAGGATCACGAAGAGCAGGATGGGGTGTTGTTTGTTCATGGTTTACAATTCCTTTGATCTGATATTTCCAACATACAACCGCTCGCGCCCAACGCGACCACCTTTCTTGTACCAACAGCCGTGGAGATTGCAAGGATTAAGTCGTGGTGGCGTTGCGTGTTGCGTTGCGTTGGCTGGAGGTAATCCATTGCCGTCTACCAAGGTAAATCAGCAGGGTTAATTGTGGCCACATCATCGATGTGTTCGATACCAGATAACCAATCCATTGCCGATCCCCTTGTTTTGGAAATTGTGCAGGACAACATCGCCGCGCGCCTGGCTGACGCCGCCGTCACGGCCGATGCACTATGGGGATGGCACGAGCCGGGGGAACTGCTGCTTGCCGTGCAGAAAGACAACGTTACGATTGCTACCCATGCGTTCTGAATGAACGACCGCGGTAAAGCCGTCCGTTTCAGATTGGCCAAGCGAATCATCGCATCTGCATGAAGACTCATGCCCTTTTGACTGGAGATCAACCATGAAGAGATTCCTCGTAATAGCTCTCGTCTTGATAACCGCTGTCGCGTCCGGCGTAAGCATGGCCTTCGCCGACGAGCAGGGCCCGGCGCGTGCCCGGGCCGCACAGGCCTATCGCGCCCACGGCGAGGCGGTAACCCCCGCGCCGGACGGCACCATTTTCTGCGAGGCCGAAGAGTTCAAGATTGAACAGCCTGGGTGGGCAGCGGGTTACTGGGGCCAGAACTATTATGCCGCGACTTTCGCGAACTCGTTTCTTTCGCGCCAGGCTTTCCTCGGTGCACCGGAAAATTGCGACGAAACGGCGGCCAGCATTAACGTCAATGTGAAGGTCGCGGGGAAGTATCTCGTACTTGTACGCTACGAAGCGGCGTATCGTTTCGAGACGCAGTTCAAGGTGAAGATCGAACAAGGCGGGCAGACGAAACTTGACCGACTCTACGGCGCTAGG
Source organism: Fuerstiella sp. (assembly GCA_039831575.1). Lineage (GTDB taxonomy): Bacteria > Planctomycetota > Planctomycetia > Planctomycetales > Planctomycetaceae > Fuerstiella. The sequence goes on along the minus strand of JBDONA010000166.1, from coordinate 8,851 downwards.
AAGAACCTCAAGATATGGGCGTTCGGCAAAAAGCTCAAGAGCGAAGTCGCCTGGTCTTGGGGTGCCGTGGAGAACGTTGTCTGGGAAGGACATGACGCTTATGTCAATCTTGTGCCCGGCAAGGCGAAGATCACACTCATCGCCGGCAAGCAGCCCGCGCCGCAGGCCAAGCGCAATGTTGACCTGGTCATGCTGACGCGCGACGAGGCGCAGGTGAAAATGCGCATCGATAAAGAGAAATACCTCCCCCTGGACGGCATGCTTACCCAGGCGGGCGACGTGTATATGAAAGTTGCCAACTCCGGCGCGGCCAAGGTGACCGTGAAAAGCCTTGGCTTTCCCGGCGGGCCAATGAAGCAGCACTCGCCTTATTGGATTCACATCCGCAACTGGAAGCCGATCGCCCTGACGATTGAAGCCGGCCAGACCTCCGGTTGGATCGACGTCGGCGGAACGATGGATACTTTAAATGACGGGCAATGGGGATTCACCACCAGCGGCCCGTGCAAGCTTGAGTTCGCCGTGAAGGACGCGGCCGGGCATATCGAACCGGCCCGAACATTCAGCGCCAACGGCGCACTGCCTCTTGTGTCTTGGGCCGACACACGTTGGAGCCGCAAGTTTCAATCGCAAGCCCAAGCGACCCAGGAGCTATTCGACTATGTGAAAAGCCTGCCGGTGCACGGCAAGAAGATTTCGCTTACGCGCGTAAACGGCAAAGGCGGCCTGCCCAAGGCGTTTTACGAGTTCTACGGTCTGAATCAGGCCATCAACGGCGCGGGCAGATCTCTCGATTGCCGCACCCTCTCGCTTGCTCAGATCCAAGAGACCTACGGCGATAAGATGAGCGCGGCCGACCGCAGCAAGATCCTCATCATGAGCCTTGGCGACGAAATTGGCCTGCCCGCGCCTCCCGCCCAAACCGCGAAGACGGGTTTTGTCGCCTTCCTCAAGACGCAAGGCCTGACACCCAGCCAGGTCGACGTCGCGGCGGGAGACGACTGGAGCAAAGTAACCTACAACGCCAATGCCAACCTGCGCACAGCCAACCCAAGCATTTACTATTGGTCCAAACGCTACCGCTACCACTACGGGATCCTGGCCATCAAGCAGCGCACCGATCTGCTGCGCAAACTTCTTCCCAACGCGCACATCGGCGCCAACTTTTCGCCGCACCATGGCGGCAGCGTGAATTCCTATCTGGGCGAGGTCTTCAAGTGGATCACTTGTTTCCGCGAAGATGGCATGACGCTGCCTTGGTCCGAGGATTATGCCTGGCAGGTGCCCATCGGTACCACGCAAATGAACGGCATCAACCTCGACATGAGTCGCGCCGGTCTGCGCGGCAAGCCCGACAGGAAGATCATGTATTACGTCATGCCGCACATGCCCGGCAACACGCCGGCCATGTGGCGCCGCCTCTGGCACAACGCCATCGGTCATGGCGCGACGATCCTGAATCTGTTCGAGTTTGACCCGGTGTGGGTAGCGTATTCCGAGAACCACGTGACCGGCAAAGACATGTACGCCGCCGTCCTGCGCGGCATGCGCGAACTTGGGCTCTACGAAGACATCATCCAGACCGGCACAAGGCAACCGGCCCAAGTCGGCTTGTGGTTCAGTGAGACGGCGGACATCTGGGGCGACAACGAAAAATCATTCGGGTCGGCTAAGCGCGCGCTCTATGCCGCTATTTTGCACCAGCAGGTTGGACTCGATTTTATTGTCGACCAGGATGCCGCGGACGGCACGCTTGCGAAGTACAAGGTGCTCTACCTGACCGACAACCACGTCAGCCAGGCGTCATCAAAGCACATCGCCCAGTGGGTAAAAAACGGCGGGACGCTGTTCGCCACGGCCGGTGCGGGGATGTTTGATGAATACAACCAGCCCAACTCGATCATGCGCGGCCTTTACGGCGTGGAGCAGACTGCGCTCGATGCTCCGGCCAACGCGCAAGTCGGGTTCCTCAAGGAGGATCTGCCCTTTAAGAACGCCATCGACACAGTCACGCTCAAGATAGACGGCAAGGAATACACACTCCCGGCGTTGGGCATTCGCAGCCGCATCACTTTGAAGGGCGCCGACGCGCTTGGCAAGTTCAGCGACGGCTCACCCGCTCTGGCAACGCGAAAAGTAGGCAAAGGGCAGGCCACCTACTGCGCCTTCCTGCCGGGGTTGGCCTACTTCAAGCCGGCGATACCGCTCAAGCCACTTGACCGCGGCTCGACAGACGATGCCATGTCGCACTTCATCCCGACCGCCTTTGATGTAGGTGCAAGCGCAGTGATCGGCGCTGCCGTGCAGCCACTGGCAAGGCCGGTCGTGGCAAGCGAGAAGTTGATAGATGCTTCGGTCGTCGTGTCCAAGGCTGGCACCGCGATAATCCTGGAAAACTGGAGCGGCAAGCCGATCCCGGGCATGTCCCTCACCATCAACCAGCCGGTACCCGCAAAAGCTGAACTCGCGAGCGGCGGAAAAATCGAAACCAGAAAAGAAGGCGACGCGACGGTGTTCACGTTCGATATGGATGTCTCGGGCGACGTGGTGATTTTGCGGTAACCACGTCCAAGCCTCTTAGTCTCAAAAGACGCACTAGTTCTAGGAGGACACACACCGGTTGTGATGATTGCCACCCCAAGAGAAGACGGGCAGACAGTAGCAGTTCAAGTCGAAGTCGAGACTGGAATTTCTCGCAAAAGTATGATCGAAGTTCGAGGCGACCTTAAGGCCGGTCAACAGGTCATTATCGACGGAAACGAACGCATTCAGTCTGGGCAGCAACTTCGAGTGATCGACGATTCTTCGAAAACAGAAGATGGCCAAGGAAAGTTTGCAAACACAAAAAGATAGACCTGTTGTTCATCTGATGGGATTGAAGAACCTGAAGACGCTTCGCTTCTGGAACACCAAGATCGCCGACGCTGGCCTTGTGCATCTGCAGGGACTGACGAGTCTGACAAATCTTTCACTCTTTGACACCAAGATCAGCGACGCTGGCCTTGTGCATCTGAAGGGATTGACGAGTCTTCAGCGGCTTTGCTTCAACCAGACCCAAATCACTGACACTGGCCTTCTGCAGCTGAAGGGGTTGACGAAGCTGGAGAAGCTTGACCTCAGCGAGACCAAAATTACCGATGCGGGTCTTGAGCATCTAAAGGAGCTGACGAATCTGAAGACGCTTAATCTAAGCAAGCTCTATCCCAACACCAAAATCACCGACGCTGGCGTGGTTGAGTTGCAGAAGGCTTTGCCGAACTGTGAGATCAACCGCTAGATCCAGACCATCACCCAGTTCTTCCGACCATCAACTCGGTAACGAACTGTTCCACTTGGTGCTGCTGAGTAACGCTGAGTTCGTTCCAGATACGCCAAAGAGAAGCAGCGGCAAGTGGCATCGGCGGATCCATCCCCCGTTTGTCCCCAACTTTGTACACAACTGGGTTACTGCTTTCACGATTTACCCTATCATACCCGTGTGATAGCCTGGTCAGTTCGAGTCCCTCCTCCGCTATTTCCCAGGTCCTCGAATCTTCACGTCAAGAATCTTTCCGCGGTTGTCAGTCCATTGTTTCCTGGCGTGATCGTACGGGATCGCCACGAGCCGGTCCGGCGAAATGCGAAGCACGGTTACTTCGGTTTGATCGCGCGGCGAGGGGAACTGCACAAAGTGAAACCCGCGGTAGCGATGAACGGTTGCCTTGTGATAGTGGCCGCCGAGCACGAGAATCACGTTGGCCTTGCCAAAGGTGTCAATCAACTTGTCCCGATTTGTGATTGCGTCAAAACAAAGATGCGTCGCGACAACAACTGGCGTGCCGGCCGGCGTTTTTGCCAGCTGCCGGCGCAGGAAAGCGAGCGACTCCCTGGTCAAGGGCTGGGCCGGTTTGGCGTTCGGATCGAATTTAGAGAAGAGACTAATGAAATGAACTCCCCCCTGGTCGAAGGTGTAGGAGAGACCACCGTGGCGTTTGATGATCCACTTCTTCATGGTGTCACTGGCGACTTTGCCACCGTCATCATGATTACCCATGATATCGTAGCAGGGGAACTTGAGTCGCTCGGTAATCACCTTGCTATAGCCGCGAACTGCCGCATGGGTTGGCCATTCGGTAACATCGCCACAACCGAAAACGAATGCGGGCTGCCCGACCTGTTCGCCAATTGCCTTGGGGAAATGTGTTCCCGGTAGTTCGTTCATCGCGTCGATTGCAGCCACGAGATGCGAGACATCTCCGTTGGTTTTGACGTGTTGATCTGACCAGCCAAAAAACGTCAGGCCAACCTCCTCGGCATTCGCGCCCCCTGACAAAAGTAGCAGACAGGCAAGCCAAGTCGTCACTGCGCAGAGTCGGTTTCGGAGGAGGTCGATCATGGTGTTCGATACTTCTGGTCGCTGAAAGATTACTGGTCGAGTAAAGGGCAGCCAAATTCTTACCTACCGTTCGTTGCTTTGCAATTCCATGGGCTGGCGGAAGAAAGATGTAGCATGATCTGCTGCTGGACGTCCTTATCCTCCTGCCAAAAGACTTGCACACGCCGCCTCAAGTGGCTTGATGCGCGATCAGGGCCTGATCAGGACCCTCAGACCCGGAGTGTCGATAAGAGGTGTAAAGTTGTGTGCGGAGCGATAGCTCGCCGCGTTACGGCCGTGCCGCTTCGTAAAACCAGTTGGCGGGGATGGCCCGCAGGCGGGTTTGGTTGACGGTTCGTTCTCGTTTGCCATCCACGTATTTGTATCGCCGATGTGTGTATCTGACGTAGGCACGCTGACCGATAAAGTGGATCCTTGGCGCGCGATTCATGTGGAATTCCTCCGCCAGCATTCCCGCTTCCGTCGGAACGGGCATCGGTGTCCGTAGGAACTCGGGCGCGCTGACTGGCGAAATGCGGCACACCTGCTTTTGGCCGGGTGATTGAATGATCGTGCGAAGACTGCCCCATGAGGCACCGGAATCCTTCGAAACCGCGGCTGTAAGCCGTGCTCGATAATAGCCCGTCCTGATCTCCTGCGTGTCGGCCTGGTTCCAGATGCAAAGCAGATGGTCCGTCTTCGGGATTTGTGCGAGGAAGATTTCCGAATTGCTGCTGACAAGATCGTTGAGCTTTGCCGGAGACCAGGTCTGCCCCCCGTCTTTGCTGTAGCTCTGCGCGATTCTCTGATACCACGTCCGCATGAACATCAGCAGCCTTCCGTCGGCCGTTTCGACGACCGTCGGAACTTCGCAGGCCCCTTGCCACGCACCGCCGTTTTCCCAGACCCAAAGCGTATCCTTCGACTCTCTCCAAGACCGGCCTTCATCGTCAGAATAAAACGCCGTGCAGATGCCGATGCCGCGGTCGTCAGGCTGCTGGAACCAGTACTCGGTGGGTAACACCAATCGCCCGCTCTTGGTCTGGGTCAACCAAGTCGCGTTGGACCTGCTTTGCGGACGAGTGATGAGAACCGGTTCAGACCAAGTCGCTGCTTCGTCAGTCGATCGGACAATCCAGCAATCCAGTTTCGAGGCATCGGCGCTAGAGCGGATGTCGAATTTCAGGGCAATCGCGCCGGATGCCAGCCGAATAAGACTGGGCAGATGGCCTCGCTGCTTTCCGGATCCGAGAACAGGACGTCCTTTTGAATCCACCAGCGGCCCCGTCTCTTTCCACGTCCGTCCACCGTCAGTTGAAAACAGACGCGTCATCGTCATGCGATCGATGGCAAACAGACGCGTGTCCTGAAGAGAAAGCGGACCGACAAACCCGTAGGGGACTTCGACATCAAAACTCGGCTCAACCGCGACGGCACCCGTCCCGAGCAACAGGCTCATGATGGCAACGCCGATCTTGAGCAGCCCATTTGTATCCATCTGAAATTCGTCTCCTGCTTTGCATGCCTCAAATCTGAGGTTGTTCGGGCATCTGAAATGACACCTTTAGACAGCTTACATCCGCCGACTTGTCGCCCGATCTGACCATGAAGACTCGTGACTGAACACCCCGCAGCGCAGAACGGCATTCCCTTGGAAGCCTACCAGTTAGGAGTCGAGCAGGCCAATGTATGAGAAATACCGTTGCTTCAGACGCCAGATCGCAAACCCGTGGCCAGTTTCCCAGGCTGGCCGACTTTATGCCGGAGCCGATCTCTTTGCTCAGCATCGGCCAGGCTTCGATGAGCAACTGCAGCTGCGGGTCCAGAGGCGTGTTTACGAGCCCGCTTTCTCCGAAATTATCCCCAGTTGATCCCCAGCTTTTGAGAGAACATACGTTTTCCCCCGGAAACGGACCAACAGTTCGAGTCCCTCCTCCGCTACTAGGGTGTTTTCAAGAACACCCACAAGGGCCCGGGAAACTCGAGGTTTATCTCAAGGGCGTTTTTTTTCTGGCTCGCTTTGTGAATTCTTCGATGTGATGGTGAGAATCATCGGTAAGGGGCGAATTTTTACCCTGCCAAAAAAACGGCCTGATGGGCGGTTGATGACCTGCATTTTACCGTCCTTGTCGACTAACCCCATGATGCTGCTTCCTCCACCATCCATGTTGGTCGCAGTCCAGCAGCCAATTGTCTTCATGACGCTTGCCAGTTCATGAATATTCATGCCTTCGCTATAACCCTGTTGACGCCCATCCACCACGACCAGCCAGAGGACTTTTCCCTGCTTATCAGTTCCCATGGCGGTGCGTGGGTGACGGGCGCCGCCCTCGGATGTGGTGACCTTGCCCTCGGAGAGGATCAGCTGGAATCCGGTTGTCGCTTCCTGGGGTTTATCATCTTGCTGGTGCCCAAAATGCACTCGACCCTGGGTATCAAACCAAACAGATGTATTGGTGGGGCCCATGGTGCTGCGCATTTTTCCCTTGCTGCCCGCCAGGCCATGGATGTCGACCGGTTGGCCCGAGTACCAGTTGCGATTTTTTTTGCCCTGGGCATCCGGGAAACTGTCCCACGGATTGGTGTTCACGAAAGCCAGGACCGATGGACTGGCAGCGAGTTTTCTGGGGTCAGTCAGCGACACTTCGGCCGGGCCATCTCCGTCCGGATCCGGGCCGAGGGCCACGACAGGCTTTACTTTGTCGAGGGCTAAATCAACACGCAGGATGTGAATTCGATTGGGAATCGGGTCATTCGATTTTTTTAGCGTGTACGTGATGCCACGTTCGTTGAGAACCTGTAACGGGCTTTCTTCTTGAGAACAAACCGAACCCACCATGGAAAATAAGACCAAAGAAATAGTTGTTAGCGTTTGTTTTTTTCTCACGATCCCTCTCCTTTCGTCTGCTTCCTTTTGTTCAGCAATGTTTCTTTCATGCGTACCGTAGGGTCAAATAACTCAGCCGAGCCCAGATCCCCGAGAAAATAGGGGAAAGGCAGCCAGAGTTCGGGTAGTTTTCAGTCGACGAGCCGAGGCCGCAGCACCGCTGCGTTACTAGGGTGGCGCGCGTGCTGCGGCGAATCATCCTAACCGAACGTGAGCGAGAAATCGCCAGTCTCGATTGGTGCGTGAACGCCGATGGCTTGGGGAGGTCGCCAGCAAGCGATAGAAACCGCACAGCATTGGGACAGATTGGCGAAGAATCAACCGGCTGAGATTGCGATGTCTCAGATTTCGAAAGTGCAAGAATCTCATGCATTTAACGGTCGGCAGAGTTTTTTGACCCTACGGGCACTCAATGATCGGTTTAGCAACCATACCACTAAGCTGTTTGTGAAACACGGCATCAAAAATGTCAGTTACTGGACACCCTTTGATCTGCCGGAAAGTCAAAACACCCTGATCTACATGATCCGGCATGAAAACCGCGAACAGGCGGAGACTAACTGGAAAACTTTCCTCAATGATCCCGAGTGGAAACGGATGTCCCAGAAATCTCAAAAGAATGGTGAGCTTCTGGAAAAACCACCAGAACGAATCTTTCTGAAGCCACTGGATATTTCACCAAACGCGTTTTCCGGCAAGTAAAACTGTTATAAGATTTGCCTATCCGTCTGCGTTTGTCATAGACTTCCTGGGCGTACTCCAGAAACAGCTCCATAACGTGTTGTTTTAAACGCTTTGGGGCTGTTTTCTTGCGCGACGCTGTCGGCCGCCAGCAGTCGCCGAATGCTCTCTCGTGATCTGATTTCTGGCCAAACCGCCTGGTAGTGGCTCCGCTACTGAAATCCCCCTGTTTTGCGGGACCAATGGTGAGTAACTGGTCCAGCTGGACAAACTTCCGGTAGAATATATCCAGCACGAAACAATCGCGTGCCAGGAAAATCCTCATGAATCAACCTGTACATTCACGACTCTGTCTGGCCGTGATTTTGATGGTGACCGCCACTGTCCTTTGCGGCAGCGACGACAAACAAGCGGACAACACTTCAACTCGAAAACCAGCGACTAGAGATGCGCCCGGTCGCGCGAAAACCGTGACCCATCGCGGGCCGGAATGCTCTGGCGTGGATTCTTTTTTTGCCGAGGAAGTTTGGGGGAAAGTTGGTGAGCGGACCTGCTTGAAGTGCCACAATGCGAAGGGGGATGCTGCGAAGAGTGAATTCGTCCTGCGAGAAACATTGCAAGACCAAACCGCGCCGGGTAAGAACCGAGAGGCCTTCGTTCGTATGGCCATCGCAAAGGAAGAGGGCAGGTCTCGACTGCTCTTGAAAATCGCCGGTGAGCTGGATCACGGTGGCGGAGAAGTTCTCAAAAAAGATTCGACCGGTTACAAGATTCTCAGCCGTTTCGTAAGCCGAATCGCAGAAAAACCCGGTGAAGTCCCCCAGCTTGCAGAGCTGAACTCAAAACCGTTCTTTGAGGAAGTTCAGATGATGGCTCCTCGTCGATTGCTGCGGCGGGTGACTCTGTCATTGGCGGGGCGGTTACCGACT
>JBDONA010001132.1:1472-1700 GCA_039831575.1 Fuerstiella sp. | reverse complement strand
TCTCGTCTCTCGTCTCAATACTTCCCGCCTCTGCAGCTCATCCGCTTAATCCGTCCCATCCGTGGTTGTTCCCCACCGAGCAGCGGTCGTCACCCCTAAACCTCAACCTCCGCACCAACAGAAACGGCCGAGCGGTCGTGTTCATCAGGCACGAGTGTGGCGAAGACTTTCAGATAGTCCGCAGCAAAGGCGTCACGACTGAATTCTTCCAGCACGAACCGACGCCCA
>JBDONA010001132.1:0-1462 GCA_039831575.1 Fuerstiella sp. | reverse complement strand
CGTACGTAAAGAACATTTCAACCACGGATGACACAGATTTCACGGATAACAAAATGCGTGCGCCGCTCTCGTCTCTCGTCTCAATACTTCCCGCCTCTGCAGCTCATCCGCTTAATCCGTCCCATCCGTGGTTGTTCCCCACCGAGCAGCGGTCGTCACCCCTAAACCTCAACCTCCGCACCAACAGAAACGGTCGAGCGGTCGTGTTCATCAGGCACGAGTGTGGCGAAGACTTTCAGATAGTCCGCAGCAAAGGCGTCACGACTGAATTCTTCCAGCACGAATCGACGCCCGTTGGACGTCAATGACTCATACAGTTCCCGGTCTGAGGACAACCGGTCCAGGCAGTTCAACAGGGAATCAACGTTCCCAGGTTCCATTTGAATGCCCGCAACCGCCCGCTCGACGATTTCAGCGGATTCCCCACGAACGCCCATGATGATCGGGCGCTGCATGGCCATTGTTTCAAAAATCTTGGAAGGGATCACGGTCGTAAACAGGTCGCACTGGCGAAGGTGTACCAGCAACGTGTCGGAACTGGAAATCACTCCAGGCATCTCTGATTTGTCCAGTCGTCCGGTGAACTTAACCAAGTCCGACAGGCCTCGGTCGGCCGCATCCTGTTCCAGCCATTCACGTCGAGCACCATCGCCGACCAGTAGAAAACCGATATCGTCGCGTCCGGCCTCTTTGAGTATCTCTGCAGCGTTCAGTACGGTTTCCAGGCCGTGAGCCATGCCGATGGTGCCCACGTAGGAACAAAGAAACCGATCCTGCATCCCGTATCGCCGGCGGAACTCTGCATCAGCGGGTTGAGGTGCAAACTGGTCGCCATCGACACCATTATAGATGACGGAAATGCGATCACCCACGTCCACTTTCGACGCGACGTTGTCACGATATCCCTTGCCGACCGTGACAATCTGATCGGCACTCCGGTACATCTTTTTTTCCAGCCATTCGAATAGCCGGATGACAAATCCAACCTTGATGGCGCCAACGGCGGTGACCGATTCCGGCCAGATGTCCCGGATCTCCAGAACAAATGGCAGTCGCCGAAGGAACTGCACGATCACTCCAGCCCAACCGCAGAAGAACTGCGGACTGGTGGCAATGACGATATCGGGCCGTTTCACAAACAGGCCAGCAATGACGGCTGTCACCATGTAGGACAGATAGTTCAGGATGCGCCGAGCGAAACCAGAATTGGGTGCCAGTAGCGTCCAGACGCGAATGACGTTGATTCCGTCGACGGTTTCCTTTTGACTGCGGAACCGATTGCGATAACCGTCGTAGGGCACACCATTGGGAACGTTGGGAACGCACGTAATCACCGTCACGTCATGCCCGGCCTTGACCCACCGAACACAATGTTCGTAGGTTCGAGACGCTGGAGCGTTTCCTTCAGGAGGAAAGTAATGTGAGAAAAAGAGGATTCGCAATTAAGTTAAACCGCTTCCCG
>JBDONA010001025.1:0-1701 GCA_039831575.1 Fuerstiella sp. | reverse complement strand
GCCAAACGCACGACTTAGTGTACCTGCTCTTTTTGAGCGGCGTGGCCGGAAAGGTTGCCGTAAGTGGTAGTACTACCACTTAGCGGCTGCAGTCCCTTTCTGGAGCCATGTTATGCCCCGACAGTCCGTGCCTTCTTACCGGCTTCACAAGCCCTCAGGACAGGCTCGCACGATCATCAATGGTCGTCACATCTACCTCGGCAAATTCAACTCGCCCGAGAGTCGTCAACGGTACGCACGTCTGCTCGGTGATGCCCAACTCCTTGGAAACCTCAGGCACTTTCGTGCCCTTGCCCAGAAGCACGTCCGCTCGACGCAGCTTCGCGATCATCTGGTCCACCGTGTGTCGTTTCTGTTTCATCTGAAAGAGTCCTTTCCGAGGCGGTGCCCCGGCTGGATTCTCTCACTTCCACTGGTACAGTTTTAGGGGAGGGGGTCAACCACCTAAGGAGTGGTAACATTCACGAGGTCATGTCAACTTTCAACGATTTCAATCTGGCACCTGCAAGTTGAAGAGGCGCAACATTGGCTACTCAGAGGAATACCGTCGCGACTGCTGGTGTGGTAACAATTCTCGTACTTGTCGCCTCTGCGAGGGCGGAACCGATGTCAATCGGCGTGAATTTCGTTCAGAAGACGACCGTGGATTCGACTTCGAATCCTGGGCTTGTGCCAGGTGATAACTGGAATAACGTTTCGACTGCCGTTGGGACAACGCGAAACCTTCATGATGACTCGCGGGACGCCACACCCGCCGACGTGACCGTGGTGTCGGGACGCAGTTGGAACGGTTTTGGCGCCGGAACCACTGGCAACGCGGGATTCAACAGGATGGTCAGCGACGGCGTGTTTGGCAGCGGCGCCGGTGATAACGATGATCAAGTGGGCATCTCTTTCGCTCAGATTCCTTATGCGATCTACGATGTCTACGTCTTCACGCAATCGCGGACCACAAACGGTTCCACACTTTCCATCACTCTCGGCAACACGACCTACTACTACACGACCGACGGTCATTCGCTCGCGAACGAGATGAAGCAGATTACGAGCAGGACATCGGAGGCGCCAACGAAAGGTGGCTCGTACGCACTCTTCCGAAACGTGTCGGGTGACTCGTTCGTTATAAAGACCGGTGGCTCTCGCACAGGCGTCATTTCCAACCAGATCTTTGGCGTTCACGTCGTCGATTCTTCAGACATCCCTCTGGCGAGCAGGCATCCACCCATCACCACAACCGCATTCTTTCTGCAATACTGCCTGAAGTGTCATGGTCCGCAAAAACACAAAGGCGACGTACGCCTCGATCAGATTGGTTCAGGTGTAACCGGCGACAACCACAAATTGTGGGAGAACGTTGTTCACAACATCCAACGAGGCGAAATGCCGCCGGAAGATGGAACGCAACCTTCCCGGCGGCATCGGCAGGCGTTTCTCAAGCAAGCGCTGTCGATGCTGGAGCGACACAATGACGACAACCAGACCGGGAAAGATCCACTGTTGCGTTTGACGAATCAGCAAATCGCTCACAGCCTGCAGGATTTATTGGGAACTGCAACCCATATTGCCGATCGGTTGATTCGCGACCCGGTCGACAAGCACGGCTTCTCGATGCAAAACGATTTGGATCTTTCCGGTTCCCATTTGCTGTTGTACGCCGATTTGCTGGACGAGATGCTGCAAGGGGTGTTTCCGGACAACCTG
>JBDONA010000207.1:0-1703 GCA_039831575.1 Fuerstiella sp. | reverse complement strand
GTCTTCTTTGACGAACTACAGAAGCTCGTGGGAGCCGACTATGGGCCGTTTGATCTGATATGCCATATCGCCTTCGACCAGCCGCCACTGAGTCGCAGGGAGCGTGCAGAGAACGTACAGAAACGGAACTACTTCACGAAGTACGGTGACGAAGCGAGAGCTGTGCTGCAGGCTTTGCTGCAGAAGTACGCGGACGAAGGCATCGACGATCTGGAAAGCATGGAAGTGCTGAAGGTTCAGCCGCTGTCCGGTTTTGGTACACCGATGGAGATCGTCAGGATGTTTGGCAGTAAGCCGGACTACCTGCGGGCGTTGAAGGATCTGGAAAAGGAACTCTATGCTGAAGTCGGCTGAGGAGGGATGTGGTGTATCCAGAACCATGCAAAACGCTTCGATCGAGCGCATGTTGGAGGATCCCGGCATGACCGCTGACTCGGAGCAACCGTCTGTCGCCTCGCTCAAGGTGAGAATGAAAACGCTGTCCAGGCAGCGACGCAACTTTCGGGCAGAAGTTGACGTATTTGACGCGAAGTGTCGGCGTGAGCGACTCCGTGCTGCGGCACTCTCTGTAAAGCGGTCAGCGCGTCGGCTCGTGGAACGCATGGATCTTGGGCGAGCATTTTGGGTGGTGGTTGCACCGCCTGCCATTTCAGCCGCGTTTTTCATCCTCATCGATGTGCTCACTGGTAGTCGGTCTACAGCCATTGTTCTGGGGATTGGCTGCTTGGTGGCATCCGCAATCGTGACGTATCGAATGTTGAACATTGGTGATGACAGTGACATTGAGGCTCAGCTTTGGCGATCCCAAAATGCGCTGCAGGAGCTAAAGAAGCAAAAGGCGGAGGCTCGCGATGTAGTTGCCAGCTCCCTGTATCAGGTGGAATGGGAGCTGTCCGCGTGCAAAGCCGAACTTCGGGTAGCCAAACAACATGCAAGGAATACTGTCACGCCAAAATCGGGCGGCTTCAGATTGAACCGTCTCTACCAGCGAAACTGGCGTGCGATGCGCGACGTGCAATTTGAGAACTTCCTTGAGGAAGTTCTGCGGGCACAAGGGTACGTTGTTGAGACCACCGCCGTCACCGGGGACCAGGGCGTTGACTTGGTTGTTGCAAAAAACGGCGTTAGGGTGGCGATTCAGGTCAAAGGGTACCTGAATGCGGTGGGCAATGCAGCGGTCCAACAAGCCTTCGCGGGAATGGCACACTACGGCTGCCAAACGTGTGCGGTAATTACCAACAGCCGATTTACCAGCAGCGCCGTCGAACTTGCCAACAGCACCGATTGCCTCCTTATCCACGAAGAGAACTTTCGTGACTTTGTGCTGGGAAAGATTCCGCTGGTTACTCGTACGTCTGCCTGACTATCAATTGTTTGTCGCAACAAAATGCAGAAGACCAAACCACAACATGTCCCTCACTACGACCATCAAATCCACTGAGAACGACATACACATCGATGCGAGATAGCCGATGCCAATATATCGCTACACAAACGACGCCATTGAGCCGATTGCCTCAGCCACGTTTTCGGACCTGGGCATCACGGAACGTGCGGGCCTGCAACGCCTGCTGCGCGATCAGATCGAGATCATAGCGCCAGACACGCTGGTCATTGCCGAGGAATTCGGAAACTGGGAGGACAGCCGACGACGCATCGACCTGCTGGCAATCGACCGTGACGCAAATCTGGTCGTCATTGAA
>JBDONA010000893.1:0-7045 GCA_039831575.1 Fuerstiella sp. | reverse complement strand
ATTCGGAGTCGGCTGCGGACAGGTGGTAAAGAACTGCGGTCACGGCTGGATCAGCTTAACGAAGCACGCAAGCTGGTGTTCGGTTCCATCGACACCACGCTGCTGAGCACGGAACGCATTACCACCGCGCACAACTGCATTGCTCGCGACATGGTGGCCATCGGTAACCGAGTCCTGCTCGGCTACAACGTGCATTTCGGCCTGAAATCTGAAACTGACATCAGTGACGTTTTCGCCGTCTACCGTTTCGACGATTCTCTTTCACCACTCTCGGCGGCAGAACCTTTCTCCGCAGTTTCCGCAGATGCCACGCCCACGCCCGACGGGGCTCCCGGCTTTGAACGCGATTTCAAAGAGCTGTTTCGGTACTACAAGAACGCTGTTTTTGCGAAGTTCGCTCGGCGAGGCCCGTACCTGTTCATGGTTTTTCGAGTTGGTAAGTCAGTCGGCGAGATCAAGGTCTTCAAGTGGCTGATTGAAGGCAGCGGGTCCGGTGACGATGCAAGGCTGCGATACGTCGACAACCGCGGTGACCACGAATTCCGCTTTCCGTCACAGCATGACTTTGAATGGACCAGAACGACACGCGACGACCATCACTACGGTAGTCACCCCCACATTTCGATCAAGGATCGTGTCTTCGTCGAAACCGTCGGCGGCGATCTGACCATCAAGATCGAAAACAACACCGCCTCAGGCGAAGGCATCTACGCAGAACCCGTCGCAGACGCGGACCAGACGCTGGATGATGCCGAAATCTATTACGCCATCATCGGCAATATCATTCTGTTGAAAATGCGGCCGTATCAGGAAAAGGAATTCCGCTACATCCTGTACAACGAAAAATTGCAACGGGCGATGCGACTGGATTCGATACGCGATGCGTGTGTCATGCTGCCGGACGATCATGGCCTGATCTTCCCCAATGGTTATTACCTGCAGGACGGCGAATACAAAACGTTCGACCACAAACTCGCCGACATGCTGTTCGAACGCACCATCATGGCGCCGAACGGCGAAGACTACCTGTTCGTTTTCTATAACCGCGATTCCGGAACGTACGTGCTGCTGCACTACAACCTGATCGAACAGAAGGTCGACACACCACTGATCTGCAACGGGTTTACCTTCTTCGAAGCTGGCGAACAGTTGTGTTTCAAGTCACAGCGTGACCCTCAGAAACGTCACGCCATTCAGATATGGCAGACACCGTATGTCAGCGAAGACCACATTCCGCACACAGAGAACGATTCGTTTCTCAACAAAATCGGCAATAAGGACATTGTTCGCGGCATGGCGGAATGCCATGAAGTACTGAACCTGATCAACAAGGAAGACACATACGCGAATCTCTACAGCGATCTGGTGCAACAAAGTGGTGAGATTGCCGATTCGCACTTTTGGCTGAACCGTGAAGACACCTTCAACCTGGCCGAGACTCTGGGCGAAGTCAAAGCCGCTGCGTCGGCCGCAGTGGACGAGTTTGACAAGGTTGTCCGGGTTAAAAAGAACACCGCCGCAGAAACCAGCACGACAAAGAATCGCACCAAGGAGATCCTTGCCCAGGTCAGGCATCGGCGTTTCGAACACATCAACGATTTTGTCAGTTCGCTGAGCGACCTGCGAGCTGTTCGCGGCAACATCATTTCCCTGCGGGATCTGCGTTACGTCGATACGGATTTGATTGTCGAACTGGAGAAGGACGTTGCCGAGCACACCGAACGGCTGTCCCGCAGTTGTGTGGGTTTTTTGCTGCGACCGGCTTCGTTGGAACCGTACGAACAGAAGGTCCGCGACGAACAGGCCGGCATCGAGCACCTGACGAAAGTCACCGACGCGAAGGCGTTGGAAGAAGATATCGCCAAAAGTGCGGCCGAGCTGGAAATGCTGATCGAAATCGTCAGTAACCTGAAGATCGACGACGCAACTCAACGCACCACGATCATCGACAGCATTTCCGGAATTTTCGCGACCGTCAATCAGGCTCGCGCGATTCTGAAAAAGAAGCTGCGTGAACTGGCATCGGTCGAAGGGATCGCCGAATTCAATTCGCAGATGAAGCTGCTGAATCAGGCCGTCGTCAACTACCTGGACATTTGTGACGATCCGGAAAAGTGCGAACAGTTCCTCACAAAGATGATGATCCAGCTGGAAGAACTCGAAGGCCGCTTTGCCGAGTTCGATGAATTCATCCTGCAGTTGGCAGAGAAACGCGAAGAAGTCTACAACGCCTTCGAAAACCGAAAACTCGCGTTGGTGGAAGCGCGAAACAAGCGAGCGAACTCGCTGATGAACGCGGCCGAACGAGTGCTGAAGGGCATTCAGGCACGGGTAAAGAGTTTCGACACCGTCAACGATATCAATGGCTACTTCGCGTCGGACCTGATGATCGAAAAGGTCCGCGACATCGTCGAAAAGCTGAAAGAGCTGGACGACAGCGTCAAAGTTGACGATATCCAGAGTCGTCTGAAAACGATCCGTGAAGATGCTGTGCGTCAGCTGAAAGACCGGCAGGAACTGTTCGTCGACGGCGAAAACACCATCCGCCTCGGTTCGCATTTGTTTTCGGTGAATACTCAGGCATTGGATCTGACGACCGTGATGCACAGCGATGAGTTGTGTCTGCACCTGACGGGAACCAATTTCTTCGAACCGATCCACGATGAACGTCTGCTGACAACTCGCGCCGTGTGGGATCAGGAAGTCGTTTCCGAAAACCGCAGCGTTTATCGTGGCGAGTATCTGGCATGGAAGATTCTGCAGGCGGTCTCGTGTGCCGGTGTGTCCGCGCAGGGCGGAACAGCACTGGCGGAGCCAGTGGCACACGGCGACGATGCTGCAGCGGTTCCAACCGTTGCCGAGTTGCTGGATTTTCCCGAAGCGGAGCTGCTCAGCTTCGTGCAGCGATTTATGGGGCCTCGTTACGGCGAAGCGTATACCAAAGGTGTGCACGACGTGGATGCTGCCAACATACTTCGTGCCCTGTGCCGCATGCAGCAGACAATCGGCCTGTTGCGGTTTGATACTCAAAGTCGTGCGCTGGCATTGTTGTACTGGAAAATCTTCGCCGACAAGAGAACGAAGACCATAGTGGCGTCTCGCATGGCCGGAGCTGGTGCCATTGCGACCGTATTTAGTGAAGTGGCCGGGCGGACGGGATACGTTGCTGAGCTGCAGGAACTGCTGGCACGGCTGGCACCTGGTGTTGGGCGTCAAGACGCGAGCGTGAGTGCCACTGGCTCCGCCAGTGCCTATCCGGATGCAACGTCACTGGCAGAGCCAGTGGCACACGGTGGTGAAAGTCCTCTCAAATCCGCTGCCGAATACCTGTTCTGCGAACTTTCCGGCGATGCCGCCTTCGCTGTCAGCAGCGTGGCCGACAGGCTGGCAAAAGAATTCCGCCAGCATCTGAAGTCAAACGGCTTCACCGAAGCCTTTGACAAATCCGTTGAAGCTGTCGGCAAAGACAAAGCTAACTGTTTTGTGCTGCTGAAGAACTGGGTGCAGGCATTTCTGGCGACGAGAAATGATCCCGTTCACGATGACTACGCCGACGAGGTCGCGGTAAGTCTGATGCCGACGTGGCCGGGAAAGAAACCTGTCATCGAAGCGACCGTCGACGCAGAACTAACGGGCATTGTCGGCACTCACAGCGTGATTGACGGCGGCAGCTATCATCTGAACTACAACCATTTCACTCAGCGACTGACCGAATTCGACGCCACAGCCGTCCCGCGTTTTAACGACTACGTCGCACTAAAGCACGAAGCTGTCGAGCACGCTCGCGACGCCATGCGACTGGACGAATTTCGTCCGCGAGTTCTTACGTCGTTCGTCCGTAACAAACTGCTGAATGAAGTCTACCTGCCGCTGATCGGCGACAACCTTGCCAAACAGATTGGTGTGACGGGTGAAGGTAAACGTACTGACCTGATGGGCCTGCTGCTGCTGGTGTCACCACCCGGTTACGGCAAGACCACGCTGATGGAATACATCGCAAATCGACTCGGTCTGATCTTCATGAAGATCAACGGACCGGCGCTGGGGCATCACGTCACATCGCTGGATCCGTCCGAAGCGACCAACGCGGGTGCTCGCGAAGAAGTGGAAAAGCTGAATCTCGCTCTGGAAATGGGCGACAACGTCATGATCTATCTGGACGATATCCAGCATACCAACCCGGAATTTCTGCAGAAGTTTATTTCACTGTGCGACGCTCAGCGCAAGATCGAAGGTGTGTACAAAGGCAGGACCAGGACTTACGACCTTCGAGGTCGTAAAGTCTGCGTGGTGATGGCCGGCAATCCGTACACAGAAAGCGGTGACAAGTTTCAGATTCCGGACATGCTGTCCAACCGTGCCGATATCTACAACCTTGGCGAAATTATCGGCGAATCCAGCGACGCGTTCGAAATGAGCTACCTGGAAAACGCGCTGACGTCGAACCCTGTGCTCGCGAAACTTGCCAGTCGCAGTCAGCAGGATGTGTACGCGATTATCAGAATGGCAAACGATGAACCCCGCGACGGCATTGAACTGGAAGGCAACTACTCGCTGGAAGAAATCAGTGAACTGGTCAGCACGATGCAGAAGCTGATGCGAGTTCGCGACGTGATCCTGATCGTCAATATGGAATACATCCGGTCGGCTGCACAAAGCGACGACTACCGAACCGAACCAACTTTCAAGTTGCAGGGTTCGTACCGCAACATGAATCGCATTGCCGAAAAGGTGGTGTCGATCATGAACGACGATGAACTGACCTCGCTGATCGTGTCCAACTACGAAAACGACGCTCAAACGCTGACCTCCGGTACCGAAGCCAACCTGTTGAAATTCAAGGAACTGACCGGGTTGTTGACAGACGCCGAGGCCGAACGATGGGACGACATCAAACGAACCTTCCGCCAAAACGTCAAACTGAAAGGCTTCAGCAGCGATGACAAGACCGGCCAGGTGATTGCCACGCTTGGCAATCTCAGCGACGGTCTTGATGCCATTCGCAAAGCGATGGCGGCGGGTGTGAGTCAGCTGGCTGATCAACGAGCCGAAGCACAGCTGGAGCCGGTGGATGACACGGGGTTTGCTGAAAACGAAGTGCTTACCCAGCTCATAACGGAAGAACTGTCCGGCCTGAAATCCGGTCTGGCCGAGATTAATGCGTCATTGTCGGATGCGGTCAAATGGGGTCGGGAGTCTTTTTCAGCTCCGCCAACAGGTATCCATGAATTGGAGACTCAGAAAAAGACTCCCAGCCCGGTTTTACCCACCGATACGCCCGAGGCTGCTGTCGCTTCGGACAGTCCGGCCCCAGCCACTCAGTCGAACGTACAGTCACAGGAGCTGCTTCCTCACAAAATCACGGTCGTGAACAAGATCCCACCCACCGTTGTTGGTGTCTTGAAGCAGCAGTTCAAGCTGATGAATGCCTGGATGGAGCCAATTCATAGTGCCACGCAGGCCCAGCGAAAGGAAACGCGAAAACTGGCCAAACAGCTGCAGGAGTGCATGAATCAGTACCGAAAACTGATCGATCGCATTGAGAATGAGGGGGACTGACCGGTCATCAATGATGAGCTCATTTCGAATGCTGACACGGATGCATTCGATGAATGGGTGTTATGCTTTTGAGCGTTATCCAGAGTCCGTGCCAGAACAGTAGGGTGTGTGTTCGCACACACCAGTCTCGGGGCGAATCTTCCCGGTAGTGATCACAAATCGGCGCTCGCACGCAATTCCCTCCCCCGCAACCGCACGGCAGATTCGATCAGGATCAAGAAACGGGAGATATGGGGATTTGAGCCGGGTCAGGGACGACGAATTAAACCGGTGTTGCAACATGGTGCGTGCAAGCACGCACCCTGTTCGTTGTACCGAAAACTGATCTAACGGATCGGAAATCGGGTGGACCGGATGATCAGTTCTTCTTCAGCAAGGCCTGAAACGTTCCGTCGCTGGGCTGGCCAGGCAACTGCAGCTGTTGCGATACCAGGGTCAACCCTGGAACCTGTTCGGCAATGCTTTCCACCAGCTGAGCGGTTTCTTCCGGTTCGATGCTGCATGTCGAATAGACGATGCGTCCGCCGGGTTTGACGTGGTCGAAGGCCGTCAGCAGCAGTCGAGTCTGTAGCTGGACCAATTCATTCACTTCTTCTTCTTTAAACCGCCAGCGAGCTTCCGGTCGCCGCGAAAGCACGCCTGTGTTTGAACAGGGCACGTCGACCAGAACGGCGTCGTAATCAGCAGCGGGAATATCGCTGCCGTCACGCTGGATCAACAACGGAGTTACACTGGCTAGTTTTAAACGCTCAATACTGTCCTCCACACGCAGCAATCGGCTTTCGGAAACATCACAGGCAGTGATCTGTGCCGTGTCTCCGCTGAGTTCTGCCAGATGCGTCGTCTTGCCTCCCGGAGCTGCGCACAGATCCAGAATCTTTTCTCCCGGCTGAGGTGCCAGCAGTTCTGCCGGCAACATCGCGGAAACATCCTGAACAGACCACCAGCCCTCGGCGTATCCGGGCAGAGACGTCAGTCGGGATGCATGCTCCAATTTCAGCGCCCAGTCATTTTCTCCAGGTGTCGCAGCAACGCCATGTTCCTGCATTGCATCCTGTACCTGGCCAACGGTGGCCTTCAGGCGATTCACACGCAGGGTAATCTGCGGAACCTTCAAACTGTGGAAACACGATTTCGTCAGGTCCAAACGTGACATTCGGTCGCACCAGCGCCGCGCCAGTGATCGCGGCAACGAAAACGCTCGGCCGATGTATTCGGGCAGGTCGTTTATTGGGTCAGGCAGAATGGATTGATTCAGTCGGCGATACGATCCGTCTTCCGCTGGCAGCGCATCAACGGCAAAATCTTCGGCGGCGTCGGTCGACAACAATCGTGCGACGTTCCGCAGAACTCCGTTGGCAAAGCTGCACCAACGTTCACGGCCCACACGTTTGGCCAGATCCACCGTGGTGTCGACGGCCGCATGTTCGGGAGTCCGTGAGTACACGACCTGCCATGTTCCCAGCTGCAGCAACCGCCAGAGATC
>JBDONA010000485.1:0-7075 GCA_039831575.1 Fuerstiella sp. | reverse complement strand
ACGCAGCCTCCAACGTTTATGTGACCGATGGCAGCGGAACCGTTCTGATGCACCATGCACACGATCGTGGCCTGCAAACGGCGCTGGCCGGTCGATCCATCGGCTCGCTGATTCCCGCCCTGAGTCAGTTTTTTGCGGCCGATCAGGTCTCCGACACAGTGACGGACGATGCTCACTATCATGCCGTCAAAGTCCGGCTTGAATCGCGCCGTGCGGCAACCGTCATCGGACTTGTCCTGACATTCGACGACTGACACTGTCGATTCTTTAGCTGCCAACAACCGCCTGCCTCACTCCAATGCTGGTCGTGAACTGTGTTGCATTCCGAACGGCGATTGGTCCTGGCAGCAGTCAAACTGCCCAATGGTCGTTATTGAATGGTCGTTATTGAATGGTCGTTATTGAATGGTCGTTATTGAATGGGCAGCCCCTCACAGGCCGTCAGACCCTTCGTAAACTTTGCCGTTCTCGACCGTCACTCGTTGGACACCGCTCGCAACTGCTGATCAGGGGCAGCCGTTTGTGCCGCTGTTGACGGATTCATGTTGAACAGAATGCGACCTCCGCTGCCCCAGCGTCCGTTCTGCAGGTGAAACATTGCGCTGCCATCGCGAATCGTGGAGACTGCTTCCACGTCTTCCATGTCGCCACCTTCAATCGCTTCAAAGGAGACGTTGACGCCGCAGAACATCGTGAACAGACCCTGCGTGGTGTCTTCGACCAGCGCGAAGGTTGTTAACCACTCGCAGTTCTTCCACCGCAGTCCCCGCGGTTTTCCCGTCGCAGCGGCCTGAGCAAAAAACTCCTTCTGCAATTCCTGCTGGTGACGTTGAAAACTCAGCAATACCCGCTGGCTGCTTCCCCCTGCAGATCCGAACGACAGCAGCCTTCTGATCATTCCAAACACAATTGTTTCCTCAAATTACGGGCCGTAGATATCCAGCACGCTTCTCTAATCGATAAATCTTATCTGAGTTTACCAAAGCTCGCAGATGATTCGATCCGACAGTTCCGATGAATCAAGGCATTTGCAGGAAGCTTTTTACTAAGGCTCACAGACACGACCTGCCGAAGCTATACGACAGAGACATTGCACAGAATCCGCAGAACCGAATCGTTCTGCACAATACGTAGCGGGCCAGGTACATGCGATTGGCCCCGTCACTGGAGACCGAAATGATAAATTTTGCTGCGAACTCGCTGGTCGCCCTGGCGATTGTGGGTATGGCAATTCCCGTTCAGACTTTCGCTGAAACGAAAACCACCAAAACCGCACCGAGCGTAACGGACGTCGCCCTCTCTGCGAAAGGAGAACTGCACGGCCAGGTCGTTCAGTCATCGGGACGCCCCGTGAGTAATGCTGCTGTTCAGGTCTTACACAAAGGCACGGTCATTGCAGAAGTCAAAACGGACGGCACAGGACGTTATGCCGTGAAAGGGCTGCGAAGTGGCCTGCATGTGGTCAAGACGTCACAGGGGCGGCATGTGTGCCGATTCTGGACGGGGCAAACGGCTCCTGCGGCAGCAAAAAAGAGTCTTGTTATGTCCTTCGACACAAACGTGGTCCGGGGACAAAATGGGGCCGCTCGATTTGGATCAGCGCTGGGCGCGACAGTGGTCGCCGGAACGATCGCAGGCGCCACATATACCACATTTGGCCAGGATGGGCATAATCTGGATCCCGGTGCAGGTGCACCACCAGCCAGTCCTTAAAACCGCTGTCTGTGTTACAGCAGACGGTTCAGGACACAGCATCAAGCAGACAGAGACCCGGTCTTACGAAAAGACCGGGTCTCTTTTCGTTGATAGCTTTTGGTTTTCATTGGCGGAGCTCCTTCGAGACGGCCGCGTGGCCGTCCTTGACTTCGAAGACGTACTGAACGGGTATGTCGCTACGGCATGTCCGTTTCTTCGTCTTCTGAACACTTTGCGGACGTCCATTCTCGCACCACGTGGCCTGTCGGCAAAACTGTTGAAACCAGATTGATCCCTATGACCCCCACGAGCCGATAAACCGGAGTAACCGGCATACTTGAACACAGAGACAGGCACGCGCCACGGTACTCCTTGCCTCAGGAGGACCTCTCTTCAGCCAGCGATTGGAAATCGGCTGAGAGATCTCTGCGATCAGACAACAGTGGTCGGTGACAGGGGGAGGCAAAGCAGAAGCCTGCTTTTCGTGAAGGATCACCACGGTGAGACGTCATGGTATTCTGGCGATCATGTTGGCTGGCGTTGCCGCCAGCGGAACATGGTTGCTTAATCAAAACTACCGACTCGACGCTTCTGAAGAAACATCGCGGTCATTTCGTGAAGCCCTTCAGGGACAGTCTGCATCAGACGCTCCCGTGGAGGACGAAAACGGTATTCGACTGAACTACTTCGAGGCTTCGTGGGATCGCGTGCTCCAGAATGTTGCCGAACAGGGCAACTTCACTCTGGTCATGGACAAAATCCCTCACGGGACCTTTGCGCGCCGAGATCGAGCACGCTATCAACCCGAATCTGTTGTCCGCATTTTGAATGCGGAGCTGGAGAGCCAGGGGTTTCGACTGATCACACAGGGCGACTTTATGATCGTGCTGAAACTGGATCAAGCGCGAACACGTTACGCTCGACCATCACTTCAAACTGCGGCGCCAGGAATTCAGGCGCCCTCTGCACGACAGACCGCCGATGTTGGTCTGTGGCGAGAATCTCCGTTTTCCCATGCCAACGCTCGAAACAATGACGCGTCACCGCGGGTTGCATGGGCAGCGCAGTCACGACCGGCAGCACAGCAGCAATCTGCACCACCAGCCGCGACGCCATTCGCTGACAACATTACGCCAAAGAAACGACCCGTGGAAATTCCGCTGAACGTTCCGCAGGTCGATGAGGGACCACTGACGTCCAGTCGGGTGGTGGTTCAAAACGCCAAGGCTGCCGACGTGGCCCGCTCTGTGTATCTGGTGTTTGAAAAACGTGCCGAATTGATCCGCAACGGACTCCAGGGGCTGCCCACGTTTGTCGTCAAATCGGCCGGCCCCGCTGATCCCAACGCCACAACACTCTTCCAGATCGCCATCGATCAGAAAAAGAATGAGCTGCTGATCGAAGCGTCGAAAACGCGAGTAAAACACATCATCCGACTCATCGCCGAGCTGGATAAGTCGCGGGAAGACGACTCTGAAACGGTCAAGATACTGCCGAATAGAGGGGTGACTGATGCTACTGCAAGGGATCTGAACGAGCAGATTCACCGCATGGTGGCAATGCGGGCTCAGGATGCACAGACAAATCCACGGGCGTACGATTCGGGCCCACAGGGTGATGAGCAAAGCGATGAGGGGTCATTGAACCTGCGCGGTGAAGTCAATGTGCAGGCGATGCAGGATCTGGGCATCCTGATCATCAAAGGTAACGAAGCGGACGTTCGGAAAGTCGAAGCCATTATTAAGCAGCTGGAAGAGCTGAGTGTGGGTTCATTGCCAGACGTACATCTTCTGGCCTTGCAGTACATCAATTCAGAAGCACTGGCCGAGCTATTGTCATCGGTCTATGAGCAACTGGCCGCACAGCGGCAACGCGACAACGGTTCGCAGGAAATCGCGGCGTTCTTTCCTGTTGTGCAGCCGAATGCAATTCTGATCGTAACGCCGAAAATCGAGTTGGAAGCCATTCTTGAACTGGCGGCGCAGCTGGATCGTCAGCTGGATCCGAATTCTCAATTCAAGGTCTTCAGCCTGCGAAATGCAATTGCCTCACAGGTCGCGGATGCACTGCTGACGTTCTATGACGACCGAGAAGGATTGGGCACGCGAATCAGAATTGTTGCTGACATACGAACCAATGCCGTGATCGTTCAGGGACAACCGAACGACCTGAAAGAGGTCGCAAAACTGGTGGAACGGATTGACCAGGATAAGCCGGGAGCCGTACATCGTGTCGTAGTCGTGGAACTGCAGCACGCTACTGCAGAAGAACTTTCCGAGCTCATCAACACGGCGATCCAGAGCGTCAGCAGTCCGCCACAGCAGACAACAACGGGCGGTGGTGGATTCGGTGCCGGTGCGCAGGGGTCGCAGGAGCTTCGCGACAGCAAGTCTGTGGCCCTGGAATTCCTGGCGACCACTGAAGGTGGCCGCGAGCTGTTGCGATCGGGAATTCTTATTGATGTTCGAATCAACCCGGACCCGCGGTCGAACAGTCTGATTGTGTCGGCTCCCGAAGCCAGCATGCCGCTGCTGACAGCATTGATTCGAAATCTTGACCGACCGCCATCTGCCATTGCTGAGATCAAGGTCTTTGCACTGAAGAATGCGGATGCGGCGCAGTCGGTGGAATTGCTGACCACGATGTTCGAAAGCCAGAACCAGGAAGACCAGCTGGGGATTCAGATTGCCGGAGCAGAAGATGCGAGCAGCAGCCTGATTCCACTGACATTCTCCGCAGACATTCGGACGAATACCGTTCTGGCAGTGGGCGGTGCGGAATCGCTGTCCGTCGTGGAAGCCATTCTGCTGCGTCTGGACACGACAGACTCACGACAGCGAACCACGGAAGTGATTAAACTGGAGAATGCTCCGGCGAGTATTGTTGCTGCGGCCCTGAACGACTTTCTGGGACAGCAGCAAAGTCTGCAGGACGGTTCCGAGGATCTGATCAGCAACATCGAACGGATGCGTCTGGAAGTGATCGTGGCGCCGGACGACAACAGCAATTCGCTGATCGTCAGTGCGTCGCCGGAGTACTACAGCCAAATTCTAAGTATCGTAAGTGAGCTGGATGCCAGGCCACCGCAGGTGATCATTCAGGCACTGATTGTTGAAGTGGCTCTGGACAATACCGATGAATTCGGGATTGAACTGGGCTTTCAGGATCCACAGCTGTTTACGCGGAGTATTTTGCGGACCCTTGAGGATATTGTCTCTACGACAAATGTCATTCAGGCTGCGAACGGGCAGCAGATCGAAGAGACGCTCATTCAGTCGATCAATCCGACACCTGGCTTCGGTTTCAACAATACGGATTCTGCGCTCGGGAACAATACCGGGGGGCCTGGAGTTAATTCGAACATACTGGGCGCACAGTCTCTTAGCAATTTCTCGCTGGGGCGTGAAAACGGCGACCTGGGATTTGGTGGATTTGTTTTCTCGGCTCAATCGGATGCGGTCAACGTTCTTGTTCGGGCACTGGCGGCCCGACGAACGGTTCATGTGCTAAGTCGTCCTCAGATTCGCACGACGGACAACAATCTGGCCAGCATTTCGGTCGGTCAGCAGGTGCCTGTCGTCGACGGCGTGGACGTCTCAAACATCAACGTTGTTTCACCGAATATCGTACAGCAGAACGTTGGCCTCATTCTGGAAGTGACCCCTCGGGTGACTCCGGACGGTATCATCAACATGGAAGTCTATGCCGAAAAAAGCAAACTCTCCGGTGGTGGCGTGCCAGTGTTTACTGACCTGTCCAGTGGTAACGTGATTGAATCGGTCATTATTGACACGGCCATCGCTGACACCGTTGTGGCCGTGCCCAACGGGCAGACCATCGTGATTGGCGGAATGATCACGAAAACTGACGAGACACTGGAACGCAAAGTCCCGTGGCTGGGTGATCTTCCCCTCCTTGGCTCGCTGTTTCGCTATGACGGGACGAATACGGTTCGTACGGAACTGCTGATCTTCCTGACGCCACGCATTATCTACAATGACATTGATTCAGAATTGATCAAGCAGGTGGAAGCCGAACGAATTCACTTCATCGAATCCGAGGCCGAAGAGATTCACGGACCGCTGTACAGTGTTCCACCGTCCGACATGGATTCGTACATGCTGCCGAATATCAACGAGTTTGACGGTGTGCAGCAGAACGACACTCCTGGTGACGCCGTTCCAAACTTGCCAGCCACTGACGAACCGGTGATTCCTCCGCAAGCGAGGACGTCATTGATCACGCCAACAACGACCGTTTCGCGGAGCAGGTTTGTCACGATGGAGCCCGGTGACGACGTACAACGCCGTACGATCATTCCAACGAGTGGCGAGCAACTCACCCGTGAAAAACAGGAAACGGTAACTTCAGATAAGACCACTGATGAAGAATCTGAAGCGGACGATAAGAAAAGCGGCAACGCCGCGACCGCCTGGGTCAAGCGACTCATTGGCAGGGGTGGAAAAAAGTAGGACGAATCAGGGCCGGTCAGTTGGCGTGCTTCCGCCGGACCGTGTCGGTGCAGCGTCCATAACGGCGGGTGAACAGGAAAGTATGGATACGACCATGATCAAATTACGCTCTACCACATCACCGATGGTTTCGCCCGCCATCGTCCGCCGCAACACGATGGCGACGCTGACCATTGTTGCCGCAATCACTGCATCGGCGACCGGGTGTTCATCGTTGCTGCATACTTCGGCCGCGTTTATCAAATCACCCGTGCAGTTCGTCAATACCATCAGAGCGGAAAAACGAATCGTAAAGATTCTGTGTCTGTGGGAACCCGCCGAAGGACAGGGACTGGACGGCAGACCAAGCCGTGGTTTTGCCGGTCAGATTCTGATGTTTGCACACGGAAGCCCCTCACCGATTCCGGTGCATGGAACGACTAGTATTTACCAGTACGTGAACTTTGATCCCGATGAGGTAGACCCTCTACCCATCCACAAGTTCACGTTTGACGACGGGGGTTGGAACGCTCACCGAACGGAAAGTACTCTTGGCGAAACGTACAACGTCTTCCTGCCATACGTTGTTAAGAACAAGGGACATGCGACCTGTGCCCTGCGGGTTGAGTATACTTCACCCGAAGGACGTGTGATCTCGTCGCCATACACCGCAGTCACGTTGACCGCAAAAACGTCCAATAAGCCGCTCTCTGCACTCCGCCGAAACATCCTGAGTGACTCGAAGCCACGTTCGATCGATCGCGATCGTAAGTCCGGACGCCGGACGCCTTTCGCAGAATCGGAAGACGAAGTGCCAACGCTTGAGAGCACCACGATCACTTTGCCACGAGCTGCACTTCGATAGAGACCCGGATACGACGTTAAACGGCACGCGACGGCTGTCCTGGCGACAAGGTGGCCGCCGCGAC
>JBDONA010000156.1:0-1708 GCA_039831575.1 Fuerstiella sp. | reverse complement strand
GAAAATACGTGTTGGCCGTCCATGCCTTGGTGAGTGAATTGCCTTTCTCATGACGTCGATAATGATAAATGGCGGGCTGCTTCCGGGCTTGCCATCCCTGGGCGGTACGAAGGCAGCAAACACACAGCATTCGCGTTAGTGAGGGCCGACGACCTCGACGATTTTTTTCTGATGCACGAAAACGTCTTCACTGACGATCAACGGGTCTTTCAGCCCGATTGCTCATGGAAGAGTCTCTTTGCCTTTCAGGCTCTCGGCAAACTGACGGAGACTTCCCTTGTCAATCTGGCAATCGTTTCAGGGCTGCTGCCATTTACGCTCGGTATCGACAAGAGTGAGCAGCACTTCATCCCGGCAACGGGGCAGACGACATATTCGTTTGACTTTGTGCCTCACCAAGATGTTCCGGTCGTTCTGAGACACAATGCGGGCCAGGTTGAAGTTGACGCTTTGTTTTTCGCGAGACGTAATGGCCAGGAATGTCTTTTCCTGGTTGAAGCCAAGACGGGGGCGAAACGTCAGTCCCTGGCAAAACACAAGCTGGTGTATCCGCTGCTGGGGATTCGGCAGTTTCTTCCCGCCGAAATTTCTGTTGTTCCCGTCTATATGCACTGTGTCGCGCGCGACGATGGCTACGAATTTCGAACAGTTGAATGCAGCTTCGAATCTGCATCCGAGCAATCCGCGCCAACGCTTTGTGACCTGACGGCCGTCAGCAGCAGTAACCTGTTTCTTCCGTTGAGCTCATCCAGAGGCTGATAACTATGGGCGTAGCAAAGTTGCCAGCCAGATCTCGTCGATTTGGCGTTGGTAAGGAAATTGGAGGAGCAGTCTATGTACATCGCTCGTACCAGCACCTACTTCCTGTGGCCGTGCGCGATGCCACGCCATCCATCCCGGATGGTTTCGACTACACCGTTGTTAAGTACCAGCTGAAGACTGAAACAGTGTCGTTCATAGTGAGCGACGATTTCGATTCAGCGGACGAGCCGGCAGTCGGTGACGTGTATACCGTAAAGTCTGACGGTGCCTCGACGTTTCGACGGCAGTCCAAGGACCCATGGGTCTATCACCACAAGTGGCTTTTCGTAGCAGACGAATACACGGGCTTCGACGTGGAAGCAGCGAAAGAACGATCAAGGCTGTGGATGTCACTCGACAACATTGACTTCCGCCGCATCGGCAAGAAAAGCTACTGGGAAGAACACATTCTTCCCAGGCTTAAGGACGTATCTTCTTAGCTCATCTATCCCAGACGGTGATGCGGTTTCATTGCCATCTGATTCCGCGGTTCGAGGGGGATGTTGAAGATCCCAGAGGGGGAGTGCGATGGTGCGTTCCGGATAAGGGCAACTATCTGACAGGCTCGGATTCCGAATCTGGATGAGCGATCTCGGAAATTACCGAGCCGCGCACAGAGTCTTCCAGAACTTTCTTTGCTTTCGCCAATCCGGAACCAGTGCGATGGGCTGGAGTTGTCGCAGGTGGATCGGGTCGCGGCCGCCGGTCACACGCGGCAGATGCAGGATTTCTTCCTGAATGTCCGGGGCCAGCATCAGCAGATTCATGATCTGAGTGACGCGGGCGCGGGACACGTGGCCAAGGCGGGCCAGTTCAGCATAGTCGGTGACTTCGCCGTTCTGAATCAGGTCGTCGAACCGGATCGCCAGTGCCATCAGGCGAGTGATTCGGGACAACCGACCGACGG
>JBDONA010000113.1:0-1709 GCA_039831575.1 Fuerstiella sp. | reverse complement strand
CCATCGTAGTAGAAGTGCAGCAGGTTCGACGCGGCCACGATCCCAAACAGCGTTTGCTGCAGCGTTGCTGAAGTTAGTCGTTCCGCAGCAAAACCGATAAAACCATATGCCACAACAAGCCCGAGGTACAAACCGACCATCCCGCCGCTGCGACGGAACACGAAACGCGTGAAGGGGCCCACATCAGCTTCCTTCTCAACGCGATTGCGGTTGAACAACCACACGATCGCCAGATACTGAACATCGTGAAACAGCTCAAACATGGCGATGCCAATCACGAAACTCGTGAGTGTTACAGTGCACATCCAGAAAAAAAGAAATGTACTCACAAGCAGAATCAGTTTCGCGGAATTGACAGCTTCGCCCCTGAGGGTCTTCTTCACGACGTTGCCGATGAACAGCACGGTGACGATCGCTGTTGCCCCCATCCACAGCAGCCGAAATTCTTCCAACGGAAACTCAACAACGAATGACAGTCCTGACTTCAGAGCAAGCGAAAGAAATTCGCTCATGCGATTCGGGGCAGAGAGCACACATGTGCCAAACCACGCAACGCAGACCGCAAAATCGAGTCGTCGCGTGGTGACGTCAAAACAACGGACCTTTGAATCGTAGATTCGGGCGAAGCCATAGGTCTGCATCAGGAAGTGCCAGATCCCCCATGACAGCAACACCAGCATCAGGCCCGGAAGCTCCTCCACGGAATAATACGTAAAGACGCCCACAGCGATTATCGGCACCAGTGTGAACCGCAGCCAGAACCGACGAAACAGCTGTCGGTCGCCGTAGGCCCTCATGAGCCCGGGTGCATGATGACCAAGAGCACCAAACGTGGAGACGATCAGGAAGACATCTTCAGCCTGCCATTTGGCCCCCGCAGTGAATACCACGGGGATGATCAGCAGAGGCGTGGCGACGAAAAACGCGATGTCCAGCCAGGTATTCAGGATCCAGCGCGGATGAAAATGCTGTCTGACAGATGACATCAAAATAGGACTCATGACGTTGACCGTGCGGGGCCGTTACCGAACAGACGTCCCAGCGAAGCGATTCCGTGGTCAGGACAATACGTCCCGGATTGTATAGTGTCTGAATGTCACTCCCATTGCCAGCCTGTTTAGAGTCTCTCTTCACTGACCACGCAGTGCCTTCCGTGTACGGTGCAGGGCTTCGACGGATCTGCGGGGTCATTACTCGCACGGAACTTCAACAATGCCGTCACCACCACCCACTGACCCGCGTCGCACAGATCGGCGTTGGCGTCGAGAAACAACGATGGATTGGCTGGCTGTTCAATCCGAAATGACCGGAACTGAAACGATTGGAAGTATGCTGAACTTTCGTGTCACGCATTTGGACCGAACATGGGACCATCGCTCACGGTCACTGTATCCACGTACGCGCCAATGCTCCTTTCACTTTGATAAGCACACCCGGGCAACGGCGACGACGGATGTTGCGGATCTTCCGGCCACCATGTCTGTAAAGAATGGTTTGTGTCCGGCCGCTCGATGAATACGGCAACAATCAATCACCGGTAATGTGCTGGAAGACATGTATGTATCCCGTCTGCGCGGTCCACCATTCTGTCCTGATTCGTATGACCAGCTCGTATTCGCTGCGTAACAGGTTGGCCAACTGTGGAAAAGTATCCATTGGCACATAACCGGCATATGAGTAGTCAACGATCATCGACGCCCTGTCGGCCA
>JBDONA010000233.1:0-7086 GCA_039831575.1 Fuerstiella sp. | reverse complement strand
GTTCAGGTCTGCAAAATTCTCTCCTGACATCAACGGCACAGAAACCTCATCTGAATTTGCGTTCCGACATGGGGCCAGAGGCCAGTTGAAATTCGGATGGGACGTTTCTGCATGGGTGAAACGTCCAATAAACAGCCGTTCTGTCGGATTATCATGCTCCCGCGACAGACCGCTGACCGCATTAAACCCAAATCGCACCCAAGGAATTCCCAGAGACGTTGCCTTCGGTGACGTGTCGTCGTTGGACAAGGCATCGATGCCAATGAATTGAATATCTGTGGGTAGTGACGGAGAACCCGCCGTGAAAACCGGCGTGGCCGCAAAGTCAAAATGCGCCCAGAAGTCGTTTGTTGCATTTACGTTCCAGGCAACGGGCGCATCATCACCCGCCGCCAGTGCGAAGTGATCAATGTTTGACGAATTGGTCTGGTTCACTGCCAATGGTGTCCGGACATAAGCGAATGCACCGCCGGACCCGATGGTCCCACTGTACGAATTGTCGCCCACTGTACTGTTGGGCTGAGTGCTCAGATCTTCTCCGGCGACAGCCAATGGTTCCCGGAGCAGCATCACACGTCGATACAACGCCCCATTGCGAACAAAATACGAAATCTCTGCAGCCGACGAACCGGCGACGTTGTTGGCGTCAAGTTTGGCGTCGTCGGCATCTGGCTGATTCGGATTGAAGCGAAGAGTCGTACGTCGGGGCGTGCCGGCAAAGGCGGGATCGGCCGTCAAATCGTACAGCAGTTTTGACGACCCAAAAAACTGAGAGTCGTCTGTGTTTTCGTGCGTCAGTTGGGCATTGACGGTGAACTGAAAAAGGTCGTCCAGGCCACTGTCTGTATCATTTGTGGAGATGTAGATGTAGCCCGCACGCTGGCCGAACGAAGTCGGCGACGTGCCGGAATTCTCATTAGGGTAGAATGGCTGCACATACCGAAATGACCGTTTAGCGAGGTCTGCTCTCAGGATCGTCGTCAGTGCACGTGCCCGCTGATCATTCTTTGCAATGCCCTGCTGTTTGCTGACGGCGTCGGTCGCCATCTGAAAAATGGCGGTGAACATCGTCATCATCAACAGCACCAGCGTCACGGAGACCAGCATCTCGACCAGGGTAAAACCTCGGCGATGGGCTGACATTCGTTTCTGTTCTGATACTGAAGTATTCATAGGGCTGGCTTCATCCTGTGTTTGGTCCCGAAGGGACCTCCGCACGTGGTTATCGTTGTCGCCGTTGCACGGCTGTGTTTGTTATTCGTTGTTCTTGTTCCATGGGCTGACGCCCATGGCTATGTGCTTATACCGCTTCGCGGCCGGCCGTTGTGTTCTCGTTTTGTGTTTGGTTCCGAAGGGACCGCAGCACGTAGCCACGACCGTCAGCCCGTGGTTATGGTGCCGTAATGATCGTTAGCCGTGAAACGGCGGCAGCGACCTGTGGTTTGTTGAATGACATGATTGACGACGCTGTCGCCGTTTCACGGCTGTGCTGTTTGTGTTGTTCTTATTCCATGGGCTGACGCCCATGGCTACGTGCTTGTGCCGCTTCGCGGCTTTGTTGTTGTGTCGTTCCGATCAGAAGCCAAGATTCATCAACTCGGTCGGAATGTTCCGAGAACCCATGGGGTACACGTCAACAATTCCCGTGGGAAACATCGCACCACCGAAGCTGCTGGTATCGCTGCCGTTTAAATTTCCATCGTCAAACCCATCGGTCCCGACCCCTTCCGAGGCACGTATAGAAGTTTCCAGCGTCACCAGATAATCGTAGTTCGCCCATGGCGTTGCGGGTGGGCTGACCAGTGGCGGTTCCTGTACGTCCTGAATGCGGTACCACACTCCGTTGGTGGCGTCGAAGATGAATTTTCCTTTGCGGATGTTTGGCTCGGCGGGGGTGCCTCCGCCCGCTTTTCTTACCCCTACCGTGCGGGTTCCGGCCAGGAATGTGGCTTCAAACAAACGTTCGTCGGTGACATCGACGCCGTCATTAAAACGCACTACCACATCAATACTGCGAGCGATGCCATCGCTTCTTCGTCGAACACTTAGCATCCATGAGAAGTCGCTGATTTTGCGTGATTGAAGCAGCACTCGAGAAACCACTTCTTCACCAGGTTCCAGTTGATTGTCCCCGTCCACGTCGACTCGAAACTCGAAGGGCAGGGATCGCCGATCAAGTGTTCCATTCATATTGAAGTCTTCGCCTGAATCAAGGCTGCCATTATCGTTCAGGTCTTCCGTGTAATAGGCAACGTTTGCGGTCGTATCCAGACTGAGCAACGGGAATGCCTGGCTAAATTTACCGCTCTCAGAGAACAGAACAATTCGATAAAACTCAGGGTCCTGTACCAGATACCCTCCGCTGGCGTCAGGGGGCAACAACTGGGCTGACGTTGGCACCTGTGTCAGGTCGTCGTCCGTTAACAGTTGAATACGTCCTGCAAAGCTAACGTCGCCTGCCTCGGTGTCGATTTGCGTTTCCCAGCCGTCGCCCTGATTCGCTAGTTCAAGGGCCATCATTCGAATGGCGCTCGCATGGGCGGCCGACGTACCGGGGTTACCGCCGTCCGTCGCCGTCAGGCCACCTCCCCAGCGAATTATGTTGCCGGCCGGGCCGGTACCGTCATTTCCAAAAGTTCTGGCGGCTGCAGAGTTTCCATCCGCGAAGTGTGTGTAGAAACCAACCGGGTCAATCACGTAGTTGCGGGAATCTCGACCACGAAAATGCTCAACTAAATTGCCGTCGTTATTGGGATCGAAGACAAGATTGGGGCGTACATCCAGCAGCGTTTCCACGTTGTACTTTGTGATAGCGGCATTCGTCAGTTGCGTCGCCTGCAGCGCCCGCAACATGGAAATCGGGAATAGAACGGCGACCGAGGCCACTCCAATACTCATGATCATGAGTGACATCAGGACTTCGACAAGTGTCACGCCCTGTCGGACAACTGTCACGTCGACATCTTTGTCCATCGGATGCTGTCGCTGTAGACACTTCATTTCGCCACCTCACCGGTTTCGGCGAATCGGAACGGGTCGTCAGCAATTCCGTCATTGTTGGCGTCTGGATTTGAACCACCGGTATTGCCAACATACGCATTGACTCCATGCACTGAAATGGCCCCGGTCTGAGCGAACAATGTCACAATTCGACGATCCTTGACGATGTATTTTCCTTCCCACGTTAGCCAACTGACGACTGCAGGATCGATTTCGTCGGTGGGTACGAAGGGTGATCCGGATCCCACAATCACATCAAAAGCAGGCAGCCCGACGGAGCTGACGATCTGTTCTTTTAAAAACAACGAATCCTCTGAATCACATATGTAAAAATGCAGAACACCCTTGGCCGCAGCATCACCGATCACGTTGCCTCGCGGTGAGAACACCACATCCATAAATCCGGAATAGAGACTGTTTCCCGTACTCGCCGGACGCCAGATGTCGGGTACGTTGGAGCCATCCAGGTCAAGCACAACGCCGTCGGGAAAAAGCAGTGGGTCCTGGGGCAGGATGCGAGCCGGCAGTTCGATTTCATAGGTCAGGTTTTGAAACGCGATCTGCTGTCCGGCGTTGCCGCCGTCGGCATAGGGAATGTCAAGGATCAAATACTGGTCGTCGGTAGGGGCGACGGACGTGTCTATCAGTCCGGTCCTGATCGTATACCAGTTGCCAGTCGGTCCCGAGGGAATCCGCATGCGAAGGCCGTCCGTCAGCCAGCCACGACGTTTCAGGTTCCACCAGCCGGGATTATTGGAACCCCGAATTTTGATCAGCAGATCTGCCGCGTCCTCAAAATCTCCGTCCGCATCGACGCCGGAGATTCCGGCACGTTTCGGGTCTTCATCGAAGATGTTTCCGTCAATCCGCATGATGTCGATGCCGCTGGAGTTTTTCGGTGCTCCCCACGTCCCACCGGGCGC
The DNA here is from genome assembly GCA_039831575.1 of Fuerstiella sp. Classification (GTDB taxonomy): domain Bacteria; phylum Planctomycetota; class Planctomycetia; order Planctomycetales; family Planctomycetaceae; genus Fuerstiella. Next base: position 3,163 of record JBDONA010000233.1, on the reverse strand, counting down.
GATGTAGGCCATGGCTGAAATGGTGCGACTTTCGGCCCCCGCGCTTGAACTGCCCGGTGGAGCGGGCTCTATAAACAGCCTGACGCCTCGCGGTTCTTTGCTGTAAATCGCGCGGTCGCGTGCTCCTGCCAGAAAGGACTGAAACTGTCCCGCCGCCCCCGACACCCGATCACTCTCACGTACGAAGATTACGGCAGAAATGGTCATCGACATGATGATCAGCATGATCGTAATGACCACCAGCAGTTCGATCAGGGTGAAACCACGTCTATGCCGGGCCGGGACGCCCCGGTGGGCGATTGGGTCGCAAGCAGGCGTGCTCCGTGATTGAGGTTGCAGAGTGTTTGTCATCGTCTGCTCCCCGCACGTCGGTTTCGGTTCGTGATATTGTCAAACAGTTGATCGACAACGGCGTCTGTCGGGAGCGGTGCAACCACGGTCGTGCCGGCGTACTGGGCCAGATTGCCGAAGATGCCCGCCGTCGCATTCGTTTCCGTTGGTTCTCTCAACCCCAGCAGTTCGTCCGGGCCTGCCGACACAATCAACGGTGCGTGGTAGGTGTCGGGCGTGTGGTAGTTCACCTCGTTGTATTCCTGAGTCAGATCAATCCCCATGTCCTTGTACTTAGGGTCTTCAATAAACGTGTACAGAATCCCAACCGGATCGTCCGGATCCACCAGCATCAGGTCCCGTTGTGTTGAGCCTCCGATGGCAAATGGTGACGGAGGAAGGCCCTTCACAAGCAACCCGGCGTATTCGCGTTCCCGTACGAGAATCTCACGTAGACCATCGGTCTCATCGTTGTCGGGTGTGGGGTCCACTTCCGTATTGTCATTGACGGTGTCGAAGTCGGGAGCGAAGGGATTAGGCGCCGTGGGATCAAACAACCTGGTTGGCCAGCGATAAAACCTCAGGGGGTGCCCCCAGGCATCAATGAATTCCGGAAAACCGTCCAGATCCGTATCGGCAATTTCGGATGGAGTGAACTGATCTGCGTCCACCGATGAGGATCCAAACGTGCCGCTCTGTGTGAGTGTGAAATACAGCAGCTCTGAACTTTCCGTCCCGTGGACAGTCTCACTATCGTGCGAAGCTGCCTCATGAACCAGGTGGATAGCCCAGTTGGCGGACACTTGAACATTAACCTGAACTGCCGTTGGGGTGGGATTGCCACCCTCAATAAGCTGTTGCGTGGCGATTGGTTTCGCAACTTTGCGGTAGAGCACGAACGGCAGGCCGGTTGTCGAGTTAGTCACCGCGGCGGTGAGTCCCCCGGCTGCGGGCGTTGCCCCTCCGCCAACATTCAGCTCCACCATCCGTTGAGGAAACTCAAAACGAAAACCGGCTTTGCGGGCCAACAGCAGGATCGACGGTGGTGCTTCATCGGGATGGGTGTCGTAGTAGTCGAATCGTCCGTCGATAACTTTAAGAAGCCCAACTGTCCCCCTGACATACTCGTCCCGGCGACTGCCCTTGAATGCTCGATCAAATGCTTCGATTCGCTGCTCCAGCAACCGCGAGACTTTAAGCATGGTCGTTTTTGTGGCTTCTTCTTCGGCCTGCACCGTGATGCCGGACATCACCACTACACTCATGGTCGCAAGGAAACCGATGATCGTCACCACCATCAGCAATTCAATCAGCGTGAAGCCGCTGCGATTCTGATTGTGTGGAAGTGATATGATCATTTTTGTGTGCTGATGTTTTGGTCGTTTAAGAAATGTCATTCGTCACGAGACAGGCGTGCTGTCGCCGTTTCACGGCTATGTGTTGGTGTTATTCCTGTTCCATGGGCTGACGCCCTTGGCTATGTGCAGTTGCCGCTTCGCGGCGTTCGGTTTTCGAGTCGTGTTTGGTGTTTGGTCCCGAAGGGACCGTAGCACGTAGCCACAGGCGTCAGCCCGTGGTTATCGTGGCACCACGCCACTGAGCCGTGAAACGGCCACAGCAATTTGTGGTGTTTTTATAAACATGATTGACGTTTCCTGTTTGCATCTGCTGTCGCCGTTTCACGGCATGGTGTCTTGGGGTGTTTTGATTCCGTGGGCTGATGCCCACGGCTACGTGCTGTTGCCGCTCCGCGGCATGGATTGATCTTGTGTTGTTTTCTATTCATGGGCTGACGCCCTTGGCCATGTGCTGCCGCCGCTTCGCGGCTGTGATTGGTTACCGTCCGAGTGTACCGCCTGTCTTGAAAGATCCGACGTTGTCGGCTTCTTCACGCGACACATCGTCGTCTTCGGAATACTTCGGTCGACTGTCTGACGCTCCTCCAGTGCTGTTAAAAGGACTAGGAGCAGGATTAAACCCGAATTCACCGTCTTCACCGGGCGAAATAATCTGAAAAGAGGACTTGTTCCACGCGGTCTTGCCATCTCCCTGCACGTAATAGTTTAATGCACCGTTGGCCGTCGAATACCCCTGTCCGTTGTTACTGGAGACATACAACAACGGCGTCGTCTGATCGGGCAGTGAATCGACGTACTCCAGCATGCCGTCGCCGTCGGTGTCGACCAGCCGTGCAGGATCGAATTCATAAGGAGTCGTGCGGTTCTCGCCGGCACGAGTAAACGGATTGATGGGGTTCTTAGAAAAGCCCAGATTGCCAACGGTCGGCTGAACCATGCGGATGCCGCCCAGAAAAAACACCAGACACTCTGACGCATTAATAGTGAGCAGATCGCTGGTGTCACCGTCGCCATTGAAATCGTGCGTGGCAGAAAAATTGAACTGCGGCCAGATGCGACGGATGCGGGTTCTTGAGGTTGTCGTCCATGCCGTGCCGTTTTCGCTCAGCGTCAGTGCACTCCAGGGTTCCAGATTGAATTCCGACTTGAACGCCGTGATTCCAGTCGTCAGCCGAGTGAATTCAGCAGTTACCTCGCCATTACGAGCGTTCCTCATCGCTCCACCGATCGCCGGCAAAATCAGCGACAGCAGAATCGCAATGATGGTGATGACGGCCAGCAGTTCCAGCAGGGTGAAACCGCTGCGTGTGGTTACTGTGGTTGATTGTCTGGTTATATGTTTCATGGAATCGCTCTCGAATTCAGTATTCAGCCGTCAGTGATCAGTTGTCAGCACTGCTGCATTAATCAGTCGCCAGTGACTGCAAACTGGCGACTGCCAACTAATGACTCCTGCCTAGGACAGATCGTTCAGT
>JBDONA010000711.1:0-7099 GCA_039831575.1 Fuerstiella sp. | reverse complement strand
GCGCGTGCCCCATGACTCTGGGCATCAGCAACAGCAATATGGCCGCAGCCACCGCGGTGGTCAAGTCGTATCGGCGACGAACAAATTCCATCAACAGCAGCACCGTGATAGCCAGGGCAAAACATGCGCCAAGCCTGGCTGCCGGGACGTTGAATGTTGATTGTTCAGCGCCGGGAATCGCCCAGGATGTCAATTGATGAGCCGCTCCCAGTGTCACTCGGCCAAGCGGCGGGAAGTCCGGCAGATAGGCCGGATCGCCGAACACGTCTTCCGCCGTTGCAGCAGTGAACAGCAATGGGCCATGATGCAGGAACGCTTCCAGCACGTAGATCCCCTGGCCAATATTAAAGGACTCATCCAGAGTCAGTCCGGGCCCCGCTGGCAGCGGCGAATCGACGAGTCCGTGATTGATTCGCCCTGCAGCCAGAAAAAATGCAGTGATGGCAAAGAGCACTGAGACCAATATCGACTTCATGTGAAGATCTCAGTGAACAGATTGCCTGGCAAACGGACGCCCGGTCGTCGACTTTGTGAAATACTGTCGCGGCCAGTAAGGAATAACAGGAGGTTAACTGACCAGCGCCAGTTTCTTCTTCCTTTTCACCCCACGCGTAAGCGAGGAGACAAGTTGGGTCGATCGCCTCGCTTACGCTTCGGGTTTCGATGAACACAGGACAAGCGAAACACGTGGCACTGTCCAGTTAGATTCTACTACGCACTCAGCATTTCAAATACGCACGTCGATTCTGATTTCACGCAAAACAAAGACCAGCGGTGGCAGATTGCATGAATTCTGCCACCCTCCCCTTCTCGATCAGCCCATGTCAGATTCCGCAGCCAGGGCTTCTGACGACGAGACATCAGGTACCTTTCCGGGGAACAGGCACAACAATGCCGGAAGAAAAACCAGGTCAGCCACAAGTGCGGCGGCGAGCGTTGTACACCCCATCGCCGCAAAATTCACGTGGGTCGGCATCTGACTCGTCAACACAGTGCCCAGCCCCAGAGTGCAGACAACGGTGGTCATGACCAGAGCACTGCCGACCGTCAGGAACGTGTCTCGATTTGCTTCTGCCGGAGTCCGACCCAACCGACGTTGCTCTCGATAGTGCGTGAGAAAATGGATTGTATCGTCCACCGCGATGCCCAGGCAGATTGCGAAAGAACACGCACTGGCGATGCCCAGTGAGTCATTGATCATGAATCGCAGAGTGCCGGCGGCGGCCAGCGGCATGACGTTTGGCAGGATCGAAATCAGGCCAAATCGAAGCGATCGAAACGCGATCGCAAGGACGGCGAAGATGATCACGGACGCCATCAACAGACTGTGGACAAGTTCTTCCACAACCTGCCGCACAACTCGCCCCTCAATAATGACGTCGCTGACCATTTCCAGTTCAAATCCTGGGTTGGCGTCTTTGATTCGGTCCAGCTGCGCCTCGATTCGCGCGAACATCGGTTCATGAACGGAAATCCCCCGATCCCGCAACCCGGTGACAATCTGAGCCTGATGTTTTTGGGGCTGGTAAAACTGATTCCGCAGTTCGTCAGGCAGCTGACTGGCCAATATCGATCGGTTCTGTTTGTCAGAGCCTCGAAAAACAGACAGGCAGGTACGAATGGATCTTGGTTTCCCGACCAGTTCTCCACCAACCAACACGGCCTCACACTGTTCAATCACAGGCCACACATCGTTGCGGCCCTTTGATTCGTCCCACGACACCACCACTCGCAGAGATCGGATGCCGTTCATGACTTCGTCGCAGTCACGCATCGTCTGACACGCTTCTGAGTTCCGGGGAACACGGTCGGTCAGCCTGTCATCGGGAATCAGCCCCGCTGCCACGCGGACGCACAGCACCGTGATCACGATTCCGCTGATAGCAACGGATGTGGCATGCCGTGACGAAAATTCAATCAGTCCCGTACACCGATTCATCAGACGCGTGACGGGGTCCTTGTCAGACGCGATATGCATTCTGTCGGACAGCCACGAGTTTGCCAGCAGCGGTGTTATCAGAACAACGGAGAAAAACGTCACCACAACGCCGATGACAGAAACGCGGCCAAATCCGGAGATCATGTCCGCACTGGATAACATAAGCGATCCAAAACCAATGGCTGTCGTGATGGAAGTCAGCAGACACGCAGGTCCGACCACCTGAACAGCACGATAAACCGCATCTCGCTGAGATTCACCGCTGGCCCGCAGCTGGCGAATCCTGACCACAAGGTGCATTCCGTCGGCAAAGCCCACCATTGTGATCAACACCGGAAGAATGATCTTTGCCAGTTCGTTTTCCGCCTGACCAATCAGCTGCAGCCACCCCATCGTCCATACCACCGCCACGGTGGGTCCGCTTCCGGCAATAAAAATGGCAGCGGGTCGCCTGAACATCAGCACGGCCAGCAGTCCAACCACTGAATACGCCATCAGCTGAATGCGGTGATGGTCTTCTGCCAATGCTCGATCATGCGCTGCGTGCAGGGCCAGCGGTCCGGTACCGCGAACACGAATCCCTGCCGGCTCAAGGATTTCCGCAGCGCGACTTCGAATGGGATGAATATAATTCCTTCCCCGCACGTCCAGCAGCATCACCATCGTGGTGCCGTCTTCAGAAATCAGGCTGCCTGACGCCAGCGGATGTTCCAGAATACGTGATCGAGCAGTCGCGAGCTCTTCGGCGGTGCCGTCTGCGTTGGGAAGAATCGGCGTGACGCGTCCGCGGAGGAGCGAGACTTCCGGAATATCACCAAACCACACGAGTTTGCGCACGAACGGCATTTCGCTGATCTCAGCGGCGGCATGGCGTACAGCCGCCAACTGTTTTGGCCGAAAGAAATCGTCGTCCTCAAGCACAAGAACGAGCGGCGCGTTCAGAGAAAAATTTGCTTCCGCCTCAATCAGCGCCGCGGCTGCTTCTGCCGGCACCCATGACGGTGGAACAGATTCTGCGATGCGACAGCCCCGGAAACCCAGCGCCGGAGGAAGCGAAAGAAGGGCCACGAAGCACCAGCCAATCAGCGGATGGTCTGCAGTGATTCGTGCGATGAAGTTCATACGGACAATGCTGACGCACAACGGAGCCGCCGTTTCACAGTGCCATGGTTGTGGCGAAAGTCACGAGATTCGCGATTGAACTTACCAACCCGGAACAGACATCCCAATGAACAGAACCCAGGAATGCACTTATTGTGTGTTTTCTACCGGATGCCTGCCGGTGAATCATAATATTCTGGCGGTCTGGCTGCACCCTGTGCCGACAGAAGGTGCCGTCACGAATGGTTGTCACGAATGGTTGTCACGTTGGAGAGTGTGGCCGGGGTTGGAGAGTGTGGCCGGGGTTGGAGCGAGGTACGAGTGAAACCCCGGGGCCGGCACTGCCGGTTTGATTCTCCTTCGCCGGCTCAGTCCAGCCCCGGCCACCCACCAGTCCGAAACCACAATCCCTTACTGCATCCCGACAGGTTCTGTTTCTGTCGATGCTCGCAGCGAGAATCACAAGGTGGTAGAGTAAAACCTACTGCTGGGGGACACCGACCTCAATCAGCCCGCTGCCGACCCTGTTGGCTATCGCTGGCCAGGTGGGCCTAAGAAGTAGATCTCAGATATGGAAAGCAACTGGTCTTATGTTTCGCATATTACTTTTCGTGGCAGTGGCTGTTTCGTTCCGGACTCCATCTCCTGCCGAAGACAAGGCTCGTCCAACCGTTGTTTTGACGGACGAAGGACGCGCGGTGCATTTCTCCGGCATGTTGTTCGATGGTCACAACGACCTGCCATGGGAACTGCGCAAGAGCGGAAATTCGTCGTTTGATCAGGTTGACATCGCAAAGAATCAGCCGCAGCAGCACACGGATATCCCGCGACTGAGAGCCGGCGGCGTTAAGGCCCAGTTCTGGTCGGTGTACGTCTCGGCGGACACGATGGTGACAGGTGACGCACTGCTGCAGACGCTGCAGCAGATTGACATCGTCGATCAGATGATAAAGCGGTACCCGCAGACATTCGAATTCGCGTCGACGGCAGACGAAATCGAGCGCATCGTCAGGTCGGGAAAAATCGCATCCATGATGGGTGTCGAAGGCGGCCACTCGATCGAAGGTTCACTGGGCAACCTGCAGCGGCTGTACGATCGTGGTTGTCGATACATGACTCTGACTCATTCAAAGACACTGTCGTGGGCCGATTCCGCGACCGACGAGGCGGAACACGGTGGGCTGACGGACTTTGGAAAAGAAGTCATTCGCGAAATGAACCGGCTGGGCATGCTGGTGGATCTGTCCCACGTTTCTCCGGCAGTGATGCATCAGGCGATCGAAGTCTCAACAGCGCCAATCATCTTTTCTCATTCATCGGCACTGGCGATTAACGATCATGCTCGCAATGTCCCCGACGACGTTCTGCAGCGGATGCCGCAGAACGGTGGCGTCGTCCTGGTGAACTTCTTTTCGAAGTTCGTGATCCCGACGGCACTGCGGGAGGAAAACGAAAATGCTCGCGGCACGATTCATGACGTCGTTGATCACATCCACCACATCGCCACCGTCGCAGGTGTCGATCACGTTGGTATCGGGTCCGACTTCGACGGCGTCCCCCGTTTGCCTGTGCAGCTGGAAGATGTTTCGACGTACCCACTGATTACTCAGGAACTGCTTAATCGCGGCTACTCGAAAACAGACGTCCACAAGATTCTGGGCGGCAACGTGCTGCGAGCCTTGCGCGGTGCTGAACAGGCCGCGAAACGCTGAGATCAACCAACAGCAACTACCTGATCTTGATCTCCGCCACCGGCGAACTGACCAGCACTGTCAGTTTTCTGTCCGGCGACAGTGAGAAGATCGTGCGAATGTGTGGATCCGCAATCAGCAGGTTCTGGCCGTTGCGGCATAGTCCGACGGGCCGGTCCATCGGTTCGCCGACAACCCATTTTTCTTTTTCACCGTCGGCAGTCACTTTCCAGACACAGTGTTCGTAGTTGTCGGTGACATAGAATGTGCCGTCATCCATGCGCACGATGTTATGAGGCAGATTGAACGGATGGCCTTTCACAAACGGTTCGATTTTTCCATCGGGCGTCACCTTTTGAATCTGGCCGTCCTTGCTGGATGTTGACAGCACCCACAGATTGCCATCGGGGTCCAGGGTCAACCCGCGAGGCGAATTGATGACTGCAAATTCCTGCGGCTCCTTCAGTCCTTCCTTTGGCATCTTCCAGATGCGATGGAGTTCCAGGTCGGCGGTATAGATTGTGCCATCCGGAGCGACCGCCATGGCCATCGGAATTCCAATCCAGCCGTCGGTCAAAGGTTGCGGCGTGCCGTCGTCGTCAAACCGGTAGACTTCGCGAGTGGAGGAGTCTCCGGCAAGAAGTTTGCCTTCGTGATCAATTGCCAGGCACCGGACAGCGTTCAATGGAGTGCGAAACTTTTTGGAACCCTGAAAGTAAACGCTCTTTTTTCCGTCTTCGATTTTCCAAATGCCAGGCATGGTTCGATCTGCGACGTAGACAACGCCGTCTGCCGTTGCTGTGACGGCGAGCGGATAATCGAATTCTGTGGGCGTGTCCTGTGCGCATGCGGCAGAAGCGGCCACTATGACAAGAATTGAAGCAAAGTTTTTCACGGCAGATAACTCGATGAATGGAATGGAAAAGTAATTGACATGCTGAGCGTTGACAAAGCAGCTAAGGTTTCCGCAACGCATCCCGAAATTCGTTCGGTGAATACTCGCGAGTCTGCCAGTCATCGACATACTGTTGGTACTCGGCCGAATCCGGAACCTGGTCGTCAGGTGAAAAAGGATACCGAGTCATCGCACGGAATGGGAATGGTTCGGACGATTGCCCGTAAATTGTGTTCAGATCGGCGTCTTTGTCGTAACCGACATTCGTCAGTACGAAATCCCGTTTCCAGCCTTCCGGCACGGCTTCTGTCGGTGCCGCAAATTCTATGGTCAGTTCGTCCCCTGGTCCCATGACAACCATGCGGTCGTCATGGTTCATCAGCAACGGCGTCGACTCTCCGTATCGAGTAAACCGACCAGAGATCGTCGGCCAGCGTGGGGCCGTGGTGACCGCAGCGTAGTCGTACCCTTCCGGTGCTCGACCGTTGCGGAACAATGCGTTATCGGCGTAAGTGCGGCGGCTGAAGCCTCGAAAATGCAGATCCGTGGCCAGCAATGGACATGCGTGAGTCACAGTGTCCGCATTTTCTTCGTCGACAGTGAAGAACGCCTGATCCCAGTACAGCTCCATGCTGGAACGAAGGCGGAAACGATAATCGCTGCCGGAAAAGATGTCAGAAATGTCAATGGCCATTGCCTTGGTCTTGCCGCTGGGGAATCCGACGAACGGTCGCACAACTTTCCAGCCACCATTGCCGTCGGGCACTTCGACCGACGGACCGACAGGGCCGCCCACGTCAGGGTTCTGTTCGATGCCAAGATTCAATGACGTGTCGGTTGGAAACACCCAGCCCAGAAGAAACAAACGAACGTCGCGCGATGCCGTCCCCGCGTCCGGCAGCACTCCCAGATCAAACTCCATCACCCATTCATCCGTCAGGCCCTGCACGATGCGGCCTGCAAATGCCTGGACATAGTTGTCGTCGGCCGCGGACAGACCTGGCAGCAGATCGTTTCCGCGACCATCGATGATCGATACCGGACTTAAGGGTTGTCTGACGGTGTGTATCCTGTGAGCCGCCATGTCCGGCGAACCGACTTTCTCGTTGGTAAAGATTTCCACGTCTGCCGGATGATCGATTGCGGTAAGTTGCACCTGATCAAAGTACGCCGTTTCCCACAGTTCTTCAGTCAGCTGCAGGATGTATCGTCCGTCTTTTTCAACCAGCGACTCGCCACGAATCAACAGGTTTTCCCATTCACGAGTCGGTGCAATTTCTCCATTGGCCTGAACCAGACCCAGCGGTGCGGCCCACAGGCAGTCGCTGAAGAATTCGAAGCGCTCTCCGGTCCACGTGTAAATGTACGGACACGATCCTTTCAGAATCTGCGGTGCCAGAATACCGATTCTCGATCGCAGCAGGTTGGGGACCGTGATGTCCTGGGGAATGCCGTCAGTCCAGATGATGCGAA
>JBDONA010000879.1:0-7104 GCA_039831575.1 Fuerstiella sp. | reverse complement strand
ACGAAAGCGATTGGTACTTTCCTCGCGTGGCGGGTACGTTTAAAGAACGCGCCGGCTTTCACGGCTGCCAAATGCCTGAACAACTACTGGGCCGAATTATCAGAACCTGTTCTGAAGAGAATGAGATCGTGCTGGATCCGTTTTCCGGGAGTGCGTCGACGCTCGTTGTCGCAAAGAAACTCAAGCGGCAAGTCGTTGGTTTTGAGCTGTCAGAGGAGTACGCCAAAGCGGGGACTGTTCGTTTGGCGAAGGCTGCACCCGGTGACGAACTTACCGGCGCCGCTGAACCGACAATGTCTGCTCCGAAGACGTGGCAGAAAAGATCGACCGGCCACGCTAAATCGAAACGGGTGAAGAGCAGCAATATCGCTTCTGAGCCACTGTCTGAACAGATTTCAACGCTGGTCGATCAAGGCATTCTGTCGGCGTATACTGACTGCCGGAGTACGTCGTTAGCAGAACTCGTTCAGGATGAGGCCGTTACAAACCGGTTCGTGACTGCATGCGGAAAACTCGGAATTCCGGGGTCGGCGGATTTCCTGATCCGGCGGCTCCAGGAAGTCATCGATCGTCTTCCTGCAGAACAACAGAATTTTGAGTTTGCTGAAAATTGAAGCATTCGGCAGGTCTGCCTGTTGCCCGGCGTTTGATCGTAACGTGAAATGAGTTCTGGCGACTGCCGCATTGGCCGTGTGGAAATCAGGGGACTTACGTCCCCCACTCGACGTTGGCGAGCCGGATATGTGAGTGCCCTGATTGGGTTCCGCCATCATTAGGGCGGATCGTAGCCACCGGGGTTCCATGGATGGCATCGCGTGATGCGGCGCATGCCCTTGCAGCCGCCCACCAACAGTCCGTATTTTTGCACGGCCTGCACAAAATATTCACTGCAGGAAGGATGGAACCGGCACGTCTTTCCCAGCAGTGGGCTGATCAGCTTTTGATAGCCACGAACCAGGAAAATCGCAAGCATGCCGGGCCACGTCAGCAGTCGTCGCAACGGACTCACGACGACGGCTCCGTTCGATCCGGCCGTGGCGGTGTGGACTCCAGACGACGCATCAGTTTGCGTGTTAATCGTCTTAGCGAAGCTTTGAAATCGTCGAGTCCCGAAACTGCCCGTTGCCGCGGCACCATAACCAGATCCAGGCTCTGTGGCAGATCGTGCTGCTGCACACGCCAGGCTTCGCGCAGCAACCGTTTTTTGCGATTCCGCTGGACTGCGTTGCCGTGTTTTTTTGAGACGCTGACTCCGATTCTGCTGCACCCCAGGTCGTTACGGATGGCAAAAATCAGAAGGTGATCATCGCCCGCGCGCACGCCGTTGTAACAGCGACGAAAGTCGCCGCCGCTTCTGATGCGCTGTTCACGAGATAACAGCAACGGCCTGGATTCATTCACAACCATTTCCTCTCGATGCTGCATTGTCAGATTCGCTGCTGCAGAAGCGAACCGACAGGTCAGCGTCTTTTTCCGCCCCCGTCGATATTTCTTATAGACATCTTGCGGCGATCAACAGAACCATGCCGAGTCTTCGCTCGATTCAGCTTGCTGGCCGTCCGGCATCACGAACATCGATTGTGATCTTTTCGACGCCGTTCCATTCGTAGCCACGAGGATTCCAGGCGATGCTGCCTTCCAGCGGTTGGCTGCGCCCGTGGGAATCGATGGCTCGGCACCAGATCGAATGCCGCCCCGCACTGAGCGTTTTCTGCAGGCGAAACCGAGTCCAGCCGTAGGGACTTGCCGACGGCAGCAGGGCGGTCTGCTGCCAGGATTGGCCATGGTTGAATGACAGCAGGACCGACGTGATCTTCGCCTGACCGTCGTTGAAAGCCACGCCTTTCACGATCGTCGGTCCGGAACGCAAGTGGTCTCCGTCCGTGGGCGACAGCAGAACACTCTTTGTTTTCATGTTCCAGTTGAAGCGGCTGTTCTGCAGACTGAAGTCGTAATCGGAACCTGGTTTGATTGGGCGATGGGGGACTCGATAACGAGGTACGTGGTTGTAGTTGGTGGACTCGTCAGCGACGAAACTCACCTCGCTGAGCCACTTCACATTCATTGTCGCGTAGATACCGGGAGTGATCAGTCTCACGGGACCTCCGTGAATGGCGGGCAAAGGTTCACCGTTCAGCTGCAATGCCAGAATGCTGCGGTTCAACACCTCGTCAATCGAGAGACTGTGCAGGAAGTCCTCTTTCCCGTCCTGTGGATCATCTGCACCGGATGCGTTGATGAATTGCGTCGCTGCATCGATCTCCACGCCGCTGTTTTCCAGAACCCTGCTCAGTCGTACTCCTGAGAAGCGGACATTGCCCATGCCGCCTTTGCCCCATTGCGTGCCGCTGGTCTGGGCAGCCTTCGAAAACAATGCGCGGCCGTTGCCGCTGCATTGCAGCACCATTTCGTATTCCGTCATCTCCATCTCACGCAGCTGGGAGAGTGAAATGCTGACTTCCCGATTGATGCCTCCGGAGAATTTCACCCGCCAGTCGTTGTGGGACGAAGGCGCGACTGTGGCGGCGTCTTCGGGCTGCTGGTTATTGCGGACGAACAGCAGGCTCTTCGGAGTGAGGGACTGGTCGACCAGCAAATTGAGAGGCGTCTCAAACACTGCCGGGAATTTCTTCAGCACCAGCAGTCGCTTGTCTTTGCCTTTGATCAGTGTGGAAGCATCGTCCTGCTGAAAGGCGCTAAACGATGTGGCACCGGAACTGGCAACGGCCACGGCTCCGGCAGTGGCGAGGAAGTTTCGGCGGGTTTGTCGTGCAGAAGTCACGGGCAGCGTCCTGAATGGTGAGTTGATAACGTGTCTCAGACCGCATCCCCAATGGGGCCGCAATTTGAAAGCGTTCGATAGCGCGGCCAACTACGTGCACGGCGAAACGAACATTAAAGCAGTTTACTATTCCTCGTGAACCGTTCTGGCTCGAGGGCCGGCCGGTTTCTTAGACCGGAATCCGTCCTGGGCGGCCACAAATCAACGTAAAACGCTGTCGGCGGCAGATAGTGTCCAGGACCCCTGTGCAGTAGGGAAATCACTAGGAATCAAGTTTCGCAGATCTCAATCGCAGTTGCCAGCTTTGCAAACTTGGGAAAAGCTGCGTCAAGCTCTTGACGTAGCTTCCCCCCAAACCGATAATTGTGGTGAGACTGAGTCTCAGTAGCATTCTCTGTGGTCCACTCATGCATACTTCCCACCAGGACAAAATCGTCTGTCAGTGCCTCGGAATTTCCGAGTCGGAAGTGCGTGCAGCAACTGATTTTGCCGGATGCCGCACGCTGTGTGACATTAAGAGGACCACAGCTGCAGGCAGCGGATGTATGTCCTGCCATGCTCGCATCAAAGCGATCCTACGCCAAACTGCTGCTAAAGAAGACTCACCTGCCACCCGCGCGACGTTGCGGTGACCGTCAGTTCCTGATGAATCTACCGGGACGGCGCGATCAAACGCTGCACCGTTCAATAAATCGCGGCATCACCTCGAAGAGACACGGCAAGGCTGTGCCTGATTTGGGCGTAATCGCCAGGTTCATATTCGTCCGATATTTTGTAGAAAATGTCGGACGCTCTACCCCGCCGACAGCAGCCCTGCGTGGATTCACGCAGGGCTCAATCAAGGCGTCATCGAATCGCCTGTGGCGGCTTAGGCGGATGCTTCGCCCACCTGGCCTGCCAGATACAGCTCAAGACCGAGCGTTTCAATCAGGTGTAACTGAGATTCCAGCCAATCGACGCTCTCTTCTGATTCGACGGTGATTCGCTCCATAATTTCTTTGCTGCCTGCGTCGCCGAGTTCAGCTGCCAATTTCACGCCGCCGTTGTACGTTTCGACCGCATTGACTTCCAGCTTCAGAGCATTCTCAAGCTGCTCTTTGACGTTGCTGCCAACTCGAATCACGTCGTACCGCGCGATCTCGGGCACGCCTTCCAGAAACAGAATACGATCGATCAGCAATTCCGCGTGCTTCATCTCCTCAATGGATTCTTCATAGTGATGACCGGCCAGCTTGTTGAATCCCCAGTCCTTGCACATTTTCGACTGGATAAAGTACTGGTTAATTGCAGTCAGTTCGATGGTCAGCCCGGCGTTCAACGCCTCGATGACTTTGTCGTTGCCCTTCATCAGTGCCTCCTTATATCGTGGAAGTGAATTGTCTCGTTTGTACAGAGATTGTATGACCGATTCGACAGGCTGCCCTGTCAACAGGCATTCGCGACGACGAAAAACGTCGATTGATACATTGTCTCTCTGGACTGCTGCGATAAAGTCTCAGCCTCACTGGCCTGCAGTCGGTTAGTACCGTGGCAGGGACGGATCGATGTCCTGAGCCCAGACATCGATACCACCAGCCATGCTGAGCGGATGCTGAAACCCCTGAGCTTTCAGCCAGTTGGCGACGCTCAGGCTGCGTCCACCATGATGGCAGTGAATAATGACTTCGCTGTCCTTGTGCTGCTGCAATTCCGCGATTCGCTCCGAAATTTCACCCATTGGGATCAGGACCGTGCCTTCGATTCTGACAAGGTCATACTCATTCTGCTCTCGGCAGTCGATAAAAATGAAATCCTCACCTGCATCCAGCTTTGCTTTGACCGTTTTGCAATCGACTTCCATAGTTGCCGTCTCTTGATGTTTCAGAAAATAAGCCAAGCCTGCCTCAGCGTCTTACGGCAGAAAAGTAGCTGGTCTGCACCGATTCTGGTAGCGACCAGCGGATGCGGGCCAACAGTTTCCCGGCGTTAGCTCAAATTTGGTTGCGACGATAACGCATTACCGAGAAATGCATGAAGGTGGCCGAACGCTCCGGAACGGCGCCGGGGCCTTGTTGATTTACCAGAAATCAATTTCACTCTCACCCTGAGATCGTGGAGTCTAAGCCAGCAGCGGGTGACCGTACCGAAACCTTCCTTCGCCCAGGCTCGACCCTCCTTGAAAAGGAGGGTGTGGGAAAACCGTGCTGTCTTCAAGAGGCAGGAGGACGCAACGTCAACCTGCGGATTCGGTCGAGTCAGATCGAGGTCGGTTGTGTCCTGTACCAGCAGCACCCGGTTATGGCAGGAATTCCTCCATCATTCGAATCCGCTCAACGCCCTTCCAGCGAAGAATCGAAATCTCGCCCACTCCTGCCACGCTGCAAGGCACTAATCACCCCCCAAACCGGCCAGTCTCATCGGTCTCGATTTGCATCGGACAGTGCACGCGGCCAGGTGGTGGAATCATTCTCCGGCAATGCGTGTGTCCGGAACGTGGCTGGATCAACACGACATCAGAACGAGTGATCAGTACTGGATCACGACGTGATCGTTTTTCGCGGGCAACAAATGGACCGCTCGAATTCTCACCGTGCCATCAATTCGTCGGACGGGTCTTTTGTTTCTTGCGACAAGTCAACAATCGACCCCTGGTATGTCCCCAAGATCCTTAAAAAGAAATAGGAGGACCATCTCAGCGTCTGTATTGGAGGAATTTGCTCACCCTTCAATCAGAAGACTTTCAGATGGTTACGAAGACCAGGAAACGGAAATCCACGAGCTCGAAGAAACGATTCATTGGCAAGCCCACCGGACAGCTTCAGGAACGCGTGCAAGCGGTCGGGCCGGAACACTTCGGCGTTGTGGCCGTCGACTGCGGCAAACGACGATCCAAATGGATGCTGTGTGACTTCTACGGCAGGGTCATCGTCGAACCGACTCCCGTTGAACATACGGCTGGCGGATTGAAGGTGATGACGCAACGCGTCACGGAGGCGTGCAGGACGGAAGGATTCACCGCTTCCATCGTGGCTGTCGAGATGACCGGCATCTATCTCAAGCCAAGCCTTTGGTTCAGGGATTCAAATTACCTTCAACATCTCTTCGCGGACAACCGTGGAGTTGCAATCGCAGACGATCAGACGACGCCGGACCTGGGCGTCTTTCAATCACTGCGACCGTCGTCCGTTATCCTCAGGCAAGAGATTACAGAAAGAGTCTGACTGATGAAACTGGCGAAGAAACTTGCCATTGGCAACAGTGTGCCCCTGGCATTGACAATCGTGCTCGCAGTTATCTGCGTGTACTCTGTCAGCGGTTAGTATGGAAACCGGGATGCGGGGCTATCTGCTGGCCGGCAAAGAAGAGTTCTTAAAGCCGTATCACAAAGGAAACGAGAGCTTCGTAACACAGATCGCGTCGTTGAAAGCGACGATGAACGACGAACCTGAACAGCTAAGGCTGCTGGGGGAGATCGAGGTGACAATTGCAGGTTGGAAGGATAACGTAACAGAGCCGACAATCGCATTGCGGCGGGAAATCGGCGACACACATACGTTGAACGACATGGCCGCGTTGTTCGCAGAGGCCAACGGCACGGTCTACTTCGATAGATTTCGGCAGCAGATTGCCCAGTTCACCGGTCGCGAGCGGGCGCTGATGGAACAGCGACAGGCAGAGGCCCAGGACGTGGCCAGCATGGTATGGTATGCCATCGTCGGAGGAACGCTGTTGACCATCGTTCTGTCCTGCGGCATATCATTCGCGCTGATACGCAGCATCACTGTACCTCTTTCTCGATCGGCGTTGGAGTTACAGGTGTTGTCCAGAGAGCGACTGGCATCAGTCGGTATGCGTCTTAACTCGTCGGCCGCTGATACGGCAGAACAGGCCACGATCGTCAGCATCGCCTCGACTCAGGTCACTACCAATGCGACATCGTTGAAGACCGCTGTGGAGCAGTTGGATGCCAGTATCCGCGAGGTCTCCGGTAACACAAGCCATGCTGTCAGCGTAGTGGCCGATGCAGTCAGTGCAGCCGCGCGGACCAACACGGCAATCAGTCGCCTGGGCGACAGCACCAACGAAATCGGCGACGTGATTCAGGTCATCAATTCAATCGCCGAACAGACAAACATGCTGGCTTTGAATGCGACAATCGAAGCCGCCCGAGCGGGCGAAGCCGGCAAAGGATTTGCCGTTGTGGCAAACGAGGTCAAGGAACTTTCCAAGGAAACCCGCAAAGCCACCGAAGACATCATTGCACGCATTGAGGGCATTCAGCACGATACGACCGAAGCGATTGAAGCCATCGACTGCGTCAGCGACGTCATTGGCCTGATCAA
>JBDONA010000640.1:0-29448 GCA_039831575.1 Fuerstiella sp. | reverse complement strand
GCTGTGGCTCCTTGTTGCCGGCCTACCTGATTCGCTTTTGAGCGATTCTCTGTACTACTTCCGTATGCCCCATGAGCACATGAAGACAAACACAGAACGCAAAGCGTTCAAGGATTGGTTTGACAAAGCCGCAGCTCGGGCCATGGCGGCTCAGGTGGCGGCGGCTGCGCCGAACTTTGATGAAACGGAGTTCGTTCGCAAGGCGACGCGCAAACTGAATAAACTGGAATTCAACGCTCGCGTTCAGCAGTTCGCGGACGCCCTGCGAGCCACTCTGCCAGAATCAATACCGCACGCACTTGCCATCCTGACCAGCAGTCTGCCCGCCGCATTGCCGGACTGCGAGGCGGTAGCAGACGGCTGGTTGCAGTGGCCTATCGGACAGTTTATCGCTGATCATGGACTGAACCACTTTGATGAGTCCATGGTCGCGATGGTCGCGCTGACAAAGCGGATGTCGTCGGAATTTGCCGTCCGACCGTTTGTCGAACATCACCAGGGCGTCACCATTGAGCGACTCTTCGGGCTGACTTCGGATCCCAGTCCGCACGTGCGGCGCTGGTGTTCTGAGGCTGTTCGACCGCGGTTGCCGTGGGGACGAAAGCTGCGGACACTGGTGGCAGATCCTGGTCCCATCTGGCCGATTCTGGAAGCGTTGAAGGACGACGACGAACTGTACGTGCGCCGTTCCGTGGCCAACAACCTGAACGACATTGCGAAAGATCATCCGCAACTTGTGGTGAAACGCTGCAAACAATGGAAGAAGGGCGGCAACGAACGTCGCGGCTGGGCTATCCGGCACGGTCTGCGGTCGCTGATCAAGGACGGCTATTCCGGTGCTCTGGCCGTCGTTGGTTTCGGACCACCAAAGAAGTTGACGGCAGAACTTGTGATCCGCCCAGAGCAGATCGCAATCGGTGGTCAGATAGAACTGACAGCCCGAATCGAAACAACCGCTGCCCAGGCGCAGGAACTTATCGTCGATTATGCTGTGAACTATGTTCGAAAGTCGGGCAAGTCGTCGTCAAAGATCTTCAAATGGACGACGACGCGACTTCAGGCCAAAGGCAGCGTGACTCTGGACAAGCGTCATGCGATGAAACTCACTACTGTTCGAGCACTGTATCCCGGCGTCCATCACGTGGAGCTGCAGATCAACGGAGTACGCATGGCAGAGGCCAGTTTTCGACTTGGTTGATCACTTCGATATCAACCGTCAGATCGGCAACTGATTCTTTCCGCTGTTTAGCAGGCTGGTGACCAGACCGGCGACCGCAAGCCCGTCGCTGATCAGTTCCTGTTGCAAACCGGTATTCGGCGCTGCCACATCGGCCAGCAGAATTCGACTGCCATCCGCAGTAGCATGTGCGGTGACGTGTGAGTTACCAGCATGAGTTGCACTATTAATCCAGGCCGCGATTTTGTCGGCGGCCTGCACTGTGTTGTGGCGTGAGGAAACTGTGACAAAGCGGTCGTCTTCGGCAATCTCAAACCTGACAGCTGTCTTCCTGCCGGATTCCGCGACGCCGGTTTGCCCTGCGGCGAATGCTGCCTGCGTTGTGCGAAGCTGAATATTCAAACCCCGGTCAGATGCCAGCCATTGCAATCGATCAGCCACAACGGAATCAGCTACCACAGCGGTCACCTCAACATCCGACGTGCTGGGCCACCACCGCTGCAACCAATGTCGATAATCGTCTTCCGACTGCACAGATGTCATGCCGCCGCTGTGACGAACGGACCGAAACAGATTTTGACCACTATCAGTCAGGTTCGGCAGGATCAGTTCGGACTCTTCGAACTGAACGGTCTCAGCTATCCCTGGTGTGCGAACCGGGCTGCCGGAACGCATCTGTGCAAGAACGTCTTCCATACTGGTCGCAGATGTGTTACGGCGGTCGGTGTGACAGGTTCGATTGATAACTCCGAACTTTTGCCACGGGACCGGTACGGGTTGCTGGTCCTGCGTGAAGACATCCATACCTACGTCGCCCGCTGCACCGCCGGCGCCGGTCACCAGAATTGCTGCTCTGATGCCAGGATTTGTGCGGAAGACGTTCAGCAGACTGGCGGCCGTACACCGCCCGGCGTCAACAACATCACATCCGTTTTGCCGGACGGCAGAATTGACTCCCGCGAACAGATCGGGCGACCCGCGACGACCATCGTAACCAATCGCGATCGCCACGGTTGCTGCCGCGCTCACGAAGTCAGCGTCATCAGACTCTGATGGCGCATCGATAACCACAGCTGTTGTCTGCTGAGCAATCTGCGTCGAGAAGATGGTCGCCAACTGGGCGGCTCGGAAGCGGTCGATCTCATTCAGATACGTGCCACGGACACCGAATTCCGTCCTGCGAATGCCGCGGCGTTTTTCGATCTCGACGCCTGACGCAAACCGATCGGCATCAATGTCTTCTTTCCACACGCATTCTGTGCAGCCTGACCAGCCTGACGCCAGTCGCCCCAAATGGACGGCTCGTGACACCGGCGACGTTTCTCCCGGACATCGATACGTCTGGGAGCTGCAACCGGAAGCCTCAGCCACGGTTGACGGCGTCGTCCGTTGAAGATCGGAAAAAGTATGTTCAGGGTCGATAGACACCACGCTTCCTTATCGCGGCGGTAGACTGAATTCTCAAGACGGGCTGCCTAATCGGAGATCGCTACTTTTGTCGTTTCCGCAGCAGGAACATGGGATTGTTAATCGTGTGCGGCGAAGCAGAGATTCGAGGATATGCGGTCCCAAACTGGAGTTTGGGACCGAGGATTTCAGGGATTCCACGCTTGAAAAAATGGCGATGTCCTACTAACCGGCTCAGCACTTTAGGCTGCCGCACAAATCGCGAACAGATCAGAATGGCGGTCATCGCTTTTCCACAGAAATCGCCGCGATTCTGAACGGTCGACAACCGCACGGCGTCAATGGCGGCATTGATTCACGTTCAATCGCCGGCATTCGGTCGGCGGCGCATCTTTTTCTTGTCTGAGTTTTGTTTCTTGTTCTGGATGCGTCGCTGCTGCGATCCTCTGGTGGGCTTTGTCGGTCGTCGTTTGACGGGAGGTGTCGCGACCTGCAGTATCATCTCGCGAAGACGCTCCGTGCAGTCGGTCACATTGCGACTCTGATCGCGGTATCGCTGACTATGCAGGACCAGCACGCCTTCTCGGGTGATGCGATTGTGGTATTTCGCCAGAAATCTCTGCCGAACGCCTGGCGGCAGCGCCTGTGATGTCGTGACGTCCCAGTGCAGCACGGCCTTCGAATTCACTTTATTAACGTTCTGTCCTCCGGGACCTCCACTACGGGCGAACGAAAAATCAAATTCCGTTTCGCTGATTTCGATGTGTGAGGTGATGCGCAGCATGAAATCGTTGGTGACGTAGGTTCTTTGTGTGGAATGGGCAGATCGTGACCTGACGACGGAACAAAAAGAAAGCCGTCAACGATTTCCGTTGACGGCCCTGGTGATGCGGAGAGAGCGGGATTCGAACCCGCGGTCCAGTATGACCCGGACACATCATTAGCAATGATGCGCATTCGGCCACTCTGCCATCTCTCCGTCGTGGCATGCCTTTGTCAGGCAGCCCCGAAGTCGACACATCTTACTCGGTTGCAGTTCGGACGCAAGTTTAGAGTTTTTCGCAAGAGTTCAGGGTGTCGCCGTACTTTTTTGCAGTATCAGCGAGCTTACGGATCGGTGATTGTCGCACTGTGCTGACGAATGGCGCAACGCCAAGTGTCTCGGGTAAAGTCCGGATTATCGGCGGGCAGTTACCGTAATTTGCCGAATCGTAAGCCCATGCGGCCGCCGCTTACGGGCTGACTGCCAGTTTGGAATTGCGATGGACCAATGAGTAGACGCATGGCACCAGTACGAGCGTCAGAAGTGTCGAGGCGACCATGCCGCCCAGTAATGCTCGGGCTAAAGGAATCATCGCCTCGTTGCCTGGAGCAAATTGGTAGGACAGCGGCAACATCGACGCGACCAGAGTCAGCGACGTCATCAGAATCGGACGTAAACGCACCTGAGCTGCGGAGAGAGCGGCGTCGTGAGCCGACAGCCCTTCCTGTCGGCGGCGATTTGCGAATTCGACCAGGAGAATCGAGTTATTCACGACCACGCCAATCATCATCAGGGTGCCCATCAGCGACTGGATGTTGACAGTCGTATCCGTCAGATACAGAGCCACAAGTACGCCGCCCAGCCCCAGTGGGACGGCCAGCATGATGATCAGTGGATCAACGAAGGATCGGAACTGAGCCATCAGCACCAGATAAACCAAAATGCCAGCGACGATCAGGCTGACGCCCAGCAGGTTCATCCCTTCATGCATAGTTTCAACCGGGCCACGGATCTTCGCCGCAACTCCGTTTTCGAATTCCATGCCGGCCAAAGCGGCCTGAACATCCGCTGCCACCGATCCGACGTCCCGGCCGGACACATTGACGTGAACATCGTTAACTCGGCCGATGTTGTAATGAGCGATCTCGCCGGGAATGTTGACTCGCTTGATGGTGGCGATGTTCGACAGAGGGATTGTGACCGGACCATTCGGAGTGCTCAGCGACAGCGGGATATTGCGAATGTCATCCAGCGATTCGAATTCGTTGTCTTCATATTGAACGCCCATGAAAAAGTCGACGCCCTTTTTCGGGTCGATCCAGATCGTCGGTGCATAGCCAACGCTGGAACCCAGAGCTGTCAGCACTGTCTGAGCGACCTCTTCCTGATCAAGTCCAAGATATTTCGCTCGAGTACGATCGACCTGCACGTCGAACTGCGGGTAGTCCAGTGCCTGAGCAATCTGCACATCTTCAGTGCCGGGAATCTGTCGAATGACTTCCACGACACGTTCTGCATTTTCGCGACACTTGGGAATGGTGCCGGCAGAAATCTGCACGCTGATTGGCGTGGGAACACCCTTGTTTAACGCCATGTTGACGATTCCGCCTGACACAAACAGAAACTGTTCCAGAGGATAGTCGTCTGCCAGTTTTTGTCGCAGTTCTGAGATGTAAGTTTGAGTCGCCGTCTGGCGGCCTTCCATCGTCAGGTTGACGATCAAATACGCCGTATCAGGCCCGGAATTCGAACTGAGCACTGTCGAGAACCCCGCTCCTTTGCCCACAGGCAGTCCGATATTGGCGATCAGTGATTCGATTTCATGTTCCGGGATCACTTCCTTGATCGTATCCTCAAGCCGAGCAACCAGCTTTTCCGTTTCCAACAGGTCCGTTCCTGGTGTTGTTTTGATACGCAGTTCAAACGTTCCGGCATCGACCTCGGGAAACAGTTCCGAGCCGATCATCGGCCACAACACGAAGGTCGCTCCGACACCGACCACGATCAGCAGCACAGTCAGCGCCGGCACTCTTAGTGCGGTGTTCAGCAGGTTGCCATAGATCCCCTGTGGCCTGGCACTTTCTGCGGCGTCGTGTTGTGCGGCGCTGCCCTGCTGCACTTTCTCACGCACGAATGTCGCACAGAAGGCCGGGATGACGGTCAATGCCAGCACGTAGGACGCACCGATGGTGAATGTCGCGGCCAGCGACAGCGGTGCGAACAGGTACTTGATCATGCCCGTCAGAAAAACAGCTGGCAGGAACACGGCCAGCGTCGTAACAGTGCCGGCAAGGATGGCTCCGGACACTTCGCGAGTTCCGTCCAGAGCCGCCTCCATCGGTGACTTACCCATACGCTGATGACGAATCACATTTTCAACCACGACGATCCCAGCATCAACAACGGTGCCGATCGCCAGCGCAATTCCGCCGAGAGTCATGACATTGATCGTTTGCCCGGTGAACGCGAAACCAAGACCGCCGATCAGAATCGCCAGCACAATTGTGGCGACGATGATTAACGTCGGCAGGAATCGTCGTAGAAAAACGAGTACCACGACGGCGACCAGAATCGATCCGAGACCGACCTGGGTGTACAGATTGCTCATAGCCAGGCGAATGTAGCTGGACTGATCAGACACCAACGTCACTTCCGTGGCTTCGGGAATGTCGCCACGTTCCTTCATCTTCGGGATTTCGGCGGCAATGCCTTCGTAGATGCGATCAACGCACTCAATCGTGTTTTCGCCAGGTTCTCGCAGCAGAGGGCAGTACACGCTGCGCTTGCCATTGACTCGCACGACGTTGTATTGCAGTGCCGCGTCATCGACGACTCGCCCCACATCGCGCACGAATACGGGAGCTCCATCACGAACAACGATGGGAATGGCTTCAATGTCTTCGGTCGTGGGTAACGTATTCTTCGGATGCACCAGATAGTCGATGCCGCCCATGCGAGCAGTCCCTCCCGGCAGGACGAGGTTCGATTTTGTCACTGCATCGACAACGTCTTTCGCACTGACATTGTGAGCCTGCAGTTTCACCGGATCAACGTAGACCATCATCTGACGAAACTTGCCGCCGAACGGATGGGGAATTTGCACGCCTTTCAACCCGCCCATTTTGTTTCGCACCGCATAGTAGCCGATGCCATAGAGTTCTGATTCGCTGAGTCCTTCGCCTGAAATCGCCGCCAGGACGACGGGAAGATTCGAAGGTTCGCTGCGCAGCGTGAACGGCCATTCGATGCCGGGCGGCAGGTGAAACATGTCACTGGCTTCAAGATTGACGATGTCGTTCATCGCCGAGCTCGGGTCAGCTCCGGGTTGGAAGAAAATCTTGATCACGGCAGCACCGGGAACAGTTCGGGATTCCTGGTGTTCGATCTTGCCGGCGAGGGTCAGAGCCCGTTCGACTCGAGAGCTGACGGACTTTTCCATATCCATCGTGGGCAGGCCGGGATATGAGAAAAAGCTCACGACCACGGGCTGCTTGAAATCGGGGAGAATGTCGATCGTGATGCCCGGTATGACGGACGCTCCCAGCAGGCACAACGCTGTCGCGCCGGCCAGGACCGCGAAACGATTCTTAAGTGAGAAGTTGATGAGTCCCATGTGTGTTCAATTTGGCTGAAACGAATTTAGAATGATCAATGACACAATGTGTGACTGAATGCTGACGACTGATCGCGGACAGCTACCGCTGGTCCAACACCCTCACCATTTGACCGTCCTTGAACCTCTGCAGATGAGCATCAATGACTGTCTGGCCGGGCTCCAGTCCTGAGACGATTTCAATCGTATTGCCGTCGTCGATTCCCGTGGTGACCGGCACAACCGACACTTCTTCACCAGTGACAACATAGACATATGCGTTGCCGGATTCGTCGAATCGAACCGCCCTGGCGGGAAGCATGTTCGCTGCCAGCTTTGTTGAAAGCGTGATGGAAGCCTGTCCAAACATTCCCGGCATGAGTTTGCCATCGGTGTTGGCAACTTCCGCTTCCACCAGCATGGTACGAGTGCTGGGATCAAGGCTGGCTGTCGATCGCGTCACGGTGACGGTCATCGCCTCTTCTGCCGGGAAGGACGGAAAAACAACGCGGATGGCATCGCCGCGATCTACATGGGCCGCGTCGTTTTCGGGGACCGAAATGTGAATTCGAACCCTGTCAAGTTGACTGATAACAAACAGCGGAGCGTCGCTGCTGCGTTCGCTGACAAGATCGCCCGGGGACACGTTTCGTTTCGTGACCACTCCGGTGAATGGGGCCGTGAGTGTCGCGTACCTGATCAGTTCGTCAATTTCTTCGATCTGACGTTGTTGAATCACAGTTTCTGCGGCAGCGAATTTCAAGTCGGCCTGTGCTGCGGCCAGTTTGGATTTGGCGACGTTGACGTTTGCCATGGCAGAATTGATGGCCGAAGCCACAGCCGCTTTTCCGGCCACTTCCGAATCTCGCCTCTTGCGAACCTCGTCCAGAATGCGAGGCTGCATGGAACCTCGTCTGACCAGGTCGTCAGTCCGCCGGAACTCTGCTTCCACAGCGGCCAGAGAGGCTTCGACCTGCTGCAGGTTTGATTCGGCTTCGGCGGTCATCGCTTCGGCGGCCTGCACATTCGCTTTGGCAAGGTTGATACCCGCTTTGGCTTTTTCTTCTTGCGCACGCTGTCGTTCGACCTGAGCGAGCGCTGTCATTCGCTGCCTTGCCATTTCCGGGACATCGATGATGGCCAGAGTATCTCCGGCCTGAACGGCGTCGCCGATGTCCACCTGCACGTCTTTGACGTATCCATGGACCTTCGCCTGAATGGCCGCCGTGTAGAACGCATGAACAGTCGCAGGCTGCGTGGTTGAGCGACGAATGTCCTCCTGTATCACGGCGACAGTCTTCACCGCGACAGGCTTCAGTGGCTTCGATGTGGCGGCACCGCTGCGATCCGCAGCACTGTTTTGCGAACAACCAGCCGCGGTCAGCACCAAACCTCCCAGTACAAGGGAAGCCGGAAAATAGCGGAGGAATTTCATTCTGACAGCCTTTGCGGATTAGAGAATTCAGGAATTCTGCAGACTATCACGCGGTTAGTTCGGAAGACAGCGCTGAGAATCTTCGCGGGGGCAAATTGCAGAAGTCATTGCCGGCACGGTCGATACGGTCGGCATGGTCGGTTGAATTCGGTCGGCAGGAACAATTCCTGCAACCGCCGGGACGGTTGCCGTTAATAGAAACGGATGTGGCAAACGTACCCCCGACACATTCGGAACTGCCGATAAAGCCCGACACTGGCACTGATGGGAACAAGGAGGTTCTATGCGTTCGGCCACTATTAATACATGGTTTCTTGGCGGATTGATCTGTCTAAGCGGCTGCAACAGCGTACGTAACGGATTCGCTGGCACAGATGCCAATCGCCCTGCGCGGCCCGCGGGGGCTGAGGAATTGCAGGCCGAAGCGGATTCTCGCTTTAAACCAGCCTCTTCCAGATTCCTGACGGATCAAAGTCAGGCCGTTGTCCCGGAATACGTGGATTCATCGGTCGCTCGACCGTCGGAGAAATCGCCAGCGGCTGAGGTTTTCGTGACCGAGCATTCACCACGCCTGCCCTCTTCGTCAGCGGTCCTGCGGAAGCTCGTCATTACTCCGGTCGGTCATCAGGTTGCCGACAACCGACCAGAAAGCGACGGGACGATTACGCTTGATGGCCGTACGTACGAAATTCGCCTGGTTGACCGGCAGACGCAGGCACCATTAACGGATGCGGGATTCCAAAGCGTTCGTGTCGCGTCGCAACAGACGACTTTTACCGAAACACCGTTTCCCGGAAACCTGATTGCCACGGCGTCGATGGCCGACGAACTTGTGTCTGCCGACGTGGCTCCTCCGGATGCGATGCTGCTGAACCTGCCGAGTGCATTGTCGATGATCGGTGGTGATCATCCGGCAGTGGGCTTTGCTCAGTGGAAAGTTCAGGAAGCCTACGCCAACCTCGATCAGGCCGAAGTGTTGTGGTTGCCGAGCATTCAAACCGGACTTAGTTTTCATCGACACGATGGGAATCTGCAGGCAAGCGACGGAAGCATCGCTGACGTCAATCGAAATTCGTTTCAGTACGGATTAGGAGCGGGCGCGGTCGGAGCAGGTACAACCCCTCGCCCTGGTATTCAGGCCCAGTTTCATCTGGCCGATGCGATCTTTCAGCCGGATATTGCCCAAAAGACGGCCTGGGCGACCAGCCACGCTGAAAAGGCCGTCGTCAATCGACAGCTGCGAGACGTTGCATTGGCCTACTTGAAGATGCTTGACGCACATCAGCAATTGCGAATTCTGCAGGAAGTCAAAGACCGCACGGCTGCCGTTTCGAAAATCACTGACGACTTTGCCGGCGCTGGTCAGGGCCTGCAGGCGGATGCCGATCGCATGAGGACTGAATTGAGGCTCATCGAAGGCCGAATCGCCGCGGCTCACGAACTGGTAGACGTCGCGTCCGCCCAACTGGCGCATGCTCTCAGCATCAACCCAGGTCAACGAATCATTCCGATGGACCCCACGGTCGTGCCGATCGAGCTCGTTTCGACCGAAATGGACGAAGGTTCCCTGATCACTTCGGGCCTTTCCCATCGACCGGAACTCAAGGAATTGCAGGCTTTGGTAGCGGCCGCCTGCGATCGATATCGGCGACAAAAGTACGCTCCATTTGTTCCCAGCGTACTGCTGGGTTTCAGTACTGGCGGTTTCGGCGGTGGCGTCGGGAGTGTCATCAACAATGTGGACAATCGCTACGACTTTGACGCGATGGTGACATGGGAGATTCGCAACTTCGGCTTCGGGGAACGATCTGCTCGACGACGTTCGCAGGCCCTGGTTCAGCAGGCAATGTTCCGCAAACTAAGTCTCATCGATGACGTTGCTCGCGAAATCGCGGAAGCATACACGCAGGTGACACATCGCCGTCAGCGCATGGCGATCACACAGTCTTCCATTCGGTCGGCTCAGGATTCGTATGACCGCAACCTGAGTCGTATTCGCGAGGGCGAAGGACTGCCGATTGAAGTCCTGCAGTCCGTGAAGGCGCTGGAAGCATCCCGCGGCGCCTATCTTGATTCTGTTATCGCCTTCAACGAAGCCCAGTTTCAACTGCAGTGGGCTCTGGGCTGGCAGGTATCAGCCCCACAGTAACGTGTTTGGTTGTTCAGACACCGGGGAAGGTCGCGTTGCTTTCATTCGTAGTGCAGGCAGCCTGCCTGCATCCAACGTGCACAACAGGCTGGCAGCGTGCACAACGTCGATTCCAAAATTGACATTTGGAGCCGCGTTCGGTTTGTACAAGCATTCATGAATCGTCTGTATGACTACTTCACTTTGATGCGGTGATCGCTGCTGACAACAGGGCCTGGCATTGGCTGCGGACGAATTGTTTGTGCCGAACGGTTTGATGTCAGGGCAGCCATAATGCGACAGGGCCGTGCGATTTTTCTCAGCACAGCTGAAACTTATCCACGACATCACAATGCTGAGATTGCAAAGTCGGGCTGCATCTGCAGCAGGATCTCGCGAAGTCGATGTCGCGCACGGCACAGTCGCATGTCGATGGCCTGAGGCGTCGTTCCGAGCGTTTCCGCGATTCGCGACGACGGCCACTTATACCGTACCGAAGAGACAGTGCCGCGTTTTCTCTGGAGTCCGTGCAATCCGGCAGGTGCGCATCGATTAACGCAGATCGTTTCGTTCGTCTGGCAACATCACGCAACCAGTTGCGTCCCACCCGCCGCAACCAGCTGCGCGGATCATTGATGGTGCTCAGGTCCTGTCGCTGCAGTTTCAGAAACGACTCCTGAAGGGCGTCTGATGCGCGTTCTGCGTCTCCGCAGAACGCGTAGAAGGAGGCCCAAAGTTGACGACCGATTGATTTGTAGATCGTGTTCAGCTGGTCGACGGTGTGCTCTTCATTCGTCGTCGTTTTGCTGTTCTGCGTGTCGGCCATTGCGTGTTGCATTGGTTCTCTCTCCTTTGCCCGGTTGCCAGAATGAGGGTGCCGGTCGTCGGCATTTGTTGCTCGTTGCTATTACTACGAAGCCCGGCACAGGAGGATTACCGAAAAAGGCGACGCTACGTAGTTCTACGGATCAGTACGAATGCGTAGACGGGACATACGCGAGCACGCCATTTGACTTAATCCAGCAGCACAGACGGCTCGTCCCTGCGAGTGAGTTTCCTGCTCGTGTGCAACGGGCTCGACAAGCGCTGTGATGCGTTGAGTCAGGCCTGGCTGGCCGCTGACAGCACATCGCAATACAATGCCGCCAGCGCAAACGCATAGCGTTTACGTCAAACGGACATCCACGTCAGTTCGACAGCAATTCTTCTGTCAGTTCGATTTCAGATTGGGGTCAGGCCCTCACAATTATCCGTGAAAACAGACATTGAACGAATCTGGCAGCATGTGGAATGGATCGCGGCAGAGCCACGGTACGCAGAATCGGACCGCCTTGAACAATGCCGCGTCTACTGTGAACGTCACCTGACGGAAAGCGGCTGGACCGTGGAACGCCGTGATTTTGCGGCAGACGACCAGATGCTGCGATCCATGAATGGCATCAATCTCGTTGCTCGACGAAAGCCTCCGGCGGTTGCCAACTCCAGCGTCTTTGTTCTGGGCGCACATCTTGATTCACGAGAAAACACTCCGGGAGCAGATGACAACGCGTCGGCCGTGGCCGTTCTTCTGGAGATTGCTCGTCTGCTGGGCGAAGCAAACAACGCCACCCTGCCACAGGGCGTGGATCTTGAGTTGGTCGTGTTTGATCTTGAAGAACAGGGAATGTTGGGCGGAGCTTTCCATGCCGAAACGTGCCGTCAGCAAGACATTTCGCTGACCGGAATGGTGTCGCTCGAAATGCTGGGTTATTGCAGTCATGAACCGGGCAGTCAGACTCTGCCGGAGGGGCTGCCGGGCATTTATCCGAACGTTGGCAACTTCATCGCGGTAGTCGGCAATCAAAACTCGGGCGATCTGATTCAGTATTTTGCTGACGCGTTTCGTCTGGTGGACCAGCTTCCGTGTGAGTCATTGCAGGTCCCTGACAACGGAAATCCACTTCCGCCAACTCGCTTGAGTGATCATAGTCCGTTCTGGGATGCGGGGTTTTCAGCGCTGATGATCACGGACACGAGTTTTATGCGCAATCCACACTATCACGAACCATCCGACACGCCGGAAACGCTGGACCGTGACTTCCTGCACAAGGTTGCGGAAGGTGTCCTGAACGCAGTCAGCAGGTTGACGGGACAATTGCACGGAAAAAATGAGTTGTAGACTGATTAGGGCGCAAAGTCAGAGACCCGGTCTTTTCAAAAGACCGGGTCTCTTCGCCGCTCTCGACGGCACGCAGGCTGAGTGCACCACAGGAGGCGTGTTTCCGCCGAATTCTGTCAATTCCTTTTGTGTTCTCGCACTGACACCGAACCGTATCGCTCGTATACTCCACTCATCTATTCTGCCGCGACAGCGGCGTTCCTGGAACGGCTCATTGCAGCGCCAAGCTCATGAGCTGAGAGGTCCTGATGAAGTCTCAACCATCACTTTCACGCCGTATGCTTCTTGGTGGTGCGGCAGCAGCTGCCGCCTCAACCGCCTACCCTGCACCAGCGGCCAGCGCTGTTCAGACGAGTCGCGGCGATGTACCCGACGATTTCAAAATTCAGCATAAGAAGATCCGTCAGTCGGTCATGGGATGGTGTTTCAAGCCGATGCCCGTGCCGGAACTTATTCGGCACTGTCGTGATATTGGTCTGGAAGCCATTGAGGGCATCAGTCCACAGTTTTACCCGGAGGCGCGCAAACAGGGACTGAAAATCTCGCTGGTCAGTAGTCACGGTTTCGCGAAGGGGCCGGTCGATCCGGCGAACCACGACGAGTGCGTCAGTAAGTTGAAAGCTTCCATCGACAAGGCGGTTGAATTCGGTGCTCCCAGCGTGATCACGTTCACGGGAATGTCCGTGCCCGGAATCAACGATCAGGCTGCAGAAAAGAACTGCCTGGATTGCTGGAAGAAAGTCATCGGCTATGCGGAGGAAAAACAGATCACACTCGTGCTCGAACACCTCAATTCACGAGATGATTCGCACCCGATGAAAGGACATCCGGGATATTTTGGTGACGATGTCGAACGCTGTGTGGACCTCGTCAAGCGGGTGGATTCTTCCAGATTCAAACTGCTGTTTGACATCTACCACGTGCAGGTTATGAACGGCGACGTGATTCGAAGAATTCGCAACTATCATCCGTACATTGGACACTATCATACTGCCGGAAATCCGGGGCGTGGCGAACTGGACCAGAACCAGGAGATCAATTACCCGGCCGTCATGCGAGCGATTCTGGAATCCGGCTACGATCTGTTTGTGGCCCAGGAATTCATCCCAGCGTGGGACGATCCTGTTCAGTCGCTGCGACACTCAGCGATGGTGTGCGACGTTACGTAAGACAGGCAGCGTCACTCGGGAGAGCGACATTTCACGGAAGTCGGGACAAGGACGTGTAGGAGCAGTGACAGTGGATTCGAACCGAGACGGCAAGGTCTTTGGAATTCCACGCAGCCGCCGGCTGACGTGGGACCTTCTGAACTTCCATAAATCGGTGCCGCTTTGCGGACACGACCGATTCTGCAACCTCCGTGCAGTCGCCGAAGCACGCGTCGCCAGCCCGATCCGAATTTCATGGCCTGCGATTTTTCTGAAAGCCTACGCCATTGTCGCGAAGGAAATCCCGGAACTCCGCCAGACCTGGTACCGGTGGCCGTGGGCTCATCTTTACCAGCATCCGAAAAGTGTGGGCGTTCTCACAATTCATCGGGAATTCGAAGGAGAACCCTGGCTGTTCTGGGGACGTATTCCCGTTCCGGATGAGACCCCTTTGCCGGAAATTCAGGCGACGATTGATCGATACACGGGCAATCCGGTGCCCGAGTTGTTTCAACGGGAACTTCAACTTGCCAGCCTTCCCACTCCAATACGCAGGCTGTTCTGGGGATGGAACATCAACGTCGCGAAGGCCAGAAGGGCGAAGCGTCTGGGGACGTTTTTTTTGTCGACGCTGGCAAGTCGAGGTGTGGAAATACACGTTCCTCCATCAATTCATACGGGCTGTCTGACATACGGCGTTATGAGTGATCAGTATGACTGCAAGGTGACTCTTGCCTATGACCACAGGGTGATGGACGGTGCACTCGTAGCGGACATTCTGCGAAGACTGGAATGTGTATTGTTGGAAAGTGTTTGCTCCGAACTGTTGAAACTCACCTCTGTACATGTGAGTATGCACGAAGTAGCGTAGTACACCACTGAACTCACCTCTCTGACCATTACGCTGGATCCGGCAATCGTCGCGACGATTGATTTCGTTCTAAACGTAAGGCACAGAAACCGAGGTTGCATCAGTGAAGAAGAAGGCAGCGGTTAAGAAAAAAAGCAAGAAGGCGGAATCTCAGCGGCCACCCAAAGTTGGGGGGCGGTCCCGCATCGAAACCGGTGTTAACTGGTCTCGCGTTGGTCGCAGGCGCTTAAACAATGACGACGCCGTTCAGGACATTGCGAAGGCAATGAAGGCTCTTCGCGAGGCCAAGGGGCAGTCCATTGGCAAGCTCGCCAAAGAACTGAATGTTGCTCCCGCGACGATCATCAAGTTCGAAGACCGCGGACATCCGGTGTCCATAAAAATCGTCACGGCAATGGCAGAGCGTTTGGGTTCTACGTTGGAACTCAAGACCGTCTCGACTCGCAAGAAGAAGTAGTCTGCGGCAAGCTGCGATTCCGTTTCCTGGCGGTGGGGTTTTCAAGAGGATTCCCTGCACCAGGCTGGATTGACGCGCCGGACGTACCGACGTTTGAATATCGTGTCGGAGTATGCGCAGGGCCCGCACCACTTACTTGTCCAGGGCGAAGGCAGATCCACACTCTACAGATCCAACTGTGACTGCGGCGCACCGGTGACTGCGTTTGTGGACTTTGGTGCGGGACGTTCCACTTCGTTGGCGACTTCGTCCCATTCATTCGGCGTGTGCTGCGACAGAATGTTGGAATCGACTTCATCAATCGGCACCTGCCTTCCATCGCTGCGGCCGTGATTACGGCGGCCTGACAAAGACAGTTGGCGGCGCCACCACTCCGGGTTGCCGAATGCAAAGTAACCATACGTCATGATCAGCCCGAAGGTCCACATGCCCAGAAAAGCGCCGATGCCAAAGTGCATGCCTGTACCGATTGCCAGCAGTAGTGGTCGCAGACGTCGGTTCCAGATAAGGACGCAGAAGAATACTTCCCACACGACTGTAATGTGTGCAATCAGGTAGGGCAGCCACGGCACCCAGGCCATCCACGTCAGGTCCAGCGTCTGATACTCCTGATTCGCCATGACCTGCCACATGGCTTCTCCCGTCCACCACGTGTCACCCTTCAGTTTGGCGAAACCCGCCCAGAAATAGATGACGCACATGTGAATCTGAATCAGCCGCAGTGCTGTCCTGGCAGACGCATACTTTCGAACTTCAATTGTGAGGCCCTTCGATTTGCGCCAGTAATCGCGAATCCGTTGATCGATGGAAACAGCTGCTCCTGACGGACCAATCGCCAGATACAGACACAACATCCCCAGAATCTGGTCGAGTCCGAAGTTGGCAACGGGCACTCGCTGGGAATACGAAATGGTGATCAGAAACGCCAACACCGATGTCAGCCGTGTCGCGAGACCCAGGCAGAACATGAGCGCCAGAATTACACAGCTCCAGTGCACCACGACCAGCCATTCGTCACTCACGTAAAAGAGAAACGAAAACACCAGGTCATTCTGGTGAAACTGCGACATCGCCGACAACGGCAGCAATCCGTCGCTGGCAAAGAATGCAGTCAGGTCCAGGCCCCAGACCAACAGGTTGTACACCAGCATTGAGCCGGTCAGCACTCGGATAATACCCAGGCTAAACGGATCGGCCGGATCGAACCAGAACATCCTCCATTGCTCAGTGGCGCTGTGTGCGGCACGGAGACATCGTTGGGGAAGCGAGTTGGCTGGAACTGGACTCATGAAAAATTAGAAACTCTGCGCAATGAGAGACTCTGTGAAACTGGTCGATCAAAAGCTGTCGGCAGTGGACGTGGCCCCTGCTGTTCCGAAGTTGTCCGTTCGAAAGTCATAGAAGCCAATCGGTTCTTCGAAAAACGTTTCGAAGTCCGAAAGCTGCCCACCGGCCTGAATTCTGGTGATGGAGGACGGGCTGTGGCGGAGTCTTGACAGACTGATCGTCCGGGAATCGTGCTGGACGGCAAAGTGCCGTGCATAAGCTTCAAAAACCTGACCCTGTGTTTCCAGTGGAAACGCGCCGATATTTTCTGCCAGCATGAAATAGCGGTGGTACAGCAGACGTGGACAAATGTCCGGATCGGGGAAGCGTCCCTTTAGTGGAGTGTTGCCTGGACGATCAATGGCCCAGGAGATCAGCGTGCTGGCCCCCGGATCCGGCGCGAAGTAGTGATAGCCATGATTCAGAAACAACAGTTGGTTGTACGGCATGGCCACTCGTGACGCATCGACCAGCAATGGTGACGCCGGCGGCATGCCGGCGGGCGAAATAAATATTGCAAACACATGAAAGGCCAGCCAGAAATTGACCAGCACGTAGCCGGCCTTTTTTAAGCCGGCAAATCCTGAGTTCATGATCTGGAAACCTGATGATGGCAACGAATCAAACGAGACAGTGCCACGGATCACGCGAGCGACCGTCCGGCACGAATAACCCTCGGCGGCTGGTCGCCGTGCCGGACTCCACGACAACGTATTTCAGTGAATAAACGTCGTTAGTCACGGAACAGAAACCGGCAGGACCTGACGGCTCTGCCGTTGCCATTCTTCTGCGGTCGGCTGGCCAACGCAACAAAAAAGGAGAGTGCTATGAGTGTAATTCGCGAGACACAGGTCCCGATGAAACGTGGTGAAAATCTGTTTCGCTCACGGACTTTGCCATCACAGCCCGACTTGCGCCGCACGACGGTTGAGACAGCGCTGCATCGAAGTGTAGCGATTGCCGTTACCGTGTAGAGCAGTTTGCTTTTCTTCGCGAATCGTTCCGGCTCATGGGCATGCCGAATTCTCGGGCCGGAACGCGTTCTTCACGGCCACAAGTCAGCGTAGAACGCTGTCGCTGCGATATTGCTCGCCGGACTCGCGACACGTCTGTGCGACATGCACCTGCGTGGCATTACGCGCTGGCACGCCGCCGCTGATAGCCGGAATCAGAATCGAGCGCCTGGATTCGGTCTGACATGACGGCCAGCGTGTCGGCAATCAGCTTCTGCTGTTTGACAACGTTATCCAGCACTTCTGTCAGCGACTCCAGACGAATGCGGCTGGCTTCGTGGTGTTTTTGAATCATCCCCGTGACGTGGTCAAGGTCTGATTTGGCGGCGGAATCTGATGCGTCTGCAGCGTGGCGGTCGGCGGTCTCAGTATTCCGTGCTGACGTTTGAGCGACGGCTTGCAGCAGCTCCAGAACGCCATCATCGGGTGTGTGGGTCAATTCTTCGACAAGTTCGATCTGCTCTTCCAGCCGCTCGACCAGTTCTTCGACCGTGCTGGCCGGGGCTGCTGAACCTGAGTCCAGTAAGAACGCTTCTTCGTCGAGAGTGATTCGACCTTCGGCCGCGGCCAGACGGAACAGCAACCGGTGGCTGCCCACTTCCAGCATGTCGCCATCGAACAACTGACACTGGAACGTGGCAGTTCCATTCACCAGCAAGGCTGGTTCCGCGACTTCGCAGGTCAAACGAACGTGATCATGTTCGACAGTGACGCGCGTATGGACATCAGGAATCCCGTCATCGCCGAATCGAAGATGGCAGTGCGCAGCGCTTCCGATCAGGAATTCGCCGACCGACACCGGTTCGATCGGTTGTCGACGAGCGGAAGATGCAACACGGAAATAAGCCACCGTGTCATTGGGAAAGATCTGGCCTGAGAATTTCACGACGCCCTCCCTGGCGAAAACCTGGCTTACGCAAACCAACTGTTGCGCGCTATGGCACCGTTATTGGAATCGACACAGCAAAGGGTGCAACTGCGGGTTGATTCGATAATTCTGTCAAGTTCAGACAGCAAATGTTCGACAGAGCGCCGCCGGGAGCGGTGGCCCGTTTTTGTACCAGCAATCCAGTACGAAGGAACCCGCATGTTGCTTTTACGGCTGCGAAGTATTGAACGTCGTCCGGCAGATTCTGCCAGTCGCAGCTGACTGCAGTGAGGCCTCAAGGTCGATCGGCATTTCGATCAGAAGCTTAAGTCCTGATCCCGAAACTCCGGGCCGGTCTGCAGGTAGTACAGTTGATGTGTGTTCGGGTTGATCCAGGCGGTTGTACCATTGGAGTCGCGAACCCGAACCAGTTGGCCCTGCTGACCAAATTCAGGTTCCTGGACACCACCATTCCGGAAGCTGGCACTCATCGCTGGAATCGACGAATAATCGCCGTACGGGACGACATCATTCGTCGGCAGGTTCTGCACGGCGGTGACCATTGCCAGGGTCAGCGAGCACACACACAGAGCTGCGACTGCTCCATTAAAGCGCCGTCGCTCAGGAGTCGAATTAACATTGCGGCGTGACTTCAACTGACTCGCGATGGCCGGCCAGACGACTCCCGTCGGGATATCAACGTTATCCTCATCGCGAACTCGCTCGAGGGCGTGCATCGCATCCACCATGCCGGCATGGTAGGAGCGACATTCAGAACAGGAATGCAAATGTTCTGTCAGCTGACGTTCTTCTTCCGGTTGCGTATCATCGCCAACAGCAAGATGAACCAAATGTCGAGCATCCGCACACTTCATACTTTGCTTCTGCATCGTTTTACCACTCCATGATTCCTGGTTTACCTGCGAGCATTTCTTCACTGTCGAGTGATAGCTCGAATTCGATGCGGCCGAAGTCGCATCGTTCAGTTCTCTATTCGCAGTCAGGAGCATTCATTGCCAGCGACTGCGTTACCCAAGTTGTTCTTCTTCGATACACCGTTGCCGTCGATCCCACGCTTCTTTGAACATGCGCCGTGCTTCAGCCAGTCGCCAGCGAATTGTGGCTTCGCTGCGTTCGGTAACGGCGGCAACTTCTGATGTTGAAAACCCTTCCAGATCTCTAAGCACAAGTACCGTCCGATACGTTTCCGGTATGTCTTCCAGAACCGTCCGTACCTCCTGAGACAAATCAATTTCGCCTCGAGGATCCGGGGCCTGAGGGTCCGGAACTCGATTCTCACCCGCTTCACTGAACAACGCCCACTTACCCTTGCGTTTGATTTTTCGCAGGTGGTCGTACGTTGTGTTAACCGCAATTCGAAACAGCCACGGACCAAATCGCCGCGACGGATCAAATTGTTCAAGCCGGTCAAATGCCTTCAGAAACGCATCCTGAGCCAGATCCAACGCCATTTCCTGGTCTGGCATAAAGCGTCGAATGACCTTGATGACGCGTCGTTCGTACCGCTGAGCCAGCTGACCGAAAGCGTCCGTATCACCGTGCCGAGCCTGTTCCACCAGACGCGCATCAGTCGCCTGAGACACCAGCGAATCGTCTGAATCCGCTTCTGCCTCGGACGAGCCGTAGTTCGCGTCCGAATCCGTCATTGTCAGCATTTCTTCGGCCTTTCAGCTGTGAATACGCTGAAAAACCGAGATCTGTTGGAGCTAAATCAGAGGGTTTCCGTGTGATGGAGATGTTGCGGACACAGAATTGTCTGTGCAAACCGTGACAAGATTGCAATCAAGAGACCTGGACTCTCCAGCGATGTTCGACATGAGACATATTGTATTGTTCGACACCAGGGCACAACGAGCAGACTGCACGACGGACTTACGCCAGCAGTTGCTGAATTTCGTCGGCGGTAAATCGCTGTTCCACTCGAGCTCCCAGTTGGCTGACGATCCGAGCCGCAGCATGTGACGCCAGGTGCCCGGCTTTCTTCCACGACAGGCCATTGGTGATTCCGTACAGCAGTCCGCCTGCATACATGTCGCCGGCACCGGTCGTATCGATCGCTTCCACGGATACACCTTCAATCGCGATCGCTTCGTCGCCGTGCATGATGATGGATCCGTTCGCTCCCAGCGTCACCGCCACGTTTTCTGCGTGGCCATGAATTTGCGCGGCACATTCCACGGGATCGTCTTTCCCGGTGAGACTCTTTGCCTCTTCTTCGTTGCAGAAAAACAAGTCGACCGGGCCTTCGATCAGACTCCAGATTTCATCTCGAAGCATGTTGACCAGAAACGGATCTGATGCGGTGAACGCCACTTTTACGTTGTTCTTCTTTGCCAGTTCAAATGCCTTGTAAGCTGCGGCCTTCGTTGAATCGCCGGTCAGAAGATAGCCTTCCACATAAACGTACTTTGCCTGTTTGATTTTGTCTTCGTCAATGTCCGCTTCCGTCAGTGTGGCAGACACGCCCAGATTGGTCAGCATTGTTCGTTGAGCGTCTTCGCTGATCAGCACAGCACAGGTGCCCGTCTGTCCGCTGGTTGCGGGAGTCACTTCGATTGTTACTCCCATGTCGCGCATGTCCTTCAAAAAGAACTCACCGGCTTCGTCGTTGGCCACTTTGCCAACGTAGGCGGCCTGCCCGCCGAAGTCGGCGACACCGACGATCGTATTGGCGGCCGAACCGCCGGCACAACGGTTCAGATTTAGCCCGGCCAGCTCTTCGATCACCTGTTGCTGTTGAACATCGTCAACCAGAGTCATAATGCCTTTATCAAAGCCGGTTGAGGCAAGAAGTTCGTCTGACACCTGAGCCTGGATGTCCACGAGCGCATTGCCAACACCGTAAACGTCGTATTTCATGTTTTCCAATTCGTGCTGATGTTTTGAAAGTTAAAGATAAAAATGCAGGTCGCTGTGTCTTCTTCGCAGACCACGTTTGCGGCAGGCGAGACGGTAAGTCTATGTCACTCCCAACCGGCCGCTTTTACGTTGGTGCGTTGTGCTGGTTGCGGTCTTTCCAGTTGACGTTTGAAAGACTGGCCAGTGCCAACTGCAGCGCGTGAGTTCCGTCACGGCCGTGCCCCTGAGCCTGAAGAGCCAGATATAGCTGATGTCCCAAAGCAAGTCCCGGCATAGACAGTCCCAGATTCTTTGATTCCTCCAGGGCGATTCCCATGTCCTTGATGAAGTGCTCGACAAAGAAACCGGGATCGAAGTTGTTGGCGATGATTCGTGGTCCGAGATTGGACAGCGACCAGCTTCCCGCGGCACCGCTGGAAACGGATTTCATGACGGTCTCCAGATCAAGCCCGGCTTTGTATCCATACAGCAGCGCTTCACAGACGCCGATCATACCGGTCGCAATCAGCGTCTGGTTGACCATCTTGGTGTGTTGGCCGGCACCTGCCGGTCCCTGATGCACGATTGTCTGGCCCATCGCATCCCAGCATGGCTGCAATGCCTGCACGACATCTGCGTCACCGCCGATCATGATGGACAAAGTGCCCTTCTTTGCTCCCACGTCTCCGCCGGACACAGGAGCATCCACGCAGCTGACACCCCTGGTCTTCGCAGCGTCGTATATCTCAACAGCAAGCGATGGCTGGCTGGTTGTCATGTCGACCAGCACACTGCCCTCACTCGCACCCGCCAGAGCACCATCGTCACTCAGCAGCACGGATCGTACGTCGCGAGGAAACCCGACGATCGAGAAGATCACGTCCGATTTCTCGGCGACGGCTTTTGGTGATTCCGCCCATGCAGCTCCGTTGTTCAACAGCGGTTGAGATTTCGACTTGGTCCGAGAATAAACAGTGGCTGCAAATCCGGCGCTCATCAGATGGCCACACATGCTGACGCCCATGACGCCTGTTCCAATCCACCCGATTCTTGTTTCACCAGCTACTATTTTGATGGCTGTCATTCTGCGATTTGTCCTTAACTTTGCCAACATTGCGACGCTGATGTGTGCTGCAGGCCACGGGCAATTTGCTGTTCGAACAGCAATTCACAGCCTGTCGAAGTCCATTTTGCACGGAAACTATCAGATGGGCCTTCGTGCACAAAGGCTTACGACGACGATGTCACGCGCGAGAAGAAACCCTTTGCTCAGTTGAAACCCGTCCGCCAGGTACCAACAATTCGTCAGTTCGGCCATATTGGAGTCTTTCGGAAAAGCAATGATCCGTGCTGTTCGCGCTTCCACAGCGGTCGACGGTAACGGGCCAACACATTCCGAGCCGGTATCTCGAATAGACCGTCACAGACGGTTTTACCTGGTTGCGGCCATGCCGCCCTGGAAACATTACTCAGTTCGCTGGAGATTATCGTGAATAGAATCACCATTTGTCTGCTGTTGTTGCTCATCGTGGGCACTTTCCCGGCATCGTCAGCTGACGACGCGCAAAAAGAAAAGGAAGGCAAGACTACTGAGGTCAAGTTGAAGGACCTTATGCTGAAGATACCGTCAACCTGGAAATTGAAGCCCAGCAGCAGTCGCATGAGGCTCGCTACGTACACCATTCCCGCTGCGAAGGGAGACTCAGAATCCGGCGAGTTGACGATTTTCAACTTCGCAGGAGGTGGCGGTGACATCGGTGCAAATATTTCACGCTGGGTCGAACAATTCAATGGTGACGGCCGCACGGCGAAGGTGACCAAAGGGAAAGCGGGCGACAACGATTACTATTTCGCCAACATTGCCGGGACCTACAAGAAACCAGTCGGACCGCCGTTCCAGAGAAAAACGGAATCCGCTCCCGGCTATCGAATGACGGGTGTCATCCTGGTGCTGCAGGGTAAGGGCGTTTACTATCTGAAACTGGCCGGTCCTGATGCCACAATCAAAGCGCAGGCGGAAGCATTTCGCAAGTCATTTGGCGGCAGCAGCGAAGGCGAAACGGACTACGAAATCTAAGGCGTGTTGGACAGCGAAACCGGTGCCCAGTGGCAACAGCGATGTTGCCTGGCACTCTGTGTGACGTTATCGAACGAAGTCCTTCGCTTGTCTGCAATGGCGTTACCCAATGCGGCAGGCCTGCATTGGAGGCAGGGATCACGGATGTTGCTTGCGCGTGTAACTTTTACTCCTCTGTTTGAACATGAGGAAGCCGAACTGGTGGCTGCCGCCGAGGCGTATCTTGGCGCGCTGGTAAAGAACGGGCAGGTCTGCGGCGATCATCTCACTGGCTGGCATGATGGAGTCTTCTGCGTCTACGCCTACCTGTCACATCGGAACGCCGCATCGGACAGGTATCTATCGAAGTGGGGGCGGCGTGACCTCGCCAATGTGCGGCGCCAGTTCGGCTGTAACCCGGTTTGGGAAATTCTGGATGATGAAGCTGCCGCGCGAGTGTCGTCATGGAAATCGGCGTCTTCGCTGTACCTGTTCACTCACGCATTTGACGTTGCCAGTCCGGTTGTTCATGGCGATCGAGGTACCCCCATTCCGCTTCATCTTCTGCCGGTGAATGATCGGCAAAGGGAACGGCTGTGCACATGGTCCGATTCCTACACCTGTCACGATCGAATCTGGTTCGAAAGTGCTGCACTGGAAATGGATGCCTACATACAGTTGGCAGATCCGGACAGCGACCTGTCCGACAAAGGCCGGACGCTGTGCAGGGAAGTCGAAGATGCGGTGAAACGCCCCGTTTTCTATTACCTGTTGAGGCATTGGGGTGACTTGGAAACGGAAGACAATCGACTGTGCCCTGGCTGCGGCAAGGACTGGGTGGCGCCGTCAAGCCCGGCACCATCCAGAGAACCGTTTCGGCAGTTTCACTTTCGTTGCGATCGCTGCCGACTCGTCTCTCACCGTGCCGTCGCGTTTGATGACCCTCAGCATGCGGCCATCGGTACGTATTCGCCAGGTTAGAGCCGTTTACTCATTCTCGTGAACCGTTCTGGCCCGGGGGCCTGCCGTCTTCTCAGGCTGGAATCCGTCAGTCGTGGCGCCGAGTCCGCGTACTGCGGTGTCGTTGTCTGTGGTCACTCTTGCCCGCCATCCCGGCTCGATGCGAATACCAGGATCAGAGTTGCAGAAAACTTCTCGCCTGCGTTTGAGCTGAGAATTGCTCTCTGTCGTTCCCGGCATAGTGAAGGCTTCGGCAGTTTTTGCCGAAGCTTTCGCGCTGTCACGGGCGACTATTAATTCCGCTTTTCTGCGGAACTGCTAACCAGCAACGGAAATTCAGGGCTGAGTTCCGGAATCTTTAATGTTTTTTTGGTTCGACAAAGAATCGTGCAACGCACGTCAGCAAATTTGCTGAACTGTCGCAGAATCGCCAGCTTCGAAAGACGTCTTGACCCATTTCACCGGTTCTCGTAATTTCCCGAAGTCGCAGTTCAGTTGTGACTCCTTTCCGTCTCTCCTCACGAATCCTTCCTGACTTCTTCTCCTCACTCCAGCCACCTTTTCTCACACAATGGCTGGTCGGTTCGGAAGTCCTGAATTTCAAACTCTCTCTTCTCACTCCCCCACTGCCAACATCCGTTCGGATACCAATCACGGCAGGCCTCTGGAGGCAACCCGATGAACCGTTTTGTAATGTTTTGTACCGGTCTGCTGTTGATGTGCTCGATGACCGGTTGCTGCCTCATGCATGGCTATGGTGGTGGTGGTTATGGCGCTGGCTATCCCGGCGGCTGTGGAAGTTGTGGCGGTGGCTGCGGCGTGCAGGGCGGCGGTTATCCGTCAGCCTTTGCTCCAGGTCCGCAGACGGCCTTTGCTCCCGGAGCTGGCTATCCTGTCACTGCAATGGCACCAATCGACGCACTGCCGACCTATCAATAATCTGTTGAGAAACAACAAATCGTCGGGCACTTGATTGCGCCGCGTCGATCGCTGGTGAATTGTCCGCGAAACCAATTCCAACCGGGATCACGGATACTCTCCGTAGGCGAAGACTTCTTCGTCTAATCCGTCTGAGGCATCGAGCGACTCCTCTCCCTTCGAGTCGCCCGGTGCTTCTTTTACGTACGGACCTCGGGCGGAATCAGGAACAGCTTTGACGTGCTCCTTGCATCGCACTCTTGTCTCAGGACGTTACGTCTTGACGTTGTGCAGTCGCAACGGCGAATTTTTCTTCGCCTCTTCTGCAGCGCAGAACACCGATGCCTGACCGTGAATGACGCTTTCCAGTCTGATAAACCGGCAGGCCCACATATCGAAACGGATCACGGTCTTCAGTAAACTGCTCCGCAGCGACCACAGAAGCAGACTATTCGATGGCGTCGTAGATCGCCTTCTTGATGGCCCATTCAGTCAGAAACGTGTAGGGCTGCATCTGCTCCATTGTAATTACGATCAGGTCGTCCTTCGGTGAGATCCAATAGTGAGTGCTGGCTGCGCCGCCCCAGCCATACTCGCCAATTCGTCCGTCGGGATCCCACGCCGACATTTCCTGTCGAACAGAAAAACCAAGTCCGAAACCGACGCCGTGGCGAATGTCGTCCCCGAAGCCAATCCACTTTGCGTCATGCGTCAGCTGATTGGTTGTCATGAGCCGCACGGATTCCTGCGACAAAAGTCGACCATTCGCATACCTGCCTCCCCGAGAGATCATCAGCAGAAACCGAAAATAATCCTGGATTGTTGACACGAGGCCACCGCCGCCGGACACGAATTCAGGAGCCTTCCGAAAGGAACTGGTTTCCGGCAGATCGACTGGTTTCAGTTCGTTTGACTCATCCAGCGAATAGACAGTCGCAAATCGTTCACTCTTTTCATCCGGAACGTGAAAGCCGGTGTCCATCATTTTCAATGGAGTCAGAAGTCGGTCCTGCAACACTTTTTCAAATGATGCGTCAGCAACAACTTCAATAATTCGGCCAAGGACGTCACTGGCGACGCTGTACTTCCACTGTGTCCCTGGATCGTATTCGAGGGGCAGACGGCCGACCTTCACCGAGAAGTCAGGCAGGTCATCGTCCGGCGACAGGACCTGAGCGTCACGGTATATTCGGTCGACGGCTGAATCACCGAACAGGCCATAGGTCAGACCGGACGTGTGTCTCAACAAATCACGGACGGTTGGCGGCCGTTGTGGCGTTCGACCGCCGTCTGAGGTGTGTACCTGTACGTCTGCAAACTCCGGCACGAATCGGCTGACCGGGTCATCCAGCTTTAGTTTCCCGTCTTCTGCCAGCATCAGCACAACAGCCGATGTCAACGACTTGGTCATCGAATAAATTCGAAAAATGGTGTCGTCCGTCATCGGCACTTTGTTCTCGATGCTGCGGTACCCGTACGACTTAAGGTGTGCGATCTGCCCATGTCGGGCCACCAGGACAACTGCCCCCGGCAGTTGTCCGTCGTCCACAAGCCGCTGCATAATTCTGTCGACGCGTGCCAGCTTTCCTGCTGACATTCCAGCGGCCGCAGGTTGTACGACCAACTGGTCATCCGCAGTCGCTTTAGCGGCGTCGAAACTGGTGGTGGCGAAAACGGCAAAGAGTGCAAATGTGCGGAGCATGATTATTCCTGTGGAGAAAAAGGATTCAGCGGCGCGAGGCCTGCATTGCCATTCGTTCGGACAGCCATGCGCCAACGACGGTCTGCAGTGGGTCCGATGTGCGAATCACGCGATGGTCAATGCCCAGAGTTCCGCAGGTTTTTTCCAGACCTGTTGAGAATTCTGTGTA
Organism: Fuerstiella sp.; assembly: GCA_039831575.1. Taxonomy (GTDB): domain Bacteria; phylum Planctomycetota; class Planctomycetia; order Planctomycetales; family Planctomycetaceae; genus Fuerstiella. The sequence goes on along the minus strand of JBDONA010000640.1, from coordinate 2,441 downwards.
CTGCCGGAGATACTCCTTCCGCAGACGAGCCGGGTCGACCAACAGACGGTGATCGATGTTTTCGAGGTTGCTAAACTGAGTCGGTCGGTCAAACGGAAACTCAATTTCCTCAGGCGCGGCGATACGGAAAATGACCACTTCATGGCGACCGTGACGCAGGCGCTGCAACACAGCCTCCAGCGATTCGATGTTGTCGAAGCAGTCGCTGATCAGGATCACAAGACTGCGCCGCTTGATTGACGGCAGCACGGTTTCGATGACGTCTGCCACGCTGGTGTCTTCCCCGGGCGTGCATGTTTCCAGGACATGCATCATTCGTCGAAATGCGTCTCGATTGCTCGACGGTTTCAGCTGGTCCCTCACGTCAGAGTCAAATGTCACCAGGCCCACAGAGTCACGTTGTCTAAAGAGCAGCCACGCCAGCGATGCTGCCAGCAATCGGGCGTATTCAAATTTGCTGATGGTGCTGCCGGCATAACTCATGCTGCCGCTGACATCGACCAGCAACTGGGCGCGAAGATTCGTTTCGTTCTCGAATTCCTTCACGTAATAACGCCCCGTCTTGCCGTAGGCGCGCCAGTCAATGTGACGAATTTCGTCACCCGGATGGTAGTCGCGGTGTTCAACGAATTCGACGCTGGACCCTTTGAAGGGACTACGGTGCCGTCCCATCATCAACCCTTCCACCAATTGTCGCGCAACCAGTTCCAGCTTGCCGAAGTGAGCAAGGTCTGCGGGGTTCGTGGGAAGTGAGGATGATTCCGGCATAGTGTATGGATGAACAGAGCAGTGAGAGTCTGACCCAACGGTCGGGGATTTGCGAGTGAACAATTCCATTTGTGGGATGAGACAGGTCGAACGCCACCGAGCTTACATCGGCGCGATTCTCTGGCTGCCCACGTCCGTGGTCAGCAGTACGTGCTGGTCAAAACTCTCAAACATCAATTGTGCTTTGACCTCGGAATGAGCAGGGTCGTCCCACAGGTTGTTAAATTCCTGCGGGTCATCTTCCAGGTTGTAGAGTTCCCCGAGGCCGTGGCCGTGGTAGACGACAAGTTTCCATTGGCCTCGACGATACATGGTGCCAAAGGTACCGGTGCCGCCGGTGAAGTGTGGGTCCAGGGCATCGAAGTACTCGCAGCGAACGGAATCGCGAAAGTGCGACGGTTCTGCTTCGCCCTTCAGGATTGGCAGCAATGATCGCCCCTGCATGTAGTCGGGCTGATCCAGTCCGGCCAGTTCGATCACCGTGGCGCTCAGATCGAGCAGTTCAACAAGAGCATCACTGCGCAGGTTCTGTTTAATCTGACCCGGCCAGCGGAAGATCAAGGGGACTCGCACAAGCCCTTCGTAGAACCGGCAGCCCTTGTACATCAGTCCATGATCGCCCAGCGACTCACCGTGATCACTGGCGAAGATGACGACCGTGTTGTCCGTCTGTCCGGCATCGTCGATCGCTTTCAGCAGCCGGGCAAACTGGTCATCGATCTGAGCAATCATTGCGTAGTACAGCGCCTGGGCTTCTTTGGCCTTGTGATCTTCGGGCGTACGGACTTCGTCCTGGAAATCGATGTCTTTGAATTTTTCCTGCTGCGCGAGATCGCTTTGCTGAAACCACGGACCAGGCATGTCATCGGGGTTAAAACGATCAGCGTAGGTCTTTGGAGGAACGAACGGTGGATGAGGATCGTAGATGTTGACGTTCAGCATCCACGGGCCGGAACGTTCGTGATGGAGGAACTCGATCGCCATGTCTGTGGCCCATGTCGTCTGATGCATTTCCGGTTTGACCCGTTCATCCGAGTTTCGCATGGTCTCCAGGTCACCTCCCTGCGCCGTGACCCAGTCGGCGAAGTCATGTCCGATCTCCCAATCGTCGCGCGGAGCATGACTGAACTTCCAGAATGAATAGCCGTCGTCCAGTCGCGGCTCGGTTCGGTATCCGGAGCTCTGCAGATGAAATTTTCCGACCATGCCGCAGTCGTAGCCACTGTCGGCCAGCAGTTTGCTGATCAGCGGCGGATGATCGGGAAACGTGTCGTTGCCGTTGCGAGTGTTGTGGACTCGGCTGGGGTACATCCCCGTCATAAAGCTGGAACGACTTGGTGTGCAGATCGGGCTTTGGCAATAAGCAGACGTGAACGCCACGCCATCGTCCACCAGTTGGTCGATGGCCGGCGTCTGTACGTATTCGTTGCCAAGGGCCGCGATGGTGTCAAAGCGTTGCTGGTCTGTGCAGTACCACAGAATATTGGGCCGGGCGTCAGTCATTTGTATGCGAGGTCTGAATTTGGAAGTGCGGGCGACAAACGTTGCTTTGGGGCATCCTAACTGGATAGCGCCATGTTTGGCGGTTTGATTCTATGAAGGCGGTGGTTTTGGCGGTACGGATTTGATTTTTTTGGGATCGATACCGAGTTCCGCCAGTTGTTTTCGTCTTG